>JBAXNR010000037.1:0-33560 GCA_037133675.1 Methylococcales bacterium
TCAGAATGGAATCCAGATTTCGCAGGTTTAGCTTGATTTTTAACACAGTTGCTCATAGGTCAAAAACATCGACAAGTCTTAAATCAGCTCCTTGGTAGTCCCTAAAAAAATGCTGGTTAATAAAACCAATAGGTTAGAGCATTTACCTTCATCTTTATGGTTTAGAGATACGATACAAATCAAGGGATTGGAAAACACAATTCCTAAAATATGGCTCACCTGCATCAATTTGTAAGGAGTATTAATCGGCAAGCAGAGCTTGAGGGCAGGCATTCCCAAGCGGAGCTTGGGAACAAGACACAGTGATTATTGAGTTAACCGCTCTCTGAGAGCATCGAGTTGTTCTATTAACTTTTGTTTACTCTCCGTGTTTTCATCAAAAGATTTTTGCAAACCATTTAACGCGTCCATAAGCGACAAAGTTGGCATTACTAAGGTTAATGTTGGCGCATAATTGCCATGGGAGATTTCATTACCTAAAATTAGTTTTGATACTCCAAGCCCTAATGCCATGCCAATAATTCTATCAGCATAAACAGATTGTGTTTGTACATCTATTTTTTTGTCATCTAAAGCATCTGTTGTCATATTTCACTCCTTAATTTTCGTTTGATGTAAACCACATGAGTGTAGTTGATGCCATTGGTTTGGAATCTCTCATAACACTACTAAACATAGGCTCTAAGTTAAAACCGACATAGAACTCATAATGACAGCCTTTTTCCACATCTAAAATGACTTTTTCAGCTCTTTGGAAATGAAGACTTTGACATTCTTTAGGTTGCCAAGGTTGACGGGCGGTCAACTCATTGGGTTCTCTAAAAACAAGGTCAGCTTCATATCCTAAATAACGAGCAAACTCCCATAATGTTTTAAACGTAGGGTTTCTTTTACCATTAAGAACGGCTGTCACAGTGCTTTTTTGCCATCCAGATAATTGAGCAAAATCAGAGCGTGTTGTTTTTGAATAGGATAACAAAGCCGTTAATTGTGCCGCTAATTCCTCTTTTTTAATATCAAACGGCTCTAACGCATCGAATTCTGCAAATAAATTATAAAAACTTTGCTCATCCAGCGCATTTTCTTGAACTGTTAATATATCATTCATGATTTATCCTCAATATGAACTTGGTTGTTCTTTTGACAATCGATAAACTTTTTAACTATATCTTCTAGGTGTTTTTTTTCAGCTTGACTCAAATCATCTTTTCTTTTAGCTAATGTTTTTAAAATCAAAATATTCTTATCCTGAAAGATAAAATAAACACGAATATCTCCTGCTAACCATAATCGCCAAATAGAAATTGGATTACCTTTATAACTAAAGTTATGCCCTTGATGATACTGTGTGCCATCAAACATATCTTTTAGAGGTTCTCCTGTACCAACCCGTTGAAAAATTTTGATGTATGTTTTTAGGGCTGATTCCTTGTCTTTGTTCTCTAACTTCTGAATATCTACAATCGTTGTATTCACATTGTTATCAACTAGTGTATAAACTTGGAAGCTTCCCTCGGCTTCTGTAGGACAACGTCCACAATACACAATAGGTTGAACAAAATCTTTAAGTGTTATACGTCTGATAATAGTTGTCATGTTATCATATAAGTGAACTGGGGATAATTTCTTTTTCCATAAAAAACGAGGAGTAGGCAACCGCCCATCTCCTCGTTCTTAAAAGCATCAAACCTAGGTTTGAACCCTGACTTTAACCACCAAAATCATCAAGCATGATGTTCTCTGGCTCAACGCCGTTATCTAATAACATCTTGATAACAGCGGCGTTCATCATCGGTGGCCCGCACATATAGAATTCACAATCTTCGGGTGCTGGGTGATTTTTTAGATATTCTTCAAACAGTACGTTGTGAATAAAACCTGTGTAACCATCCCAATTGTCGTCGGGTAATGGATCAGACAAGGCGACGTGCCATTCAAAGTTGTCATTCTCTTTGGCTAACATATCGAAATCTTCTACATAGAACATTTCGCGTTTGCTACGCGCACCGTACCAGAAGGTCATTTTGCGTTTTGATTTCAATCTTCTGAGTTGGTCGAAGATGTGTGAACGCATTGGAGCCATACCTGCACCACCGCCAACAAATACCATTTCAGCATCAGTTTCTTTGGCATAAAATTCACCATAAGGCCCTGATACCAGCACTTTGTCACCTGGTTTCAGGTTAAAAATGAACGATGACATAATGCCAGGGGGTACGCTTTCATCGGCGCGGGGTGGTGGTGTGGCAATACGCACGTTTAACATGATTTCTTTTTCTTCAGGATAAGAAGCCATTGAATAAGCGCGTAAAGTGGGTTCTTTTACCGTAGACACATAACGCCAAATATTGAATTTGTCCCAGTCTTCATGGAAACGATCTGCAACATCAAAATCAGCGTATTTCGCAACGTGTGGAGGACATTCAATTTGAATGTAGCCACCCGCACGGTAGTTAATCGCTTCACCTTCGGGCAGTTGTAAGACCAATTCTTTGATGAAGGTGGCAACGTTATCGTTAGATTTAACGGTACATTCCCATTTTTTCACGCCGAATACAGAGTCTTCAACTTCAACTTCCATGTCGTGTTTAATAGACACTTGACAGGCTAAACGCTCACCGTGTGCGGCTTCGCGTTTGGTGATGTGTCCTAATTCAGTCGGTAAAATTTCACCACCGCCTGATTTGACTTTTACTTTACATTGTCCACAAGTACCACCACCGCCACACGCTGAGGACACGAACAAACCGTTATCCGATAAGGCAGTCAGTAGTTTTGATCCCGAAGGCACATGAATTTTCTTTTCATCATTGATGATGATTTCAACATCACCTTCGGCAACCAATTTACTTTTCGCGCCGATAATGACAAACACCATGGCAATAACCAGCCCAGTGAAAATAATAATCCCTAAAATAATTTCCAGCATATTGATACCTTCCTAAAGTTGGATGCCAGAGAAGGCCATAAAGCCTAATGACATCAGACCCGCAGTGATAAAGGTAATGCCTAGACCTTGTAAGCCCGCAGGAATATCACTGTATTTGAGTTTTTCGCGCACACCCGCCATGACGGTAATGGCTAATGCCCAACCTAATCCACTGCCTATGCCGTAAGTGACACTTTCACCTAGGTTGTAGTCGCGTTCAATCATGAACAAACTGCCGCCTAAAATAGCGCAGTTCACGGTGATTAACGGTAAGAATATGCCTAGTGCGTGGTACAACGCAGGAAAGAATTTGTCTAAAATCATTTCCAAAATTTGTACTAATGCGGCAATCATACCGATACAGCTTAATAGTGCTAAGAAGCTTAAATCAACGCCTGTAATGCCCATCCAAGAAAGTGCATCTTCTTTTAATAGCGCGTGGTACACGATGTTGTTGGCAGGGACGGTAATGGCTTGAACGACCATCACCGCGATACCCAAGCCCATTGCAGTGGAGATTTTTTTCGAGACTGCAATGAATGTACACATCCCCAAAAAGAAGGACAGTGCGAGGTTTTCAATGAAAACCGCTTTAACGAATAAACTGATATAGTTTTCCATTAGTGATGTCCTCCTTCACCATGAGAAATCGACATAATTTTAAATTCAACGGTTTCATTTTGAGCAGGTTTCCATTGACGGACACTCCAAATAATTAAGCCGATGATAAAAAATGCGCTAGGTGGCAATAGCATTAAGCCGTTTGGATCGTACCAGCCGCCATCTTTGGTTAGCTTGAAAACTTCAATGCCCAGTAATTTACCTGAACCCAAGGTTTCTCTGAAAAATGCCACGATGATTAAAATCAAGCTGTAACCTGCACCGTTACCGATACCGTCCATGAAACTTTCCAGTGGTGGATTTTTCATGGCGTAAGCTTCAGCGCGACCCATTACGATACAGTTGGTAATAATCAAACCCACGAATACCGATAATTGTTTGCTCACATCATAAGCAAAGGCTTTCAGGATTTGGTCAACCACGATGACTAATGATGCAATAATGGTCATCTGTACGATAATCCGAATACTGCTTGGAATATGGTTACGAATGGCAGAAATTGCCGCGCTAGAACACGCTGTTACTAAGGTCAACGCTAACGCCATAATCAGCGAGGTTGACATTTGTGATGTCACCGCTAACGCTGAACAAATACCCAACACTTGCAAGGTGATGGGGTTGTTGGTGACTAAGGGTTCGGTTAGTACCTTTTTGGTTTCATCAGTTAAAATTTCGTTCATGATTTTTTCTCCGCAACCGTTCTGACTTTGGATAAATAGGTTGAAAAGCCTTCGTTGCTCATCCAGTATCTGACTAAATTAGTTACGCCTGTACTGGTTAATGATGCACCCGCTAAACCGTCCACTTGATATTGTGAACCTGCTTTGCTGGTGTCCACTGTGCCTTTAATCAAACTTAATGCTGGCTCGCCTTTATCTGCTTCACCAATCAAGCCTTTTTCTAATGAGGCTTGGTCAGCTTCAGCATAGACTTTTTTGCCTTTCCACAACGCACGCCATTTTGGATTAACGACTTCGCCGCCTAATCCTGGAGTTTCTGCTTGGTCGTAGAAGTTGATGCTTTGTACGGTTTGACCGTCAGCATCTAAGGCTAAGAAACCATATAACGTTGACCATAAACCATAACCACTGACAGGTAAAATAATAGATTTAGTGGTGTTGCCGTCTTTAACTAAATAAATTTTAGCCAGTTTCGCTTTCACACGAATATGGGCAATGTCTTTGTCTTTAGGAATGGCGACGCTTTGCGCAGGGTCTTTTGCCGCTTTGCGTTGGTCGTATTCGTTGGCATTGCCTTCGGCATACTCACCTGTTTCTAAATCGACCAGTTTGGCTTCAATTTGAGAGGAAAATACTTTTTCAATATCGCTATCAGCTTGTAACAAACCTGCAACATCAAGAATATTTTTCTTCATGTCCAATTCTTTGTTACTGACTTGCAATGGTTTTAAAGCGACGGCAGCAAATGCCACCAACACCGCACACACTAAACACAGTGCGACTGCAATGGCGATGGTTTTTTCTAGGTTATCGTTGCTTAATGCTAAAACCTTTAGACAATAAGCTCTGAATTTTTGGTAATGCTCACATTGCTCTAATTTTGAGCAAAGTTTTTCAGTATATTGGCATTTAAGCATGGCGTTTCATCCTTCTTCTGATATTTGCCTGCATGACAAAGTAATCGATAGTCGGGGCAAACATATTGGAAAATAAAATTGCCAGCATAATGCCTTCGGGGAATGCAGGATTAACTACGCGGATTAATACCGTCATACCACCCACTAACGCGCCAAATATCCAACGACCTGTATTAGTCATCGCCGCACTGACAGGATCAGTCGCCATATACACCATACCAAAAGCGAAACCGCCCACGGTTAAGTGCCAATACCAAGGAAACGCAAACATGTGGTTAGTGTCACTGCCGATCATGTTAAACATGACAGAGGTAGCAACCATACCCAAAAACACACCGCCCATGATGCGATACGAGGCAACGCGGGTATAAAGCAAGAATGCCGCACCCAGTAAAATAGCGAGGGTAGAAGTTTCACCTAAACAACCAGGTTCAAAACCAAAGAAGGTTTGAAACCAACTGTAGTGTGCATTGTAAACTGCTTCTAAACCACCGTTAGCCGCTAAGCCTAATGGCGTTGCTGCGGTATAACCATCCACTGCTATCCACACTGAATCGCCAGAAATAGACGCTGGATAAGCAAAATATAAAAATGCCCGTCCGCTTAATGCAGGATTTAAAAAGTTTTTACCCGTACCACCGAAGACTTCTTTACCAATCACAACACCGAAAGAAATACCCAAAGCGACCTGCCATAAAGGCATATCGGGTGGCATAATCAGTGTATATAACATGGAAGTGACTAAAAAGCCTTCGTTAACTTCGTGACCGCGAACGGTTGCAAAAATAACTTCCCAAATACCACCTATTGCCAAGGTAATGACATAAATGGGAAGGAAATATAAGGCACCATGAACGACACAGGAAAAAGGATTGTATGGATTGTAGCCAAACATCGTCATTGGAATACTGCGCCAATTAGGAATTTTGTCCAAGTGCATTTCTGCCATTGCTACGTTAGCTTGATAGCCTGTGTTATACACTGCCATCAAAATACAAAAAAACGTCGCAATTACCACAAAAGTCATGGTACGTTTTAAATCGTTACCATCACGAACGTGAGTTGTACCGCGTGTTACATCAGCAGGAGTATAAATGAATGTATCGACCATCTCATAGAGACCGTAATACTTTTCCAATTTAGCACCTTTGATAAAATACGGCTCTATGCTGTCTAAAAATTTTCTAGCCGACATTAGCCCTCCTTCTCAATTTTAGTTAAATTCGCACGCAAAACGGGGGCGAAATCATGTTTACCTGGATCAACAAAAGTAAATAAGGACATATCTTCGTCATCCAGCTCCAAGCAACCTAATAATTGCGCTTGGTCAGAATCACCGACGACTAGGGCTTTTAATAAAGGTGTAGACAAAATATCCAATGGCATGACTGTTTCATAAATGCCCACAGGAACAATCGCACGATTACTGCCATTTTTATCGGTAGTTAGCGGAAATAAACGGTTATGTTTTTTATCTACGCTAGAGGTATAAACATTCAATGCTGAATACTTGTCTTTACCCGCTACTATCCAGCCGAAAAATTCACGCGCACGACCTTCTTGTAATGCCGAAATCTGCAAACTATAAGCACCTAGATAAGCTGACCAATCAGTTGCGATATGACCATATAATACTGAGCCTGAAATAACCCGACTTTCAACATCATCAAGTAATTCACCAGCGACTAAATCATCAGTATTCGCACCCACACGAGTACGCACTAAACGCGGATTTTTAACCGTAGGTCCTGCTAACGAAATAACACGCTCAACGTTTAAACGTCCTGTGGTAAATAATGCACCGATAGCAATAACCGCTTGATAATCAATATGCCACACAAATTTATGGATATTAACGGCATCAATAAAATGAATATGGGTACTGGGTAAACCCGCAGGATGAGGTCCTTTGAATTCAGCGACTGTCACAGGTGCATTACCTATCGCAATCTCATCACCCGTAGCTTTACAAAGATAAGTTTTGCCGTCGGTTAATTTAGCAATAACGCTTAAGCCATTGGCAAAATCATCCGCACGTTCCTTAATGATAAACTCAGGATCGGCGGCTAATGGACGGGTGTCCATTGCAGTCACAAAAATAGACGCAGGTTTGCTGTCTACCGCTGGAATTTTGCCATAAGGACGTGTGCGTAATGTCGTCCACAAGCCCGACGCTACTAAATTTTCTTGTACTTGTTGCGCGGTTAAACTAGACAAGTCTGCTGCTTTATACTTGGCAAACGTTTCGTGTGCAGAGCCATGTAGCTCAATAACCACCGATTGCAAAACGCGTTTAGCTCCGCGATTAATTGATTTCACTACACCAGCCGCTGGTGAAGTAAAATTGACACCAGGATTTTTCTTGTCAGAAAAAAGAACTTGACCTAATTTGACCTTATCCCCTTCATTGACCATCATGGTAGGCTTCATGCCTACATAATCCATTCCCAGAATAGCAACGGTTTTAACCTGATTGCCATTCTCAATTTCTTGTTTAGGACTGCCCGTAATGGGAAGGTCTAAACCCTTTTTAATAGTAAATTGCATAGTTGAAGCCTACCCTCCAAATCAAGTTATGGCGAAACCATCCCCTTAATTTTCAATATAAAGTAAGAGGCGCATTAAGACGTAAAACGCTGGTATTACACCACAAAAATACTGATTCCTCAACGCTGGATATAAATGCCGCAATATAATTGAAGTATATCGCCGATGCAGTGACTGCTAGAATACACAAATTAAATATGCAATATAATTAAAGAGGAAATATGGCAGAAATATCTCAGGCAACTCCACAGCAGCAAAAGCAGGCGTTACTTTTAAGTACAGTAGCGTTTACCGTGTGTTTTGCGGTCTGGACAATCTTTTCTATCATCGGCTTACAAATTCAAAAGGACTTGGGCTTAAGTGAAACGGAATTTGGTCTACTCATTGGTACACCGATTCTTTCAGGCTCACTCATTCGACTCATATTGGGCATTTGGAGTGACCAATACGGCGGACGAATTATTTACGCCTGCGTCATGGTCACAGCCGCCATTGCCACGTTATTACTCACTACAGTTGACACTTATATCCTATATTTAGTTGCTGCGTTAGGGGTCGGAATCGCTGGCGGTTCATTCGCAGTAGGGATTGCCTACGTTTCGCGCTGGTATCCCCCTGAAAAACAAGGCATTGCCCTTGGTATTTTTGGATTAGGTAATGTTGGTGCAGCGGTGACTAAATTCATCGCGCCTTTTGTGATGGTCGCTTTTGGCTGGCATGCGGTCGCGCAAATCTGGGCATTAATTCTACTAACAATGGCAGTTATATTCTGGCTGGCAACCGAAGACGAGCCAACGTTGAAAGCACGACGTGCAGCAGGATTGAAACATGTGTCTTTTGCTGACCAGTTAAAACCACTGAAAAACATGCAGGTCTGGCGATTTTCGCTGTATTACTTTTGCGTATTCGGAGCATTTGTTGCCTTAGCTCTATGGTTGCCGCGCTACTTAGTCGGTGCTTACGGTTTCGATATTAAAACTGCGGGTATGTTAGCCGCCTCATTCTCTATTTTTGCCAGTCTGTTTCGTGCATTGGGTGGTTGGTTATCTGACCGTTATGGCGCACGGCTAATCATGTACGCGACCTTCATTGCGGGTGCGATTTGTACGTTTTTCCTGTCCTATCCACCGACAAATTATATTGTACATGGCATCAGAGGTGACATTGTTTTCAGCTTAGCTATTCAACCAATTGGTTTTATTTTACTTATTTGTATCCTCGGACTATTTATGTCCTTCGGTAAGGCGGCTGTTTATAAACATATTCCTGTTTATTATCCCGACAGCGTTGGCTCTGTGGGCGGAGCAGTCGGTATGGTCGGTGGTTTGGGCGGATTTTTGCTACCGTTGACATTCGGTATGCTGAACGACCTGACTGGTGTTTGGAGCAGTTGCTTCATGTTACTGTTTGTATTGGACATCATTGCACTGGTTTGGATGCACTTCTCTATTGTTAAATCGGAGCGTCGCGTTGTGCCAGAATTAGCAAAAGTTTCCAGAGATTTGCCTGAATTAAGTCATCCATCACCGTTAGTGCTGACAGAATGGAATCCTGAAGACCCAAGCTTTTGGGAAACAACAGGGAAAAAAATCGCTAACCGCAACTTGTGGATTAGTATTCCTGCCTTACTGCTGGCTTTTGCTGTGTGGATGGTGTGGAGCGTAGTAGTAACCAACCTACCGAATATCGGCTTTAAATACACCACCAACGAATTATTCTGGCTGACTGCTTTGCCAGGTTTATCAGGTGCGACGTTGCGAATCTTCTATTCGTTCATGGTGCCTATTTTTGGCGGCAGACGTTGGACAGCTATCAGCACCGCATCCTTGTTATTGCCTGCAATTTGGATAGGTTTTGCAGTACAAGACATCAATACCCCGTTTGTCTTAATGCTAGTATTGGCGTTATTGTGCGGTTTCGGTGGTGGTAATTTTGCCTCTAGCATGGCGAATATCAGTTTCTTTTTTCCGCAAGCACAAAAAGGTACAGCCTTAGGTTTGAATGCGGGTTTAGGAAACTTGGGTGTGAGTACCGTACAGTTCGTTGTACCGTTAGTCATTACAGCTGGCGTGTTTGGCGCGTTTGGTGGCGATCCGCAAGACTGGATAAAAGGCGAAGTACATAAATCACTGTGGTTACAAAATGCGGGCTTTATCTGGGTACCCTTTATTGTTGCTACCAGCATAGCAGCATGGTTTGGTATGAATGATATTGCTTCGGCAAAAGCCTCATTTAAAGAACAAGCTATTATCTTTAAACGTAAACACAACTGGATTATGTGCTGGCTTTATACGGGTACATTCGGTTCATTTATTGGCTATTCCGCAGGTTTGCCGATGTTGACCAAAACCTTGTTTCCTGATGTTAATCCACTACAATACGCCTTTTTAGGCCCCCTAGTGGGTGCGTTAGTACGACCTTTAGGCGGTTGGTTAGCCGATAAATTAGGCGGTTCAACCGTGACCTTCTGGAACTTTGTGGTCATGACAATCGCGGTATTTGGCGTACTACACTTTCTACCCAATGGCGCAGATGCGGGTAATTTCTGGGGCTTTTTGGCTATGTTTATTTTGTTGTTCTTCAGCACAGGCGTTGGTAACGGTTCGACGTTCAGAATGATTCCCGTGATTTTTTTGACTACCCAACAACGTGCCGCCACTAAAGGCATGGATGAAGGTCAAATTCGCAAAGCGGCGGCGAAAGAATCAGCCGCTGTGTTAGGTTTTAGCTCTGCAATCGCCGCGTATGGCGCATTTTTCGTACCCAAAAGTTACGGCACAGCGATTAGTTTAACGGGCAGTGTTCATGCGGCTTTGTACTTTTTTATTATTTTCTATCTCAGTTGTATCGCTATAACTTGGTGGTTTTATGCGCGTAAAGGCGCGGAAATGCCTTGCTAAAAAAAAGCAACAAGCAGGTAGCTTGTTGCTCTTGTTAGGGTGTGAAACCTTACAAAGCCTTATAAATGGCAATAGCTTTGTTTATTTCAGTCACTGCTTTTTCAGGTTCGCCAGCACTGACGGCTTTTATGGCGTTGTTCATGTCGCTAAGACCTTGTTTTGTCGCAGCGTCCTGTCCTTTAACTTCCTCAGAACTAAGGCGAGCAAATTTGAGCTGTATCTTAGCCGCAGAGAAATCACTTTTTCCTGCATCAACAGAGGCTTGTTCAAGATGGGTAATAGTGGCACCGATATTAACGTCTACATTAGCCATCTCTTCTTCAGCAGCAACAGCCATGTTAGCTGTTGCTGTTAAAAGACCAGAAAACAATAAGGTGATAAGTGTTTTTTTATTAAAGTTCATAATATTTAAATGTTGATAAAAGTGCAATTCATCATGATGAATTGTCAGGAGTTGACGCAAAGCAGCCAACTCTCTGCTCACGATAACAGATTAATGACTCAAAGAAAGCAACATAACCCAATATATTTTTTTTTAACAGGAATGCGTCACTGAGGTGACAAATTGAACACATTACTTTTCACTTATTTAGGTAACGCACTATGAGCCACTTCCTAGACCGACTGTTATTTTTCAAGAAAAAAACCGAAGCCTTTTCAGGTAATCACGGCATCATGACCGATGAAAACCGCAGTTGGGAAGATGCTTACCGCCAACGCTGGCAACATGACAAAATCGTCCGTTCCACACACGGAGTCAACTGTACTGGCTCGTGCAGTTGGAAAATTTATGTCAAAAATGGACTTGTGACGTGGGAAACCCAACAAACTGATTATCCCCGCACTCGTCCTGATATGCCCGATCACGAACCACGCGGCTGCGCACGCGGCGCGAGTTATTCGTGGTATTTATACAGTGCCAATCGCCTGAAATACCCGATGATTCGTAGCCACTTGGTCAAGCTATGGCGCGAAGCGCGACAAACCTTAGAACCCGTCGAAGCATGGGCTTCGATTGTAGACAATAAAGACAAAGCCCAAAGTTATAAATCCAAACGCGGTTTAGGCGGATTTATTCGTGCCGATTGGGCAGAAGCCAATGAAATCATCGCATCAGCCAATATTTACACTGCAAAAAAATTCGGTCCAGACAGAATTATTGGTTTTTCACCGATTCCAGCAATGTCGATGGTGTCTTATGCCGCAGGTTCGCGTTATTTGTCGCTGATTGGCGGCACTTGCATGAGCTTTTATGACTGGTATTGCGATTTACCGCCTGCTTCACCGCAAACGTGGGGTGAACAAACTGACGTACCTGAATCCGCCGATTGGTATAACTCCAGCTTTTTAATGCTGTGGGGATCTAATGTTCCGCAAACGCGCACACCCGATGCGCATTTCATGACTGAAGTACGTTATAAAGGCGCGAAAATCGTCACCGTTTGTCCTGATTATTCCGAAGCATCCAAGTTTGCCGATTTGTGGTTACATCCAAAACAAGGCACGGATGCAGCCTTGGCAATGGCGTTCGGTCATGTGATTTTAAAAGAATTTCATTTGGAAAACCCTAGCGAATATTTCACTCAGTATGTGCGAGAAACAACGGATATGCCGTGCTTAGTACGCTTGGTGAAACAAGGCGAAAGTTATGTACCTGATCGTTTTATTCGTGCCAGTGATTTTGCTGAAAACTTAGCGCAAGACAATAATCCCGATTGGAAAACCGCCGCGTTTAATGAAATAGACGGTAATGTAGTGATTCCACGCGGCTCTATCGGTTTTCGGTGGGGTGAATCGGACGCAGGACAAGGACGCTGGAATATACAACAAAAAGATGCGCAGGGTGCTGAAGTTAAATGTCGCCTTAGTTTGATTGATGTGTCGGATGAAGTCGCCTCGGTAGCATTTCCTTATTTTGGTGGTTCAAAACATGAACATTTTACCCATACCGACCACGATACTATTCAACGCCGTAATGTCCCCGTCAAAACCATCACCTTAGCCGATGGTAGCATTGCCCACGTTGCCACGGTATTTGATTTAATGATTGCCAACTATGGTATAGATCGCGGTTTAGGCGGTGGCAATGTCGCCAGTTCTTTTGATGATGACGTGCCTTATACGCCTGCTTGGCAGGAAAAAATTACAGGAGTTAGTCGGCAGCAAGTGATTTTAGTGGCGCGGGAATTTGCCCGAAATGCTGACAAAACTCACGGTAAATCCATGATTATTCTGGGTGCTGGTTTAAACCACTGGTATCACATGGACATGAACTATCGCGGCATCATCAATATGTTGATGATGTGCGGTTGTATCGGTCAAAGTGGCGGCGGTTGGGCGCATTATGTCGGGCAAGAAAAATTGCGTCCACAAACTGGTTGGTTGCCATTGGCATTCGCGCTGGATTGGCACAGACCACCCAGACAAATGAACAGTACCTCGTTTTTCTACAGTCATACCAGCCAATGGCGGTACGAGTCTTTATCGGTAAAAGAAATTCTGTCACCGTTAGCCGACCCCAAGCAATGGCAAGGTAGTTTGATTGATTTTAACGTCCGCGCTGAACGCATGGGTTGGTTGCCGTCCGCGCCACAGTTAAATACCAATCCCTTAGGAATATGTAAAGCCGCTGAAAAAGCGGGTTTGTCACCGTCTGATTATGTGGTAGAAAACCTAAAATCGGGTAAGTTAAAAATGGCGTGTGAAGATCCTGATAATCCGCAAAACTTCCCGCGTAATCTGTTCGTGTGGCGATCTAATTTATTGGGGTCATCGGGTAAAGGGCATGAGTATTTTCTGAAATATTTGCTCGGTGCGAATCACGGTATTCAAGGCGTAGATTTAGGCGCACAAGGTCTGACCAAACCAGAAGAAGTGAAGTGGCACAAAGAAGCCGCAGAAGGCAAACTGGATTTATTGGTAACGTTAGATTTTAGAATGTCCACCACCTGCTTATATTCCGACATCGTGTTGCCAACGGCGACGTGGTATGAAAAAAATGATTTGAATACCTCCGATATGCACCCGTTTATTCATCCTTTATCCAAAGCCGTTGACCCTGCATGGGAATCGCGTTCGGATTGGGATATTTACAAAGGCATTGCCAAAGAATTTTCTAAATTATCCATAGGGCATTTAGGCGTAGAAAAAGATTTAGTCACCGTGCCAACACTGCATGATACACCCTCTGAATTAGCCCAAGCCTTGAATGTGAAAGATTGGAAAAAAGGCGAGTGTGAGCCGATTCCTAATAAAACCATGCCAAACTTGGTGGTGGTCGAACGTGATTATCCCAACACCTATAAAAAGTTCACTGCACTGGGACCGTTGCTGAAAAAAATCGGCAATGGCGGCAAAGGCATTGCGTGGAACACTGAAATCGAAGTAGATTTTCTTGCTAAATTGAATGGCGTTGTTACTGAGGTAGGCGTGAGCCAAGGAATGCCAAAAATCGACAAAGACATTGATGCAGCCGAAGTGATTTTAAGTTTAGCTCCTGAAACCAATGGCGAAGTAGCGGTTAAAGCGTGGGATAGTTTGGGCAAAATTACAGGTATCGACCATCGCAATTTAGCCCTTTCCAGCGAACATGAAAAAATCCGTTTCCGTGACGTGCAAGCGCAGCCGCGTAAAATTATTTCTTCACCAACGTGGAGCGGTGTTGAATCGGAACACGTTTCCTACAATGCAGGTTATACCAATGTGCATGAGCAAATTCCTTGGCGCACTCTGACGGGACGACAACAGTTTTATCAAGACCATCCGTGGATGCAGGCATTTGGGGAAACCTTGTGCGTTTATAAGCCACCCGTGGATACGCGCACCATTGAGTCAATGCTCAATAAAAAACCCAATGGCAATAAAGAAATCGTGCTGAATTTTCTGACCCCACATCAAAAATGGGGCATACACAGCACTTACACCGATAACCTGTTGATGTTGACTCTGTCACGCGGTGGTCCTTGTGTTTGGATTAGTGAAACTGACGCAACAAAAGCGGGCATTATCGATAACGATTGGGTGGAAACGTTCAACAGCAACGGCGCATTAACCGCCAGAGCCGTAGTCAGTCAGCGCATTCCCGAAGGTGTGATGATGATGTATCACGCGCAGGAAAAAATCACCAATACACCTGGTTCAGAAATTACGGGACAACGCGGTGGCATTCACAACTCAGTCACTCGCATTACCCTTAAACCCACGCACATGATCGGTGGTTATGCGCAGCAAAGTTACGGGTTTAATTATTACGGCACAGTCGGTTCTAATCGTGATGAATTCGTTATATTACGGAAAATGGATAAAGTTTTGTGGCTAGACGGCACAGATAAAGAAGATGCTATGCCAACATCAGAGGAGTTAGCACAATGAAAGTACGCGCACAAATCGGCATGGTGCTGAATTTAGACAAGTGTATCGGTTGCCACACTTGTTCCGTCACCTGCAAAAACGTCTGGACTTCCCGCGAAGGCGTGGAATACGCTTGGTTTAACAACGTCGAAAGTAAACCAGGAGTGGGTTTTCCCAATGAATGGGAAAATCAGGACAAATGGAAAGGCGGTTGGCAGTTACTCCCCAACGGGAAATTAGTTCCGCGTATCGGCGGCAAACTAACCGTGCTGAAAAACATTTTTGCCAATCCTGATTTACCCGAAATTGACGACTATTACGAGCCGTTTGAATTCGACCACGCGCATTTACAAAACGCGCCCGAAGCCAAAGCTGTTCCCACCGCTAGACCTCGTTCACTAATTACGGGTGAACGAATGGAAAAAATTGTCGGCAGTGCAAATTGGGAAGAAATTTTAGGCGGCGAATTTGAAACCCGCTCGAAAGATAAAAACTTCGATAATCTGCAAAAAGCCATGTACGGTGAATTTGAAAACACCTTTATGATGTATTTGCCGCGCCTTTGTGAACATTGCTTAAATCCAACGTGCGTGGCGGCGTGTCCTTCTGGGGCGATTTACAAACGCGAAGAAGACGGCATTGTGTTGATTGACCAAGATAAATGTCGCGGCTGGCGGATGTGCGTTTCTGCGTGTCCGTACAAAAAAATCTATTACAACTGGAATTCGGGAAAATCGGAAAAATGCGTGTTTTGTTATCCACGCATTGAAGCGGGTGAGCCAACAGTATGTTCTGAAACCTGCGTTGGGCGAATTCGTTATTTAGGCGTGCTGTTATACGATGCCGATAGAATTGAAAGTGCGGCGAGTGCGACTTCCGAACAAGATTTATATCAATCACAACTGGATATATTTTTGAATCCAAACGACCCTGAAGTATTAGCCGCCGCACGCGCAGAAGGTATTCCTGAAAATTGGCTAACTGCCGCGCAAGAATCGCCTGTGTATAAAATGGCAATCGACTGGAAACTGGCATTTCCATTACATCCAGAATATCGTACTTTGCCGATGGTTTGGTATGTGCCGCCCTTGTCACCGATTCAATCGGCGGCAAATTCTGAGCAGTTAGGTATGAATGGCAATATTCCCGATGTTCGGAGTTTGCGTATTCCTGTCGGTTATCTTGCCAATATGCTCACTGCGGGTGATGAAGAGCCTGTGGTGTTGGCGTTGGAACGGATGTTAGCCATGCGTTCCTATATGCGCTCAAAAACGGTGGATAATGAAATCGACTTGGCAATATTGGAACAAGTCGGTTTGACTCAGTTGCAAGTCGAAGAGATGTATCGTTAT
This sequence comes from Methylococcales bacterium, assembly GCA_037133675.1. Taxonomy (GTDB): domain Bacteria; phylum Pseudomonadota; class Gammaproteobacteria; order Methylococcales; family Methylomonadaceae; genus UBA4132. The sequence continues at coordinate 16,297 of JBAXNR010000037.1, forward strand.
TTGGCGATTGCTAATTATGAAGACCGTTTTGTGATTCCTAGCAGTCATCGCGAATACGCCAGCAGCACTTTCGATGCTTACAATGAACAAGGTGGTTGTGGGTTCAGTTTTGGCAATGGTTGCTCTTCTGATACACCAGATTTGTTTAACAGTAAAAAAGGCGCGGCGATTAAATTGGATAACAAACCATGAGCGATAAACCAGCACTCACCTTAAAAGTTCTGTCGGTTTTATTGTGTTATCCAAATGCCGAATTGATTCAGGCGTTACCAGAAATAGACGCTGTTGTGAACGAAGAAAACTTGTTAGCAACATCGCAATTGGCAACAGTTAAACAACTCATACACAAATTTCAGCACACTGAGTTACTGGAATTACAGGAAAACTATGTGGCGTTGTTTGATAGGGGGCGGGCGTTATCGCTGCATTTATTTGAGCATCTGCATGGTGAATCACGCGATAGAGGGCAAGCAATGGTAGATTTGATGGATATGTATCAAAGCCACGGTTTTGAAATAAATGCCCACGAATTGCCCGATTATATTCCGCTGTTTTTGGAATTTTTAGCGCAACGACCACCAGCCGAAGCCTTTGAGTTATTGGGCAATACCAGTGCTATTTTGCAGGTCTTGGCAGAGCGTTTGGAAGCCCGCGATAGTCCTTATTATGTGCTGTTCGATGCCATGTTGCTGTTAGCGGGAAAAGAACGCACCAACAGCGGACGCATTGAAAAAGCCGTGACTGAAACCGATGAAACCATTTTAAACATGGATAAAATTTGGGAAGAGGAAACAGTCGCTTTTATGGGCAATCAAAATAATTGTGGTTCAGAGCTTAAAGAGCAACCGCTAAAATTTACGCAGCCTAAACGTGCGAATGCTAGTTCAAACTAATGATTTTTTCACCACTGCCAGTTTTTTAAAGGACAGGCAGTGGTAAATTCAAAAACTACGCAAAAACCCGACAGGCTTTAACAGTCTGTCAGGTTTGATTTTTTAAGAGGTTAAAACCATGTCATACCTTAATACACTTTTTTTCGGAATTTATCCCTACATTGCCTTGGCGGTATTTTTCATCGCCAGTTTGATACGCTATGATCGCGACCAATACGGCTGGCGCACAGGTTCAAGCCAAATGCTACGCGCAGCAGAATTAAAACGCGGCAGCCGTTTGTTTCATATCGGCATTTTGCTGTTATTTGTTGGACATTTTTTTGGTTTATTAACGCCACCAGCGGTTTATCACGCGCTTGGTTTATCGACTTCAGCCAAACAGATAATGGCAGTCATCGCAGGTGGTGTATTTGGTGGCGTTTGTTTGCGTGGCTTGTGGATTTTAACCAAACGCCGCATGACTGATTCACGCATTCGAGCCACTAGCACTAAAATGGACATGGCGATTTTGCATTTATTATTAGCGCAATTGGCATTAGGTTTGTTGACCTTACCGTTTTCGTTAGCGCATTCAGATGGTTCTACCATGTTGGCTTTAGCCGAATGGGCGCAACGAATTGTTACCTTTCGCGGCGGCGCGGCGGAGGCAATGGTGGGTGTGAGTTTGGTTTATAAAGCGCATATCTTTTTAGGCTTAACCATTTTTGTGGTGTTTCCGTTCAGCCGTTTAGTACACGTTTGGAGTGTACCATTAGGTTATGTAACCCGTTCTTATCAGATTGTCAGACAACGCTAACCCCATACGCATCAAGCTAAGCCATCTTTTTTAGAGACGTTATTCCTAATTGATTGTATTTACAGTATTTTATTGTATAGTTTGCCAAAAATTAACGAGACAGAACGGTAGATCAGACTTGAAGCAAACCGCGATTGAAATAACAAATGGACAACTTGGCAAAGAGCTAGAAATCTGGTTCAACAATGAAGCCTGCGAAATACTGGCTTTATTCAACGGAGTAGTAGCCGTATAACGGGCAGTGAGTTTTTTAACCTGTTGACGGTCGGCGTTCTGGACGAGCCGACTGTCAGCTACGAAGGGTTGTGCGACATCCTTGAACAACGGAATCCAGAGTGACAGATCAGCCCCCAAGCCCTGTGTGAGCGGATGAATAGTGATGGCGCGGTAGACTTTTTAAAAGCAGGCTTGGAAAAGACCGTAAAAGAAACGACCCGCCAACAAACGGCGGTGATGGAGACGGCTTGGCTGGAAGCCTTTCCTAGGGTACTGCTACAAGATAGCACCCAGATGCAACTACACGAAAAACTGAGTGCCGAATTCAAAGGCAGCGGCGGCAATGTCAGCACCGCGAGCATCAAACAAGCTTTCAAATTGAATATAAAACGAAAGTATTTTAAAGCCATTTTGAGAAACGATGTGATTTTCCAGCTTGATATTTATGTGCGATTGCCCTAACTAGCTATCCTCACATAGACTAAGTGCCTATTATTTTGGTATAGTTAGAGCGTTTTCGACGTGCTTAGGCACACTTTTATTATTAATAGATAGCTCATCACTCTGGAGAAACTCAATGGCAATTAAAGTTGCAATCAATGGTTATGGTCGTATTGGACGTAATATCATGCGTGCACTGTATGAATCAGGTCGCACTAACGAAATTCAAATCGTGGCAATTAACGATTTAGGCGATTCAAAAACCAATGCACATTTAACCAAATATGACACAGTTCATGGCAAATTCGGCTTTGATGTCAGCGTTGACGGCGACTATATCGTAATTAACGGCGACAGAATTCGCGTTCTTGCAGAAAGAGACCCTTCAAAATTACCTTGGGCTGAATTAGGCGTTGATGTGGTTCATGAATGTACTGGCTTCTTCGCAAGCAAAGAAAAAGCCTCTGCACATATCGCAGCTGGCGCGAAAAAAGTCATCATTTCTGCCCCAGGTGGCAGTGATGTTGATGCAACGATTGTTTATGGTGTCAATCATAAAACCTTAAAAGCAACTGATACTGTCATTTCAAATGCGTCTTGCACCACTAACTGTTTAGCTCCGTTAGTTAAACCGTTAATCGACGCTATCGGTGTTGAGCATGGTTTAATGACCACTATCCATTCTTACACTAACGATCAAGTATTGACTGACGTTTATCACAGTGATTTACTGCGTGCGCGTTCTGCTACACAATCGATGATTCCAACTAAAACTGGCGCGGCAGCGGCGGTAGGTTTGGTATTGCCAGAAATGAAAGGCAAATTAGACGGTTTCGCAATGCGCGTGCCAACTATCAACGTTTCTGTGGTTGACTTGTGTTTCCAAGCGTCACGCAACACCACTAAAGAAGAAGTTGATAGCGTTTTAAGAGCGGCGGCAGCAGGTCCATTAAAAGGCATTTTGGCGATTAACGATGAGCCATTAGTGTCTATGGATTTTAACCACAACCCACATTCTTCAATTTATGAAGCCTCTTTAACCAAAGTCACTGGCGGCAACTTTGTAAAAGTTCTGTCTTGGTATGACAACGAATGGGGTTTTTCTAACCGTATGTTAGATACCACTGTCGCTTTAATGAACGCGGAATAAATATGCTAAGAAGAACCAAGATTTTAGCCACACTAGGTCCTGCTACCGATAAAGAAGGTGTGCTTGAAGGTCTATTTGAGGCAGGCGTTGATGTGGTACGCATGAATTTTTCCCACGGTTCAGCACAAGACCATATTGACAGAGCTAACGCTATCCGTGAAATGAGTAAAAAAACGGGTAGACGCGTCGGTATTTTGGCAGATTTACAAGGTCCTAAAATCCGTATTGCTCGTTTTAAAGACACGAAAGTGATTTTAGAAGAAGGTCAGGATTTCGCACTCGATATTAATTTTGATCCGTTGATGGGTGATAACACGCAAGTGGGTATTACTTATGAACCACTGGCTTTAGAAGTTAAAAAAGGCAGTCGTTTATTACTTGATGATGGTCGCATCGTGTTAGATGTGGTTAATGTTGAGAATATGCGTGTTAATTGTACCGTTGTCGTTGCTGGCGCATTATCAAATAACAAAGGTATTAATTTGTTAGGCGGCGGTTTATCAGCGGCGGCGTTAACTGAAAAAGACAAAGAAGACATTAAAACAATCGCGGTCATGGGTTGTGATTATGTCGCCATTTCTTTTCCACGTTGTGGTGCAGATTTAGATGAAGCGCGTCGTTTATTACAAGAAGTCGGTTGTTATGCGGGTATTGTCGCGAAAGTCGAACGTGCTGAAGCTATTGTGCCTGAGGTGATGGATGAAATCATTCTGGCTTCCGATGCAGTAATGGTAGCGCGTGGTGATTTAGGCGTGGAAATTGGTGATGCCAATTTACCCGCAGTGCAAAAACTATTGATTAAACGCACTCGCGAACTCAATCGTATTGCAATTACTGCCACGCAAATGATGGAGTCGATGATTGATAATCCAATTCCAACGCGAGCTGAAGTATTTGACGTAGCCAATGCGGTTTATGACGGTACTGATGCCATTATGTTGTCCGCTGAAACTGCGTCGGGTAAATATCCGATTAAAGCCGTTGAAGCGATGCACCGTATTTGTATTGAAGCCGAAAAACAAGCGATTGTGCGAGTCTCAGATCATCGTGTCAATATTCAATTTGAGCGTGATGATGAAGCCATTGCGATGTCAGCTATGTATATGGCGAATCATACCAAAGTTAAAGGTATTGTTGCCTTGACTGAATCTGGTTCAACACCGCTATGGATGTCACGCATTAGCTCTGGTATTCCTATCTATGCGTTTAGCCAGCAAGAAAAAACCTTGGGTAAAGTCACTTTGTTTCGCGGCGTGTTTCCAATGTACTTCAAATTGGGCGAAAATCAAGACCACGCTGAAGTAAATCGTAATATCGTCAAAGAACTGAGAAAGTGGAATGCAGCTAAAGACGGCGACAAATTCATTATCACCAAAGGTGATTTGAATGGCGTTGAAGGCGGCACCAATGCGTTGAAAGTAGTTGTTGTAGGACAAGGTTTAACACCTTAAGCTTAAAAACCTTCGGGGTTTTTAAAACCTCGAAGGTTTAAGTTAAGACTAATGCTATATACCAACTAAGTAGCCGTCAAAAGTTCGTTAACAAAAACGCAGGAATAAAACAGCTTTAGCTGTTTACTACCAATAGCTAAAGCTATTTAATTCCACCGTGAATGTTAAAAAATATCTCATTTTACTACCCACAACAGCTACCAGAAAAACCATAACCATGATTTTTCTGTACTATCGGCTCGATGTTGTCCGCTAAAGTCATAAAGCTAATCGCAAGTTTCACTTACTACACTAGCATTGTCACAAGCGATGCTACGCGTGTTAGTATGATGCACTTTTTAATCTTGAGCTTAAACCAATATGCAACGTATCGCTTTAACATTGGGAGAACCTGCGGGTATCGGCGTTGATTTGTGTATTCAACTGGCGCAACAGGATTTATCCTGCCAACTGGTTGCAATAGGGTCTCCTGAACTAATAATTGAACGAGCGGCGCAATTGGGCTATCCGTTACAGCTTGCTGAATTTAATGCCGACTTACCCGCAACGGCACACAGGGCAGGGCAGCTAACAGTTTTACCTGTGACACTCGCTGAACCTGTGCAATGTGGGAAGTTAGCTATGGCGAATAGTGCGTATGTATTGGAAACGCTGAAATTAGCAACGCACGGTTGTCTGGATGGCGTATTTGCGGCGATGGTCACAGCACCTGTACACAAAGGCATTATCAACGATGCAGGTTTTGCGTTTAGCGGACATACTGAATTTATCGCTGACATCACAGGTGGACACCCTGTCATGATGTTAGCCACCGAAGGTTTAAGAGTCGCATTAGTCACCACGCATTTACCGTTATCAGCTGTCAGTGCAGCGATTACCAAGCCGCTGTTAGAAAAAGTCGTGCGTGTGCTAGACCACGATTTACGCACCCGCTTTCATTTGGAAAATCCTAAAATATTGGTGTGCGGTTTAAATCCCCATGCGGGTGAATCTGGGCATTTAGGTCGTGAAGAAATAGACGTTATCAATCCCGTGTTAGACGATTTACGCCAGCAAGGTTTAAATCTGCAAGGTGCATTACCTGCCGACAGTTTATTTACCTCGAAGTATTTGGATTCAGCCGATGCGGTCTTAGCGATGTATCACGATCAAGGCTTACCCGTGTTGAAATACAAGGGCTTTGGACGTGCGGTCAATATTACTTTGGGTTTACCGATTATTCGCACCTCGGTCGATCATGGTACGGCACTGGATTTAGCGGGGACGGGCAAGGCAGACATGGGCAGTTTGCAATATGCGTTACAATGTGCGTTGATGATGACTTCTTCAAATTTCCAGAGGTAATTTATGCCTGAATTAATAACGTCTATAGAAGAAATAGAACAAAATTTGTCTTTATTTGAAAAGTATCTTTGTGGTGAAGTTTCGCCTGACGCGCAGAAATTTGCCTGCAAGCGCGTAAAAATGGGAACGAATTTTATAGCTTATACAATCGATAGTGAGTGGAGATTTGCACCAAGTAGATATGTCGGCTATGCCAATAACTCCATAAAGGCTCATAATGACAATCAGAATAAAAATGGTGGAAGCACTGATGCTGCAATTGATAAAGCCTTAGGTGATTGTACCCAAGACGATGAACTTGAGAATAAATATCGGGCATTCTGTATCAAACTCGAAATTGTGTGCAATGAAAAGCAACGTCAATATTGGCGGTTCAACATAAAAGGCGTTGACTTTAAACAAAATTCTAATTCAGACGATGGATTTCCTGAGGGGAAAGAAGATGAAAAACTACATAAAAAGCGGGAAAGAAGTGCTAAATTAATTCGTTTGGCAAAAGAGACTTTTTTGAAAAATCATGAAAAGCTATATTGCATGGTTTGTGAATTTGATTTTGAAGCTTTTTATGGCGAAAGAGGACAAGGTTATATTGAAGCTCATCACACTATCCCCGTAAGCGAAATGAAAGAAGGTGATAAAACTAAAGTAAAAGACATCGCCCTAGTTTGCGCAAATTGCCATAGAATGTTGCATAGAACTCCTTGGCTAACAATAGACGAACTGAAAAAGTTATTGAAAAAATGATATATAACTATGCAAATCTATTCTTCCCACAATTAACAATATACCCACTATGACCCACACCCCCCGCAAGCGTTTTGGGCAAAATTTTCTCCATGACCACCGCATTATCGACAGCATGATTGCTAGTATCGAATCTAAGCCTAATGAGCATTGGGTGGAAATAGGGCCAGGTCTAGGTGCATTGACCGAGCCGTTACTTAAACAAGGTTTGCGCCTTGAAGTGGTAGAACTGGATAGGGATTTAGTGGTGGTATTGAAAGATAAATTCAAACACTATGATAATCTGCATATTCACAGTGCCGATGCCTTGCGTTTTGATTTTTCTGCGTTGGCAGTGAATGGAAAACTGCGGATTATCGGCAATTTGCCGTATAACATTTCTACGCCGTTGATGTTTCATATCTTGGCGAATTCGGCGTGTATTGAAGATATGTTTTTTATGCTGCAAAAAGAAGTGGTCAATAGAATTTGTGCTGAGCCGAATAGTAAGCAGTACGGGCGACTCAGTGTGATGATGCAATATTATTGTGACACGGAATGGCTATTTGATGTGCCGCCTGAAAGTTTTGATCCTGTACCTAAGGTGATGTCGGCGATAGTGCGCTTAGTGCCGCATACTGAGCCGCCTGTGCAGGTAGATAGCCTTGCTAACTTGAATACGGTGGTAACGGCTGCTTTTTCCCAACGGCGTAAAACCTTGCGTAATTCCTTGAAAAAACTGATAGATGAACAAACGATGATTGATTTAGGCATTGATCCTATCTTGAGAGCGGAAAATATTTCTTTAAGTGATTTTGCTAAATTGAGTAATGCGTTTGACCCTGTGACAATCTGACACGCGGCGATTTGCCGCATTTCATTCTTCATTAGGAATCGCTATGATATGCTAACTCTTGAGATGCAGTCTTCCTCCTCGGAAAGTTAGAGTTTTATATCCTTCTCTTATAATGCGACCTGTCACTGATTGGTTGCATTTTTTTTGTCTTGGATTTATCGGAGTAGTGGGTTAAACCCACTACCCGATAACATTACCCGTACGCTAAACTAAGCCCATTGCATGACTCAACTTAATCCCCAACAACAAACTGCTGTTAAAGCCATCGATCATCCCTTGTTAGTATTAGCGGGAGCGGGTAGTGGCAAAACGCGGGTCATTACTGAAAAAATCGCTTACCTCGTTAAACAAGGTTTGCCTGCTCGCCATATTGCGGCGGTGACTTTTACCAATAAAGCGGCGCGAGAAATGCAAAGCCGTGTGTTTAAATTATTACGTCCTGAACAAAGTCGCGGTTTGCGTGTCTCTACCTTTCATTCTTTAGGTCTGGATATATTACGGCTAGAGCATAAAAGTTTGGGCTATAAAACAGGTATTACCTTGTTTGATGAGCAAGACAAACACGCTTTATTAAAGAATATTATTAGCCATTCGTTGAATACTTATGACGCTGATTTAATTGATCAATATGCAGGGCAAATTGGGCAGTGGAAAAATGCTTTTGTTACCTCTGAACAAGCAGCGCAAACGGCATTGACTAACGTGGCGAGTTTGTACGCTGATTATAATCGCTGTTTAAAATCCTATAACGCGGTGGATTTTGATGATTTGATTTTATTGCCTGTATTATTATTTCAACAGCATCCTGATGTATTAACGAAATGGCAAAATAAAATCCGTTATTTATTAGTCGATGAATATCAAGATACCAATATTAGCCAATATCAATTAATTAAATTATTGGCAGGTAATCTAGGACGTTTTACCGTGGTTGGTGATGACGACCAATCCATTTATGCGTGGCGCGGCGCACATCCTGAAAATTTAACGCAATTACAAAAAGATTACCCACGTCTGCAAGTGATTAAGCTGGAACAAAATTACCGTTCTGCGGGTCGAATTTTAAAAGTCGCTAATCAATTAATTGCTAACAATCCTCATGCCTTTGAAAAACGCCTGTGGAGTGAGTTGGGTTATGGTGAACCATTGCGGGTTTTAAGTCATAAAAATGATGTCGTGGAAGCTCAGCAAGTGGTGTCAGAAATCATTCACCACAAATTTAAACACGGCGGTAAGTACAGCGATTATGCAATTTTATATCGCGGTAATCATCAATCACGGCTATTTGAAACCTGTTTACGCGAAAACAATGTGCCATATTTTATCAGCGGCGGCACTTCATTTTTTGCTTACGCGGAAGTGAAAGATGTGCTGAGTTATTTGCGTTTATTGGTCAATCCACAAGACGATGCGGCTTATTTGCGTGTCATCAATACGCCACGCCGTGAAATTGGACATACCACCTTAGAAAAATTGGGCGCATACTCCAATGAACGCCATATTAGTTTATTTTCTGCTAGTAGTGAGTTGGGATTAGCGCAATATTTACCCGATAAAGCTCGGCATCGTTTGGAATTGTTCAGCAGTTGGTTAATAAATACTGCTCAACGAGTGGAAACGGGTGATACCTTTGCCGTAGTTGAACAAGTGATACAAGAAATCGGTTATGAACAGTATCTCAAAGAAGACAGCAAAAGCAAAGAAACCGCCGATCGTCGGCTGCGTAATGTCAATGATTTGGTCGCTTGGTTAAAACGTATTGCTGAAAAAGACAGCAGTGAAAAATCGTTATCCGAAGTTGTCGCAAAAATCATGCTGATGGATATTATGGAACGTAATGAAGAGGAAGAAGCGCATGATAAAGTGAGCTTAATGACGCTACACGCGGCGAAAGGGCTGGAATTTCCTCATGTATTTTTAATTGGTGTCGAAGAGAATATTTTGCCCCATCAAAATAGCATCGAAACCGATAATCTTGAAGAAGAACGGCGTTTGGCTTATGTGGGGATTACTCGCGCTCAGCGCAGTTGTACCTTTAGTTACTGTACGCACCGCAAACGTTATGGAGAAATCAGCGAATGTGAACCTAGTCGATTTTTGAATGAATTACCCGAAGAAGATTTGGAATGGCTGAATAGAAAACAACTCAGCCCTGACGTAGTTAAAGAGCGTGGTTTGGCGAATCTCGCTAATTTGAAAACAATGTTGTCGTAATTATGACGGCTATCGGTTAGAATACGCCGCTTACGCGCCCGTAGCTCAGCTGGATAGAGCGCAGCCCTCCGGAGGCTGAGGTCAGAGGTTCGAATCCGCTCGGGCGCGCCAATCTTCTCGTTTTATTCCCTCACCGTTGTCTCACCATAAAGTACACCGTTATATAGACATAGCGTCTTTTATCAAAAAAATAGCAAGATTTTTTAAGAGCATGGTCAATAATCAATCCATAATTTTTAAATGCAGTTCTCATATAGGCTATAAACGCACTGTGAATGAAGATGCTTACGGTGCTTATCCTGATCTAGGATTGTGGATCGTTGCCGATGGCATGGGGGGGCATAATAGTGGTAGCGTTGCCAGTAATATGGCTATCGAACAGATGTTCATACAAGTAAAAAATGGACTGCCTTTAACGACTGCTATTCAAAACAGCCATAAAGCTATCTTAGTGGCTGGGGAAACCGACCCGCTTAACGAAGGTATGGGGTCTACTATTGTCGCGTTAAAATTAGACGGAGCATTTTATGAAATAGCGGCAGTCGGTGATAGTCGCGCCTATTTATTTGCCAATAACACGTTAAAACAAATTACTCGCGACCATACCTTAGTCCAGGGTTTAATTAATGAAGGCACGATAACCGATGAACAAGCAAAAATTCACCCGCATAGAAATATACTGACACAAGCACTAGGCTCTACGCATCATAGCGAAGTAATGATTGATATTTTTGAAGGTGAACTGCACATCGGAGATCAGTTATTATTATGTACAGACGGATTAACTAATCGAATTCGGGATTATAAAATAGAGTGTTTGTTAAGAGAAAGTCAGTCTCTGCAAGAAGCCAATGATAATCTTATTAAAGCCGCTTTAGCAATGGGCGGACAGGATAATATCACGGTCACATTAATTCAGCATATTTAGCGTATATTACTTTGCGTATATTTACCTTAATGTGGGCGACAGAAACATCTAACTCCAGCAAGGTTAATATCGTTATATTATTATCATTATTCCATATCGCTAATAAACGCATATTTGTTAAATCTATTTGAATAGACTCATTTTGTTTAAAATTATCCGCCGTTTTTAATATCGAATTATCACGACCTTTAATAATTAAATCCAGTAAATATGAATTTAATATTGGATTTTGTGAGCTACTGTTTGTTAATTCATAATCATTTCGATAGCTAACCGATTCTATCTCATCAATAATAACACTTTCACTGTTGATAATAGCGGCATAAAGAATGCCTTTAATATTTAATAATGGCTTTAATACCGATACCTCAACCAATTCTTTCCTAACTGCTACAATAGATTTTTCATTGCTTGCTAGTATTTCTGGGTCAATTTTTTTTAAGGCGTTAAATAGAATGCGTACAGGTTCACGCGGGATTCTGGGGCAAGGAATACGTCTACAAAAATGTACGTCAATATTAAATAATAATGTTTCTAATTTTTCGTGATGTTGATTAAAACAGCTTAATATATGCTCTAGGGCATATATTTGTCCTTGCTTACGCTGTTCCGTTTTCTTAGTAAGCGTAAATCGAGAATCAAATACAGGCTTACCTTTATAAAATACCAGCCCAAAATCAATATTAGCTAATTGACTGCCACTCCAACGCACATTAGTGGTTTTTCTATCCGTTAAGCGTAATAAATTAGTGAAAATTTCCCACGCACCGAATGCAAAAATATAATCTTCCGATTCACGTAATTCATATAAAGTATCTGTCGGCAAAGGTTCAAATACTTTTTCAGTGATAATGACTTCTTGACCGCATAAATAACGAATTGGCGTATCGGTCAATAAATTATTAAACTCTAAACCAATAGCTTCTTTAATCGCACCTTCCCACGCTTTTTTAATAAAAAAAACTATTAATTCATTCGCAATTTCAACTGTTACTTCCCAGCAATGTTCCCGCGTGACTAAACGCTTTCTTATAAAAGTAATGGTCTGAGAATTAACAGAAAAAAGTGTTCCCGCATAAAAACATAGCTGCTCATCTGATGAAATAATATCTGAATACGAGGGCATTTCTTGATAATTAAGATAATTTTTTATCTCAAATGTAGCGTCCAGAGACCCTTTTACTTGTTTTTCATGCAGTTGTTGTAACCAAATAATTACTTGGTTTAAAGAATAAAAATCAGGCGTTGACATGAATAGTATGGAATAAGTTACCGTTATAAAAAGGTAAGCTTTATAGGGTAGGAACGTGTTTTACGGTTATTTGAATCCCCCTAAAACAGAAAAACTGCCATCCCTGTAACAGGATTGGCAGTTTTTTAATAAAACGATTAAGACAGTTTGCTACCTGCGTCTTCGCCTACTTTTGCTAAAGCTAATTTTGCCAAACCAACGTTAGCTTTAGGCTCTAATAAAACAGCTGCAACTGATTTATCTTCAATTGCCCAAACTGCGCCGAATATACCTAATTCAGAATTGACTTGAATGAAGTGGCATTTGCCTAACCCCGCACCTTTTACTGCTTTAACAGCAGCATTGATCATTGCTACGGCATTAGCTCCAATCATTTCAACATTGTATTTTGAATTATTGTGTTTTACCAATACTTCTCCACCCATATCAAAAATCGCAGATGCCAAATAGCCATCAACTTCTTGCAGTGGTTTTAATACATTTTCTAATGACATTGTCGTTTCCTTTGTAATTTCTATTGAGTTCCGTTACTGCTCAGATATTAATAGTAAATCGCGTTGTTGAACATCCAAGGCAGTTAAGTCAGCTTCGTTTTTGCGCTTTAGTCGTCGTCAGTGAATTTATATAACACTTTGAAATAGTCACCGATAAAGACAAGGGAGAGTAAATCAAAACCAACTTATCATAACATAAATTAAATAAACTGCCATTTTTTAGCTACCGCTACACAAGCTTGCTACGAATAGATTCACCCACCTTAATCAGCCGTATTTTTGCTAATCCTGTATTGCTTGTTTCCGCATTCAATAAAACAGCTCCGACAAATTGATTTTCCAATATCAAAACTGCTTCAAAAATTCCTTGATCTGCGTTGACTTGAATAAAATTAAACTTACCCAGCCCCACATTACCGACGGTTTCTAAAGCTGTTTTTATAATCTCTACCGCATTTCGACTAATCTCATCCATGTTATGCTCAAAACTAGACGCTTGATGTTTTATGACTATGCGACCTGCCATATCAAAAATGGTAGAAGCCAAATAATCGTCCATTTCTTGCAGGGGTTGCAAAGTATCCGCTAAATCAAGTGAGCTAATTTTTTTAAATAAAGCCTGTGAAGCTTCTGCTTCCTGCAAAACAATTGCGGCTTTTGCTGCTTCTGCTTCCTGTAAAACAATTGCGGCTTCTTCAGCCTTAAGTTTTAAATTTTCACCTTCTTTAATTAAAGTATCTAATGAATGTTGAATTTGTCGGCGAAATTGTTTATTAGCTAAGGTCTTAAAATTAAGCTTGGCATATTTCCACGCCAACATTTCCACAACAGCAAACTCTGCTTTAAAATCTGCAAAAGTAGCATCGTACAAAATTCCATGTTCAAAATAAATAAAACCTTTTTGTTGATTTGATTCATTTTCTATTGAGACTAGACAGGTTTTTTTTTGGCATTCTATAAGCTGTAAAAAATCAGAAATACTAATATCTACCATCGGCAAAGCCTGAAACTCTATCTCTTCAATGATATTGACAAACGGAATAAAGTCTTTTAACGAGTTGGGTTTATTAAAAAAATAAATTGTAGTCAGTTTTTTTAGTTTTTCGCTAACTGTTGTGAAGAGGGTGTTTGATAAAAAGAAAGCTATTTTAATAGTCGGATGGTATACAGAAGCACCTGAGACTAACTCCAGCCCATCAATTTCTGGCAAATCCAATTCCGTAATTAATAAGTCTATCGAATGAGCGTTCATGACTTCGATTGCTTCTTTAGCATTTTTAGCAAAGAATAAAGTTTCTTTTTTCTGTAAGCGAAATACCCAACTCTTAAACACAGATATTAAGATGGCATCATTTAAGACAATTAGAATTTTTTTCATGGTTATTCTTAGGGGGAGTTATCGAAAGTTTTTAAATCTTACGCTACTGAACATTATATTTTCAGTCTATCTCTATAAACAAGCTCAAATAAAATACAGTAATAATAAACTTGAGCTTGCCAATAAGTTAATTGCTAACATCATTTTCTAAGGCATAAAACCACGGTAAGTGTTTAACAATAAATCGACAGGTATTGTTTAAGTCGTTACAGATAACATCCCTTGAAGGAATGTTATCTGTTTTACCTGCTGACTTTTTGCTAAGAACTTATCAACAGATAATAACTCAACGGGGGCATCGTTCACTGTTACCCACACCATAATTTATGGTGTGAAAAATACAGTACATTTAAACACAAAGGTAAATATCAGCTAAAAAATAACTCAAAATGATCATCGGTCATAGTATTCTGACTGCGACATAAACCAATAAGTTCAGCCGCAAAAAACGGTTGATTTCAAATCCAACGGGTTAATTGTCAAAGTGTTTTTACAGTATTCATCGTTGTGAACCAAATGTACTAAAACTATTTTATCGAATCTAAATACTCCTTTAAGGATTGCTCATCATAGCTACCAAAATCGTCATTGAGTGACTGTACTAAATCTTTGATATTATCTAATAAGTGCGCTAAACGATTTCTGGTTTTTTTATTCCAGCCAACAGGTTCAGTGACTGGCAATAACATCCGTCCGATAGTTAGATTTCTTTCAAACAGATTGGCTAGGTTTTCAGTAATTTGCAGTTGTTTTTGGCGTTTATCCAAGCGCGTGATAATAAATTTTGCTTGTAAGCGACTTATTATTAAGTGTAGAGGCAACATAACGGCTATCAGCGTAACCAGTATGATAGGCCCTATCACAGGATCAATTAAAAACTCCAACAGCCCTATTTCTACTTCAATCAAAACGCTGACAAAGGCAATAAAACCAAGAATAATGAGACTGGACATATTGGAGCGTTCTTTCCATACAATGATGTCTTTTCTGACTTCCGCAATAACAATATCTTGAAGATCATGGATGCTTTTTTCTAGGTAGCTGAGTACACGGTAGGTTCTATCATGTATGACATTTTCCATACGATGATCTATTTCAGTGAAATCAACAGACGCTTGTTGACTCGATAGCGCGATAAACTGCCCTGCATTAATTCCCAAATCTGATAATTTTCTTTGTGCAGCGGCAATGATCTCATGACTGTTAGCGGGGGTTGCGAATGCGGCGGATTGCTCGACAACAAACACAAATCTATTAGAGTCTTGATACAGGATAATTTGTTGAATCAGCTCATTAACCAGTGGCGTGATACTATCAAACACATCAGTAAATACCAGCACTAAATCAGAACTTTCAATGGTGTGTTTAGTGAGTAACAAATCTATCGGATTGAGTTGCGAAACACTCATATTAGGAGTTTCAACAAACAGCTTGCCTTTTAATCGCTCACTATGAATCGTTTTTAATTCAAGATAAGCGTTAATGCGATTGCCTTCGCCCTTTTGTGCTTGTTCGATTTTTTGGCTGATTTGATAAAATGGATAACGATGATCCACATCCAACGCCGTACCTGGCAATGTCACCGAACTGGGTTGATTATTATGCAGCAAAACCGTAAATTTATGCGCTGCGGTTTGAATGCCCGATGTGAGTTGCTCAGTGCCAAGATAATTATTAATAAATCTGGATTTTGCCGTTGAGTTACCGCCTATCAAACTAACAATTGGCCACCACGAGCTTTTTGAAGCAGTCGTGTCATCCTCTTCAAGTAACCCTAAATCGTATTCAAGTTGATCTAGGTCTTGAAATATTTTTGCCGCTTTCAATAATACGGGGTTGTCATTGGTAAAATGCTTCTCAAGAGTGAGCAGATATTTACTTACTGTTTTTTCAGTCATGTTTTTGCGCCTGTGCTTGCTGGTTATTGATAGGTACAAGGTCGGTGGAGTATACACCTAGCAGGAAGTGGATAATACAAAAAACGGGGCAAATATCCAAGCAGTTTAAGACATAAGTAAATTTTACCAATTCACTTTTTATTGTTGTTTTTGTATTTAAGTCGGCTAGATTTATAGTATATTGGCACTTTATTTAATGAGTCTAGCGAGTAATATGAAATTTCAAATGACAAAATGGAATCTAAATTCAGTAAGTCGTCAAGCGTTAATAGGCTTATTGATGACAATACTCTTATCAGGTTGTTCACTGCCATTTTTTAGCGGCTACGGTGCAAACGGTCAAACCCGCGAAGAATTCACTCGCTATGTAGAAACCGTGTTCAAATTACAAAACAGCATGACCAGCAAAATGATGGCACTCACTGAGAATGATGAAAAACCAGCCAATCTAAATGCTTTATTGCAAGCAGAACAACGTATGCAGAAAACCTGTGAAGCATTGAATGAATACGCTGAACGGGACAGTGATGGCTTAAGTGTTGGACTATTATTACAACGCCGCGTTGAGCAAACGGCAGTAGACTGTGAAAAAGCAGCTAAAGAACTGCAAGTATTGTTAAAGTGATGGAATAACGTTGACTATAGCACCCGCAAATGCCTTGCCGTCTTGGTGGTCGGGTGAGCTATCAAACGCGCAGCCCTATTGACCGAAGAGTAGAATGTGTAGAAACCTGACTAACAAACAAGTTTGTACCAAAACCCATAAGCCAAAGATGGTATGCTACCGCGCTTTGAGTTCTTTTCACCACCTACTCAAGCAACTCTCCCCCGACTCCAACACCAAAGGCAAACAATTCGAGAAAATCACCCAGTGGTTTTTACAAAACGAACCCGAATGGCAAGCCAAATCCTTAACTTAATGGCAGTGAGTAGTTGCATGGAAATCTTCTCTTCAACGGTCTCTGTTTATTAGAAACTACATTATCCTCTAAATTTAAGATTTTCTCTTTTCTAAAAACTGTCCGAACTATTGAACTGCTTGCCAGATTGAAATTTGCAGTTATGTAGATACTCTCTTAAAACACCAGCCCAATATTTCAAAAATCACACAATAACGTGTGAATCAGCTTGAACGGGCAAGGAGTAAAACCGATTGCCTTCAAAAGTTTTATTCGTTCTTGGATTCAACTAGCAAGTGCAATTCTAGTTATCATGCGGCTTTGCGCTCAT
>JBAXNR010000038.1:0-32894 GCA_037133675.1 Methylococcales bacterium
TTAAAGTTGCTATATTATGCCAGATGTCAATGACATTTTTATGAGAAAGCCGTGCATCTATGCCTATTGTGTTCATTTCTTTCACTCCCCTTGTTCATTCAGCCTCTTTCCACTCGGAAGGACTCGGATACCATTCAGTTCTAAGAAATCAGTGCATGGGTTTTATCTACGTCACAGACTTGCGTCTAAGGTCGGGTTAGCGTAAGCGTAACCCGACACATTGTTACCGTGAATATCGGGTTACGATCAACGCCTAATCCGACCTACGCGGCTTGAGCGTTAAATGAGTGTATCGGTAATATCGTTATGCCACACTGGTTGAATAGCAGGTGTTGCTGAAGCTTTGACCGTGCCAAAATCAATTTTTTGAAGGTCAACCGAAAAAAGGTTATTGTTAAACTGGGTAAAAAAGTAATAAACCCGCTGTTTTTGGTCGCGAATGACTCCCCATTGGGTGCGATCCAGATTGTTTGTCGATGAACCCGTCGCCGTAGCAGCTTCCATCACAGAACCCATAGGCGTTGCAAAATTCTGTAAAATTCTGGCCGCAAGCCCCACCGCTTCTTCGGTATTTTGAGGCGTGTAGTTTTGGGTGGATTGCTGCAACATCCAAGCGCGGATAAATCGGGACGGTGCTGAATAATCGCCAGGCATTCCTAACAAACCACTGCCATTGAGTTCCTGTCCCCAAAATTGCTTGGGATTATTGGTCAGACTTAAATTGACATAAGTCGATAAATTATCCAGTTGCCAGTTATAAGGAGGTGCGTTAGTCATTACCCCATTCGGGCTGTCATATACCTGCATCGCCCCGTTCATAAATTCTATGATGATATTGTTTCCATCACTATCCGAAACGGCAAAATGGGTAGGCACTCTTGCTTGACTATAACGCTCGTTTATATTGACAATCGTAATTGCCGTTAATCCCGTTTTTAGAGATTGAACACTATCAAAATTCCCTAACACCCAATCAATAAGGTTGATATTGTAGAGAACTGGATTAGTAGCGGATTTCGATGTGGGATATTCACTACAGGGTAACCACAGTTCTCCAATAGAAAGTCCTGCTTCATTCATGCCATCGGTTAATCCATGAATAGCATTATCTATATTGGCCTGCATTCCCACATAACCATATTGATTAGTCCATTTTACGGGGTTATGTTCGGGCAAAATTGCAATCGCTGGAAAAGACTGACCACGCGGCACAACACAAACACTGGTATTTAAATCTTGTGCAAAATCCATGGTTCTTGCAGAAATTGCATAATTGCTGTTATTACCAGTTGAAAATAATGAAAAGTTTGTACACATAATTATGTTTACCTTTTAAAAGTTTAAATCTATGGGGTCTAATTCCATAGACTAAGATGATGGCTCAAGCCATCGTTGTTTCTGGTATTAAACAGTTTTCAAAATACTGCTGTAATACCGTTTTGTTCAAAGTTCCCGCTGTAGCAATTAATACCAGTTGACTATAACAAGCGGTATTACCCCAGCTTTCACCCGTTTCCAGTGTTACTCTGACTCCTACCTGTTGCAAAATAACCCGCTGCTCTGGATGTTCAACGCTAAATAAAATGCCCTTAACGCGTAACACCGTTGTTGGTAATTCGGATAGTTGCTTTTTTAGCTTTTGCAACAAAAAAGGATGCTCGCTTTGAAAGCTCCAGGTTTGAAATTGACTACTGTGCTCAACTTCAAGAGGAGAAAAAGTAGGGCGAAAAGCCCTTGTATCATGAAAACCGAGCAATAAATCCAACGGCACTTGCGCATAAGAGCATTCCAGCAAACGCGCCCAAGGAGCAATTTTGCGGAGCTGCTTTACAGCCGTTGCCTTTTCGGTTTCATCCGCTAAATCAACTTTGTTGAGAATAACCATATCGGCAACCGTAATTTGATCCATCAACAAATCTTGATAATTGATAGCCTCATTCGCCTCACAAATAGCTGGCAGACAAGTGATGTCCACCACAGAAATAACGCTCTCCAAACGAATAATCTTTGTCAAAACCTGACGTTTGAGTGTTTGTAACAGCCCATAAGGGTTAGCTACACCACTTGCTTCAATCAAAATATGGTCGGGGCAGAGCGATACTATTTGCAGCAGGGAGTTAACCAGATCAGCTTTCAACAGACAGCAGACACACCCTCCCTCCAGCGTGATAACATCACCGTCGTTATTTTGAATCAGCATCTTATCGATATTAAGACTGCCAAAATCATTGACCAGCACCGCAAAACGTTGTCCCGTGTCTCCTGTGAGGATTCGGTTAAGTAGCGTAGTTTTACCTGCTCCTAAAAAACCCGTGAGCAAAGTGACTGGCGTAAGCTTACGTTTTGCAGGCAACATGAGCTTTAGCCAACTGTGGGTTGTTTATAGATAACGCCCTGTTTCATCACAAAATCAACCTGACCAGTCACATTAATATCTTCAAAGGGATTACCTGGCATAGCGATAATATCGGCGTACTTGCCTACCGCAAGAACCCCCAGATTAGGCTGGTTTAATAGTTCTGCTGCCACACTGGTTGCCGCTTTTAAAGCTCTAAGCGGGGTGATGCCTGTTTGCACCATGGCAGGAAATTCCATCCAGTTATTCTGGTGTGGAAAAGTCCCTGCATCAGTACCAAAGGCAATTTTGACATTACTGTTAGCTAGGTTTTGAGCGCATTCCAGTAGCTGTGCGCCGTATTTTTTATATTTCGCGTGTTGCCAAGGCGAGCGATTTTGCCAGTAGGCCTCATTGTTGGCATTGCGGGCTTTTTCCAGTACCGTGTATTGCGTGGGTACGATGTAAATGCCTTTTTGTTCCATCAATTGCAGGGTTTGGGCGGAGGCCAGATTGCCGTGTTCGATAGAAGCCACACCTGCATTAACCGCCCGCGTAACCCCTTCATCACCATAGGCATGGGTACAGGTCTGGATGCCAAAATCTCTGGCGGTACTGACCAGGGTATTCATTTCTTCTTGTGAATAAGTCGTTTGCGCTGGATCATCGGATGGGGAACTAAAGCCGCCAGTGGAACAAAATTTAATCCAGTCAGCACCTGAGCGGATTTCTTCGCGTACCATACGGATAATGGCATTGCTACCATCGGCGACTTCAAATTTTTCGGGATGAAATTGGTAGGCAACCAGCGAGGTAAAATCGCCATGCCCCCCTTGAGCTGAGATTAAATGTGGGCACACCAGCATCCTGGAACCCATAATCCAGCCTTTGGCAATGGCATTTTTAAGATCAACGGTAATAAATTCAGGGTCGGGACAGCCGACATCGCGTACCGTGGTAAAGCCATTCATCAATAGCGTTTTGAGAGGCTCTAAGCTATAAAGAGCCATCTGCGCTACCGTCACCATATACGGACTTGCAGGAATGGTGGGGTCACCTTCACAGAAAGTGCTGTGCACATGGCAATCGATAAAGCCTGGGGTCACCGTGTGACCTGTTAAGTTGATAACCTGGGCATTGCTTTGATCCACAGAGGGAGCGATTGCCGTGATTTGTCCGTTTTCGATGCGGATTTGCATTGCACCGACTGGGGAGTCTGCCAAACCATCCCAAAATTGATCCGCGATAATCACGGTGTTTGTTGTGTTTGGATTTGTCATGTTAAATTCCTCTTGGGTTGTTGGAGATTAATTGTGGAGTTAAAATTGTAGGTATCAGGGCGTACGGCTTTTCTGGTATGTATAGGGAAAGTTAATTCTCTGTATACCTGAAAATTTTTTTATAACCACTTACCTATGAAGCGCGTTTTATTGCGTTGAGTTTTTAAGTGTTCCAGAGTTTTATTTCATAATTTCGTCTATTTTGTAAGCCTGGCACAACTTGACCAGCAGACTTATCACAACTAATCAATTGACTGGGAACCTGATCGTATTCGCCTTGATTAAGCACTTTCAAAAGGGTACTACCATTAAAAGCACCTCCGCCCACATTGAATGTAAACGACACCAACGCATCAAACTGATTTTGATTTAATTTAACTTTGACACCGTTGCTTACCGTAGTTTCGGCTGGTTTTAAATCTTGAGCTAACAGCGCATCAGCCTGTTCTGTCGTCAATCCATTGGTATATTCCACTATCTCACCGTTAATATTTATTTTTCCAGAAGATCGCTCTGAGCTGGTAAGAAGATGACCTACAGCAATCGTCGGCAAATTCGCCGAATCTTTGTATACAATTAAGCGAACACCTTCCCATTGCTCCAATAATTTTCGACCATTAATACTCATTTGCATGGTAACTACCTCTTAAGTTTTATTAATAAAAAATGAACGACTTTGTTTTTTAAACTATTTATAATGTAATTTCTAACCACCATTACTAATAGTAAATAGTTATTTAAAAAACATAATAAATTTAATTAATTTCAATCGGTAAAAACAGCAGTTTTATGCACTTTTATCAATTTTAATTTAGTTGATAAATATATTCCTTAGCTAAGTATTCGTTCTTTCCTGAATTATTGATTGTTTTGATTTTAATGAATCTGTCCATTCTTTCATACGCTCAACAACTTGATCAAACAAAGAAAATGCCACATCAACGCTATAACCCATTATTAAAGACAACATAACCAAGTTTAAATTAAACTCTTTCAACTCTGTTGTTGTGTTACTGGAAATAAAAATACCCGTTATTACACCTAATAAGCCTCCTAAAAAAATACGCATAGCCATCTTACCCTGTACGGTTGGCAAGTAACTGTTGGTTTGTAACTGTTCGAGTATGTTTCTGGAAATATAAGCGGTAGAGCCAATGATACCCAGTATTAAAGGCAATAAGTATTGTGAAATAATTGAATATAATAATTCCCCGTGCGTTTTTAGAATAATATTACAGGTTTGCAGATAGATAGGATTATGTGCGTTTTTCATAATATCCTGACAATATTCTTGCATCATAGCCTGATAGGATCCATCTGGATCTCTGAAAATTATAATTCTGTTAATTTCATTGGCAAGAATCTGTAATGAGGCTGCATATCTATAATCAAGAACTAAAAGCTTGTCATTTTGATTAGCTGTATTGCTAGTATTATTGACTGAATTTTTCAATTCATTGGAAAAATTATTTTCCGTATTCCACTCTTTATAAACAATATCTGAAAAGTTTAATGTTCTTGATAGAGAGCCACATCCAGCCTGAATTACAACATAAAATGTTATTGAAAAAATAAGTGTTATAATAATAAAACAAAGATCTAAAATACATTTATTTACTGATTTTTCAAGATTTGATTTTGGCTTTTTCCAAAATTCAAAACAATTTAACCATGAATACTTTATTACATCTTGGCAAACATTTAAATTCAAGCTTTCGGCAATTAAAATACTGTCATCCGTTGCTGGTTTTACCAAAATTGAAAACCGCTGATAACTTGACCACAATATTACTTCATCTTCTACAGCAAAGTCTTTGCTCTGCTTTCTTAATACCGATACTGTATTCGTTAAAAACTCATTATCCAGATTAATATCAGTATTTTTAAGCGCGTAACGCATCATTCTATCTACAGTATTCTTGGTTGATTGAATAATACTTAGACGATTATAATTTACAATTTTATCGTCTAATTCATTATCATCACTGGAATTATCAAGAATTTCAGTCGCTACTTCTATTATTTTCTCATAACTGGAATTAATTGGATTATTGGTCATTATCGTCTTAGCATTATCAATGTTTATGGAATCATCATTTTTTTGATACTAACAGCAGGTGGTTTTAATAAAAAATATTTTCAAACCGTGCCGAAATTATACATAAAGCATAAAAAACCATTTAGTCTGTGTGTCTTCAATTTTTGGTTTATGTGTTCTTATTTTTAGTCTGAGCAACTACGGTGATGGTTTTTTCCTAAAATTCTGATCCCGATATTGTGTAGGTGTTTGCCCATAAGCGATGCGAAACAGTTTGTTGAAATGACTTTGGTCGCTAAAACCGCATTGACTTGCCATTAATCCAATTGACAGGTGTTTGCTATCAGGGGAAATTAAAAGACACGCGACTTTTTGCAATCGCCGAAGTTTGACCTCCTTGCCAAAACTGGTGTGATGGTTTTTGAATAACTTATTTAGTTTACTTAATGACAGGAACGATTGTTTGGCTGCAAAGCGGGGAGAAAGTTCGGAGTTGCCCAGATTTTGTTCAATTATCAACAACACTTTCTTATACGTCTCTTCCTGCCGTAAATTACCAGTTGTCTGAATAATTTTCAAAGCGGATAAGCCGCTAGTACAATAATTCATATCGCTGTTTAGTAGCACGGTATCGACAGCTTTTAATAAGTCATTGAACGCAAGATGGAATGCAGGTGAAAAAATGGGTTCTTCGAGATAAAGTTGCTGGGCTTTTATTTGTGCAATTTGTAACTCTATGAACTCGATGGTCATAAAAATGAATCGTATAATTGGGAGCAGACCTACTTACTCTTATCTGAGTGATAAATCGTGCAGCTTTGTAAGGCGGCAACCCTTGATTAGCAAGGGGGGCGTTGTTTAAGAATTGCACGTTTTCAGAGTAAGATTAGGAATAACGCTAATCGAATAAGTTTAACGTTTTTTACTAATTTGTATGGCGTAAGTTCTGAGCTTGTTATACATTTCTGCGCGAGTAATTTTTCTTAAGAAAAACAATATACTCCTTTCCTATTCCATTTTTTCCTCAAAATAAAGCCAACTTTATGTTCATTTGTTGAACGCGATAAGATGCGCTAATCATAGGATGTACTGAGGCACGAACGCGCTCATTCGAGTTTTATGCGCCACCTTTCTTCGGTACACTTTATTGCACTGGCGGTGCATATTTAACCTTACTCTCAGTCAGCGTTTGACACTGCTAGCAGTAAGCCTAAAATATACTTTCCTTAATTTTTATTCGGAATAGCTATGACAAAGCAATACATGTATTCATTTCACAACGGCGATGGAAAAAACAAAGTATTACTCGGTGGAAAAGGAGCGAATCTCTGTGAGATGACGCAGATCGGTTTAAATGTACCTCCTGGCTTTGTCATTACTACCGAAGCCTGTTTAGATTACTTAGAAAACAAACAATTACCCGATGGCTTAATGGATGACGTTAAGCAACAAATACTAGGCATTGAGCAAGCCAGTGGTAAACAATTTGGCTCTAGTGTTAAGCCATTATTGGTTTCCGTGCGTTCAGGTTCAGCCATTTCTATGCCTGGAATGATGGACACGATTTTAAACCTCGGTTTAAATCAAGCCACTCTCAAAGGTTTAATTGACGAAACTCAAGACCCACGTTTTGCCTACGATGCCTACCGCCGTTTTATCCAACTATTCGGTAAAGTCGCCTTAGGCATTAACGATGAAAAATTTGATGAACATTTTGCCAATGTTAAAAGACAAGCAGGCATTAAAGCCGATGTTGCTTTAGATGCCGATCATCTGAAAGAAATCAGCGAATTATTCCTACAAGTTGTGCAGGACGAAACTGGCAAACCATTTCCAGAAGATGTCTACGAACAATTAGAAATCTCTATCAAAGCGGTGTTTAATTCGTGGACAGGTAAACGCGCCGTTGATTACCGTCGTGAATTTCATATTACCCCAAAACAAGCAAACGGCACGGCTGTCAATGTGGTGACGATGGTGTTTGGTAATATGGGTAATGATTGTGCCACAGGCGTGGGTTTTACTCGCAACCCTGGAACGGGTGAAAATGAAATGTACGGTGAATACTTGGTCAATGCTCAAGGTGAAGACGTAGTCGCAGGCATACGCACGCCAAAACCTGTACAAGAACTCGCGGTAGAAATGCCCGATTTATATGAACAATTAGTTGAACTGCGCAATAAATTAGAAAATCATTATCACGAAGTTCAAGACTACGAATACACCATTGAACGTGGTGTGCTGTATTGCTTACAAACGCGTAACGGCAAAATGAATGCCGCCGCGATGGTCAGAACCTCCGTCGAAATGGTTGCCGAAGGACTCATTAACAAAGAACGCGCTTTACTGCGTATTGATCCTGAGTGGTTAGAACAACTTCTGCATCCACAATTAGATCCAAACAACAAAATCCCTGCGTTGGCACAAGGTCTACCCGCTTCACCTGGGGCGGCGTGCGGTAAATGTGTGTTTGAAGCCGATGCCGCAGAGATTATGGGGCGGGCTGGTGAAAAAGTTATTTTAGTGCGCGAAGAAACCAAACCTGAAGACATACATGGATTTTTTGCTTCCCAAGGTATTTTAACCAGTCGTGGCGGCAAAACCTCACACGCCGCTGTGGTAGCGCGTGGCATGGGTAAAGCCTGTGTTGCGGGTGCAGAAGACATCAAAGTTGATGTGAAATCCCGTTCCGCCGTTATTGGTGATACCCGTCTACGCGAAGGCGATATTATTACTATCGATGGCACAACAGGGCTGATTTATTTAGGTGAAATTGCCACCATCGAGCCACACGTTTCAAAAGAGCTGCATACTTTACTGGGATGGGCAGATAGTGTCGCGACGATAAAAGTTCATGCCAATGTTGATACACCCGAACGCGCTAAAATGGCATTCAGTTACGGCGCAGTGGGTATTGGCTTATGCCGTACCGAGCGTATGTTTAATGCCAAAGAACGCTTGCCTTTAGTTATCGACATGATCCTTGCCGATGATTGCGAAACACGCAAAACGGCTTTGGAAAAGTTATTTCCCATTCAGCGGCAAGACTTTATTGAGTTATTCACCGCTATGTCACCTCATGCCGTGACTGTGCGCTTGCTTGATCCACCGATGCACGAGTTTCTACCGAGTGAACATCAGTTACAAGATGAGATTCATGCTTTAAAACATTATGAAACGATTGTCAGAGGACAACGTGTCACGCTTGACACCTTAGGAATGCAGCAAGACGCATTGCCTGCACCGTTCGATCATCTTAACGAAGAAGTCATTAACAGCGCGATTGCCAAAAAACAATTGGTATTGAAAAAAGTGCTGGATTTGTACGAAGTCAATCCAATGTTAGGACACCGTGGCGTGCGTTTAGGAATGTCTTATCCTGAAATTTACAAAATGCAAATTCGTTCCATTTTGGAAGCGGTGGCAATCTGTATGCAGCAAGGCATAGAAATCGCGCCTGAAATTATGGTGCCGCAAGTTATCACCTCGCAAGAGTTGAAACAAGTTAAAGCTTACGTCGATGAAATCGAACAAGATGTAGAAAGTCGTTACAATCTGAAATTGAAATTTAAATTTGGTACGATGGTGGAAACGGTTCGTGCCTGTACTCGCGCAGGCGAATTGGCAAAACTTGCCGAATTTTTCTCTTTTGGCACTAATGACTTAACCCAAGCGACCTTCTCATTTTCGCGTGAAGATGCAGAAAATAAATTCTTACCGTTGTATAACGAAGCAGGCTTGTTAGACGATAATCCCTTTGATGTCTTAGATGTTAAAGGCGTAGGTCAGCTAATGAAAATGACCGTAGAACTGGGCAGGGCTACCCGTCCTGAACTTAAAATCGGTATTTGCGGTGAACAAGGCGGACACCCGCAATCGATTCGTTTTTGCCACCATATCAAACTGAACTATGTTTCTTGTTCAGCACCACGCATACCGATTGCCAGACTGGCGGCGGCTCATGCGAAGCTGTTGGAAGATAGTTATACTTTGGATTAAAACCGCCAGCCCAACATGACTGCCAGTCTTTTAAAAGACTGGCAGTCATTAATATCGATTAGCAGGTTTAACTTACTACCCTCTTTATGCACCAACTGCCTGTTACTCAAATCCGTTAGCTGATTGAGGATGCTCTTTGAATTGTATGGAATGCAGGCGAGAATACGCGCCATTTTTTTCAATTAATTCGTTGTGTGTGCCTTGTTCAACAATGCGTCCTTGTTCCATCACTAAAATCATATCGGCATTTTCAATAGTAGACAAACGATGAGCGATGACTAAAGTAGTGCGATTCCCCATTACTTTTTGCAATGCAATTTGAATGTATCGCTCTGATTCGGTATCGAGTGCGGAGGTGGCTTCATCCAATATCAATAGCGGTGAGTCTTTTAATAAGGCGCGTGCAAGGGCTAAACGTTGTCGTTGTCCACCTGATAATTTAACGCCATTTTCACCGATTTCAGTGTCTAAACCTAACTCCATATTGTTGATAAATTCCATTGCATAAGCATCAAGCGCGGCGGCGGTAACGGCTTCACGACTAGAATCTGCCAACGCACCATAAGCAATATTATTGAAAACGGTGTCGTTGAATAAAGTTACTTGCTGATTCACGAGGGCAATTTGTTTGCGTAAATTTGTCAGTTTATAACGGCTAATTTCTACACCATCCAGCAATATTTCCCCAGTGTTGTGATTGTAAAACCGCGACACTAAATTAACTAAGGTGCTTTTACCGCTACCCGACGCGCCAACCAGCGCGATGGTTTGTCCTGCTTCGGCTTTAAAACTAATGTCAATCAAAGCAGGTTCATTAACACCTTCATATTGAAAGGTTAAATTTTTAAACTCTAGCGTTCCGACACAGCGTTCAATTTCATAATCGCCTTCGTCAACTTCGCTTTTTTCATCCAAAATTTCAAATAAAGATTCAGCGGCAACGATGCCTTTTTGAATATCGCTATTGGCATCACTGAGTTGACGTATCGGTCTAGGTAATAAAAACGCAGCGGTTAAATAACCGACAAATGCCCCTGTCGTTGACTGCTTCATGAAAAACAACGCCATGTACATTAGCCCTGACAAGGCAATGGCAATAATAATTTGTAATACGGGCGTGTGAATCGAGATAGTGGTCGATAGTTTTAACGACTGACGGCGATTAAATAAACTGCTATCTAAAAATCGCTTCTTTTCGTACTCTTCACCGCCATAACTACGCACCACGCGATAGCCGCTGACTAATTCTGAGGTGATATGGGTAATATCACCAATGGATTCTTGAATGCGTTTACTGATAATGCGCAGCCGCTTACTGACATACACCACTATCACCGCAATAACTGGAGCAATCCCAATAAATACTAACGATAACTCCCAATTACTGTAAAACAAATAAGCCAATAAACCCAGCGCGGTTAAGCCTTCACGGACAAAAGTGCGAATAGCATCGGTTGCCGCGTTAGTGACTTGTCCGACATTATTGGTGATACGCGAAATCATGTGACCCGTATTATTGGCATCAAAATAAACAGTGGGTAATTCAGTGTATTTATCAAAAATCTCACAACGCAAGGTATGCACCACGTTACATGAGACTTTAGATAAAAAATAGTTCCCTAAAAATGCCCCAATACTACGCACCACAATCAAACCACTGAACCATATTGGCAACAGATACATTTTTTCACGCGAGTGACTTTGTAAGGTATTAATAATATTTTTAATCAATGCCGCAAACAAAGGTTGGGTCGCTGAATAGATTAAAAAGCCGAATATACTGACTATAAACAGGGCTTTGTGAGGTTTTAAGTAAGTCAATAATCGCTTGTAGATTTTCGCGTTGCCGCTGAGTTCTTTTTTCATTTTGTTGTTATGTGCTTGGTTTGTTACCTAGTGAGAAAATCAGTTATTAATTGTTAAAGATACTGGGAAACGCCCTTTTTAGCGACTATAAAATTCTTATCGCTTAAGCGATCCATTAAACGTGCATAATTAGCATCGTGTTGACTGCGGTCATTATGGCTATGCCAGCAATGCAATACAGGCACTGCAAAGCGTCCTTCTTTACGTTTGATTCCTGCATGAATTAACCGTATCACTAAATCTGAGTCTTCATAACCCCAACCTTCAAACAGTTCATCAAAACCATTGACCTGTAAAAAATCTTCGCGCCATAACGCTAAGTTACAAGTCATGGCTTTTTGCCACTTGTGGGGCTGGATTTTTCTCAGAAAACCGAGTGGTAATTTTAAAAATGGCAGCGTGCGATTAATTTTTCCCTGTAAGCGTAAACCAAGAAAATGACGCGCTGGTTTTTCGTGCAACAAAATCGATTGCGTTAACAGGTCTTGAGTAAAGGATTGACTTAGTAACACTCGATTACCTGCAATAAAATGCCCAGTTTCTGCCAATTGCCGATGAGTGGCAATAAAATCAGGGCGGGTAATGCAATCACCGTCAAGAAAAATCAAATACTCACCTTGGCTTTTGGCGACTGCTTTGTTGCGTATTGTTCCTGCTCTAAAACCGTTATCTTCATGATAAACAGTGTGAATGAGTACAGGACTATTTACCGTAGCACTTTGCGTTAACGCCAGATTTTCAGCATTAGAACCATCATCAGCAATAATGATTTCAAAATTTTTGTCCGTTTGTGCGTATAAACTGAGTAAACAAAGCCGCAATGCCTCCGCCCAATTATAAGTGGTGATTATTACCGAGATTAGTTTCATTTTTGCGGCGTTTTCAGGTTTTCTAACGCCCATAATTTAACATACTTATAATAAGCTCCTTCCGCATTAGAAATTGCCAACATCAGCCCTTGTTGCCCATCCAAAAACGCCGCTTTTAAAAAATAAGTACGAATAAATGTCCAACAGCCTTTACCTATAGCTTTTGGCAACGAAGAGCGTACACCTTTTTCATATAGCAAGGTCGCACCCAAGGATGAATAATTATTCACTTTATGCAGCACTTCTTCAAAATCGACAAACGCATCATGCAAAAAATACGTATTCAATCGGCTAACTTTGCCTTCCACAACAATTCGCTCATGCACTACCGCATCGGTAAACTGCCCACATTCACGGCGAAACAAGCGCAATACATAGTCTGGAAACCAACCACCATGACGCATAGCTCGCCCACAATAATTAGATAAACGCGGAATTTCAAAACCATTAACCTCAGTCGATTGCATTGCCTGAATAATTTCGGCTTTTAATTCGGGCGTTACTATTTCATCAGCATCAATCGATAACACCCAATCGCCTGTCACTTTATCCAACGCGCGTTGTTTTTGAATACCAAAGCCTTGCCAGTCAGTTTGATAAACTTTATCAGTCACAGTGAGACACAGTTTGACGGTATCGTCATTACTCCCTGAATCCAACACAATGATTTCATCCGCCCAAACCACAGATTGCAAACAGCCACAGATATGGGCTTGTTCATTTTTGGTAATAATAATAACGCTAAGGGTTAACGCGGGTTTCAATAGTGCCTCCACAGCGGAGGCAAATAATTATATTGCATGATTATTCTCCAGATTGTTTGGTATGGTTTTTTGCTTGAGTGCGTCAGAATAATAGGCAAAACACCCACGCCCTTGATTTTTGGCATGGTATAGAGCGGTATCAGCATTATCGATTAAAATTTCTGGACTGTCTCCGTGTTGAGGATGGAAGGCAATACCGATACTTGCGCCAATAAAAACGGTGTGAGTTTCATACAAAGTGAATGCTTGGCTCAAGGTTTGAATAATCGCTTCAGCAATGTGAGCGACATCTTCATAATGAGTGATTCCATCTATGACAATAACAAATTCATCACCGCCCAGACGCGCTACCATATCAATTTTACGCAAGCGATTTTTTATGCGTTCGGCAACTTGTTGTAATAGGGTATCACCTGCGGCATGACCAAAGTTATCGTTGACGGCTTTAAACCTATCTAAGTCCATCATCATTACTGCCATAAGGCTACCCGTGCGATGATTGACTTCGATACCATGTTTAAGGCGTTCTTGTAATAATCTACGGTTGGGCAATTGGGTAAGCGGATCATAAAATGCCAACTTATTAATAGTTTCTTCGGTCGCTTTTCGTTCTGTAATATCGACCAATGTTGCGACATAGTGGGTGACGACATTATTACCCTTATCTTTTACCGCTGTAATAGTGAGCCATTGTGGATAAATTTCTCCATTTTTACGTTTGTCCCAAATTTCGCCTTGCCATACACCCGTGTCATTGATGCTTTGCCATAATGCGAGATAGAATAACTTATCATGTCGTCCTGACTGCAAAAAACTCGGTGTTTGCCCAATGACCTCAGTCGCACTATAACCAGTAATACGGGTAAACGCATAATTGATCTTAAGAATTATGCAATTAGCATCAGTAACGAACATACCCTCTTGGGATTCAAAAACGGTTGCCGCAATACGCAGTTCTATTTCTGCTTGTTTGCGTTCAGTAATATCCTGAATCATACCTACTTGCTGAATAGGATCATTATTTTTATCATAAAAATTATGACCCCAAGCAGCTATCCAGTGTACCCGTCCATCACAGGGACGAATAATTCGGTATTCTATAAAGGGAAAAAACTCATGATCATTGAGGGTTTGCTCATAGTAATTCATGAGCCGCTCTTTGTCCTCAGGAAATATTAGCTGCTGCCAGTGGGCAAAATCGCGCTTGAAATCGCTATCTATACCAAAAATTTCATCAAATAGGGTGTCATTTGTCCACGTTCCAGTTTTTAGATCAGTAACATAATGACCCAATCGCGCTACGCGTTGTGCAGTTTGTAGCAATGCCTGATTTTTTTGTAAATACTGCTCTATGAGTTTGCGCTCGGTAATATCTAGCATCATACCGATAGAATAATCAGGGATGCCTTCTATGTTACGCACAAATTTAACCGCTAAATCAACATAAACAATATGCCCATCTTTGTGAATAAAGCGTTTTTCCATTTGATAGGAATTGATTTCGCCGTGTATTGCTTGATCGAGATAGGCTTGATTGGGTGCTAGATCATTAGGGTGAGTGAGTTTGCCCCAGTCGATAGTTTCCATTTCTGCTTGGCTATAACCAACCATGTTACAAAAATGCTGATTAGCATGAAGCGTTTTTTTGTCATGCGTTGCACTGAGCATTCCGATGAAAGGTTGATCAAAATATTGCTGTAATTCGGCGTGACGTTGACGTAGTTCTGTTTCCAGCTGTTTGCGTTTGCTAATATCTCTGACAATCGCCCACATACCTAGATTATTACCTTGTTTGTCCTTAACCAACCAAGCTCGAAATTCAATCGGAAAAACTGTACCATCCTTTCTGATATATTCTTTTTCAAACAGATCACAATAGCCTATATTTATGACTTCCCTCTCAATCATCTCGGCTTCCAAGCTGTACCATTTCTCAGGAGTTACTTGGTGAAATGTTATTTTTCTAAGCTCCTCTTCACTATAACCCAGCATAGCCGCATAGCTCTGATTACATTCAAGGATAGTACCTTGCATATCAACGAAAACGATTCCATCTTGAATCGAGTTATACAGTGTGCGGTATTTTTCTTCCGAAGCAATCAAGGCATTTTGAGATTGTTTGTGTGCGGTAATATCCATATAGGCTATCACTACGCCGCAACCCTTGATGCCAATTGGTGTTGCGCTGACTAACAGCCAAGTAATCACGCCTTGTTCTTTTACAATACCCATTTCTACATTGCTAACAGAGGTATTGTCTTTCAAGGCTCTGACACTGGCAAATTCTTCGGGCGACATCTGAGTAAAATCAGGTCGAATAATTTGCCACTCTTTACCTGAATAGTTTCGTTGTAAATGCTCTTGTTTTGAAATACCCAACATATTCTCAGAGGCTTTATTGCAATCGATTATATTACCTTGTTCATCGGTAATGCTGATACCAACGCCCAAGGTATCAAATATGACTTTTAATTTTTGCTCGTTTTCTTTAAGTTCTTTTTCTGTACGTTTGAGTTCATCAATATCTGTACAAGTACCAAACCATTGAAGAATGTTACCATTTGTATCACGGATAGGCGTGCCACGAACCAGCCACCAACGATAAACACCATCAGCACGACATAAACGACATTCGACACTATATTCCCCCGTAGTTTGCGTTGCCTGTTGCCACGCATCCAATACGGATTGTTGGTCATCAGGATGACAATGCTTATTCCAGCCATATCCTAAACATTCTTCCTCTGTCAGTCCTGTGTAATTTATCCACTGTTTATTGTAATAAATATTCAAACCATCAGCGCGGGTAATCCACACCATTTGTGGAATAGATTCAGCAAGCATACGAAATTTTTGTTCACTTTCTCGAAGTGCAGTTGCTATTTGCTTGCTTTCAGTAATATCATTCTCTTGAGTTAAGCGAAGCTGTTTATATTCGGACAACAAAGCCGCTATAAACTGCCCTATTAATAGGATAGCCAGTAAATGGACATTCAAATCCACTAATAAAATTATATCGCCCTCAGCAAATACCTCAATTAACTGTTGCTTGGTGATAAATAATACGATGATGGTAAAAATAACCGTTGCTAAATTCACCATCGCCATACTGCTTTTAACAGCGATTAAAATCAGTAACGGAATAGTGAGTGTAAAAACAATAGTGATGAAGTTAAATGAAATAGGTAGCAGCTTAAGAATACCGACAGGAATAACCAGCAACCCAAGCCATAACACGCCATGCAGATGTTGTTGAATAGGTTTTTTGGGGGCAAAAAAAGACAGTAATAACGGAGTGATTAAGATTTGCCCTAGCGCATTACCAAACCACCATGAAAACCAAGAAATAGCTAATTGCGGCGTTAAAACAACCCCATCTAACCACAGCACTAAGCTCACTAACGTAGCACTAAACGGCTGTAACACCAAAAAAATCAGTAACCACAAACCAGCAACATCCCGCACTTTTTCAAAGCTGGGTTGTAATGCCAAACGGTGAAAAAGAACTGCACCTATCACCGCTTCAACACTATTGATTGATGACACGCCCAACGCGCTATACCACGATAATCCGTTGTATAACGCCAATGCTAACTGCCCTAAAAACACGCCCAGCCACAAACGTGTTCCGAACAAAATAACGGCGGCTAACGAAAACCCTTCGGCGGCAAAAATAACCAACGTAACAATATGATGAGAAACAGACAGCGAGAAACTCACTTGCCCCACTACAAAATAAAGCACAGCCAATAGTAAAATTTGAACCGTAATAAGCCAGAAATTTTTGGTCGTTGTGCTGTTTTGTGTCATGGCTGTTTTTAATTGGTGTAATTTTTGAAAACATTATCGAGTCAAGATTGTACAATACTTAAAAGTGATTTGGCTTACGTTATTGCTAACTCTATTACCACTAAAAAGATATGTTAAAAAATGAATCCCTATTTACATCAACTCCACCCTTATCCATTTGAAAAACTAGCTCAGCTTAAACACGGCATTGTTCCTCCTGCCGATAAATCGCCGATAGTGTTATCGATTGGTGAGCCTGCACACGCTACCCCTGAGATAATAAAACAAGCATTGCTAGAAAACATAAGCGGCTTGTCTAATTACCCAACCACTAAAGGCATACCCGAATTAAGACAGGCAATTGCGGATTGGATTGCTAAGCGGTTTCATGTCAGCGTGGATGCAAATAGCCAAGTATTGCCCGTGAGCGGTACACGCGAGGCGTTGTTTTCCTTTGCCCAATGTTTGATTGATGCCAGTAGCAAGCCTGTGGTCATCATGCCCAATCCGTTTTATCAGATTTACGAAGGCGCGGCATTATTGGCAGGGGCGCAGCCGTATTTTTTAAACACCACCCAAGACACTGATTATTTACCTGATTTTGATAGCGTACCTGAATCGGTTTGGCAGCGTTGCCAATTGATTTATATTTGCTCACCCGCTAATCCATCAGGTTCGGTGATGTCGCAAGCCGAGCAGGAAAAATTGCTACGTTTGGCTGAAAAATATAATTTCGTGATTGCCTCGGATGAATGTTATAGCGAATTGTATGATGACGAAAACAATCCGCCCGTAGGTTTGTTAGAAACGGCGTGGCAAATGGGCAATACAGAATTTAAGCGTTGCGTAGTGTTTCATAGTTTATCAAAACGCTCGAATGCCCCTGGGTTACGTTCTGGGTTTGTCGCAGGCGATGCCGATATTTTGCAACAGTATTTTCAATACCGTACTTATCAAGGCTGTGCAATGCCGTTGCCTACCCAATATGCCAGTATTAGCGCGTGGCAGGATGAAAGCCACGTTATTGAAAACCGCCGTTTATACCGCGAAAAATTTACTGCCTTTATCGATAGCCTTGCCGATGTTTGCGAAATTAAAAGACCACCTGCCAGTTTTTATGTGTGGCTAAAAATACCTGATAATATAGCCTTGAATGACACGGAATTTACGCAACAATTATTTGCTCAACAAAATGTTACCGTTTTAGCAGGCAGTTTTTTATCGCGTGAATTTCAAGGCTGTAATCCTGCCGCCCGTCACGTCAGAATTGCGTTAGTTGCGCCTTTGGCTGAATGTATTCAAGCGGCACAGCGGATTAAGCTGTTCATTGAAAATATTTTATAGTTCCTACCGCTCCAGAGTTGTGAAGACGCTGGAGCGTCAACTTAGGCATTCAACGCAGAGCGTTGGAACGATAAATACGGTGGAATACGCAAAGCTATTCCGCCTCACAAGTTACGAGTTGAATTTAAGAGAAATAATTATGTCTATTGAAAATTTGCTACAACAGATTAGAGAAGCCAAAGTTTATCAAAGACAGACTAATGAGAAAGTCGGTCACTTAATTAATGATTTCAATGAAAGAGATATTGTTATTCCTGAATATCAGCGACAATTTGTCTGGGATACGTCGATTCAAAGTAGATTTATCGAGTCTATTTTTATGGCAGTTCCAATTCCTGCAATATTCTTGCTAGAAACCACTGATGAACAAGGAATAACAAAAAAGGAAGTCATTGATGGTGTTCAACGCTTATCGACACTTGTATCTTTTTTTAATAACAAACTACGATTAAGCAAAGGATTAAAATTATCGGGTTTAGATGGACAAAGATATGAGTCTTTGGATGGTGCTATTAAGAAACAGTTTTTGAATAGGGATATTAGTATTATTACTATTGAAAAGAACACGGATTCTACAATTCAATTTGAAATTTTTGAGCGACTAAATAGAGGCTCTGTTTCATTAACTCATCAAGAACTTAGAAACTGTATGTATCACGGTGAATTTAACAGTTTCTTAAGCAAAATAAGTATTGATAACGAAGATTACAGAGAGTTATTATCGGAGTTTTCAAACTTTAAAGCCGTTGAAAAAGGTAAGCCTGATAAAAGTAGAATGCAAGATGTTGAAATGGTATTGCGATTTTTTTATTTATTTGAGTCTAGCTATGAATTTTCATTAGGTGATTCAAAAAATCGTTTTGGTTATCCTACAAAAGAACAGCTTAATTCTTACATGAGGATAAAAAAAGAGCAGGAAAAACACAACGAAGATTCTAGCGATGTTTATCTAAAATCCAAGGAAGAATTGGAGGTTATTTTTAACAAAGTTTGTCAGATGGTTAAACTAACATTTAGAAACAATCAGTTCAAAAAGTTCAGTTTATCAAACAACAAGACAAAATTGAGTAATGCGTTTAATAAGGCTTTTTTCGACATACAAATGTTGGGATTTGTGGATTATGAAATAGAGGACATTACAGGGATTACTGATATTATTTACAATGAGTTTGTTGAACTCTGTTATTTTAATCCTGTGATGATGGATAATACCAACGAAAAAATATCAGAGCGTATCAATACATGGAAAGATTTACTTTTAAATATAGTGAATGCTGAAACTGATTTTTTCTTGGATAAATTGAATAGAAAAATAGAGCATTTTAATTTCAATCCAGTTTGCCTTTCTTGTTCTGAAAAAGTAGAAGAATTAAATGAAGGTTATCTTGATTTAGAAAATAATGCTTTTTACCATGCCGCTTGTTATATAAAAGAAAATAAAACACTTCCTAAACGAAACTTTCAAAGAGTTTTAGGTGGAAAATTGCACGTTACTTTTCTTGATAATAACAAAGAAGTTTATTGTAGTTCTTCTTCTAAAACATTTGTAGAAGCATTGCAGATCATGAATTTAGATAATGTTGCTAATTTAAGAAAAATGGCAAATGGTCATCCATTAGTAAGT
Source organism: Methylococcales bacterium (assembly GCA_037133675.1). Taxonomy (GTDB): domain Bacteria; phylum Pseudomonadota; class Gammaproteobacteria; order Methylococcales; family Methylomonadaceae; genus UBA4132. The sequence goes on from JBAXNR010000038.1 coordinate 19,909, forward strand.
CATGAAAAATTTCGTCCGAAGGATATTCATCAATGCGAGAATTGGTATATTGATACCTTATCTAATACAGATCAAAAGAAAAGCTTTTTAGAAACCATTAGCAAGGAATTAAATATTCCAATTCGAGTGGAAATTGTGTAGTCGCGTAGGTTGGGTTGATTTATCAACCCAACAAAACAAACCATAGGATTTTATTATGAATTTTAAAAAACAATACGTTACTAACGAAAAAAACCAAAAAATAGCTGTGCAGTTAGATATTGAAACGTTTGAAAAAATAGAAGCTACCCTTGAAAACTACGCATTATTTCAATATATGCAGGAAGAGGATGAAATACTCGATGAAGTAGCGGCAAAAGATTATTATGCTTCATTAAAAGAGGCATAATGAATACTGCTTATTCTAAAAAGTTTTTAAAACAACTTGCTGAATTACCAAAATCTTATAGAAATAAAATAGAGAAGTTTGTTTTTGAAGATTTAAAACAAGCCGATGCCTTAGCAAAGTTAGGTAATATTGAAAAGATGCAAGGTTACGATCATCATTACAAAGTAAGATTTGGTGATTATCGCATAGGCTTACAAGAAAAAGATGGCAATATAATTATTAAAGTAGTAATGCACAGAAAAGAAATTTATAAATTCTTTCCATAGATATAATGGAATGTGAAAATTCCAGAATTATACCTGTGGATGATGGATAAGATATTTAAAACAACAACTGAGAAACGAAAACATGACACAACAATTACAACAAATCATCGAAACTGCTTTTGAACAACGCGCTGATATTACGCCTGCTAATGCTTCGGCTGAGGTGCGTAACGCGGTGACTGAAACCCTTAAATTATTGGATAGCGGCAAACTGCGTGTTGCTGAAAAAATTGATGGTGATTGGGTCACTCATCAATGGCTGAAAAAAGCGGTGTTATTGTCGTTTAGAATCAATGAAAACCGTTTGATGGATGGTGGTAATACCCGTTATTACGATAAAGTGGAATGTAAATTTTCCAATTATTCAGAAGAAGATTTTGCGGCAGCGGGTGTGCGCGTTGTACCGAATGCGGTCGCACGTCATGGTTCATATATTGCCTCAGGTGCAATCTTAATGCCTTCTTACGTCAACATTGGCGCGTACATTGACAGTGGCACAATGGTGGATACATGGGTCACGGTCGGCTCTTGCGCTCAAATTGGTAAAAATGTACATTTATCAGGTGGCGTGGGTATTGGTGGTGTGTTAGAACCGTTACAAGCGAACCCAACGATTATTGGCGACAATTGCTTTATCGGCGCACGCTCAGAAATTGTCGAAGGTGTGATTGTTGAAGACGGTTGCGTTATTTCGATGGGCGTTTATATCGGTCAAAGTACCAAGATTTTTAACCGTCTGACAGGTGAAATTAGTTACGGACGCATTCCAGCGGGTTCTGTGGTCGTATCAGGTAACTTACCTTCTAAAGATGGTTCTTATAGTTTATATTGCGCTGTTATTATCAAACAAGTCGATGAAAGAACCCGCAGTAAAACAGGTATTAATGAGTTATTGCGCGATTAACAGTTCGCTTTTATCAATAATTCAATAAGCTACAAAACAGGTGTGCAAGCAATGCTTGCATTCCTTAATTGCAATGAAAGAGTTTTTTGTATGAATGATAGTCATAATATTTTTCTCTCTTCATCAGTCGTACCGACTAAAATCGATGTATGTGATTTAAGAGTGGGTATGTATGTTTGCAAACTTGATAAACCTTGGTTGGAAAGTGGCTTTTTATTTCAAGGCTTTGAATTAAAAAATCAGGCTGATGTTGATGCAGTCAGAAAAGAATGCCAATTTGTTTACATTGATGTCGAAAAGCAAAATATAGCACTGATACATCAATATAAAAAAACGCCGTATCTGACTACTGGAACGCTAGAAAAAAAACGTTCTATTCCACCAAAAACCTCTTTTATACAGGAAATTGAACGCGCGACGCAGGCGTATGGAAAAACCAGCGATTTAGTGCGTAGCTTCATGGAAGATGTACAGTTGGGTAAAGCGATTAATGTCGCCATTGCAAAAAAAGCAGTTGCTGAATGTGTCGATAGTATACTACAAGCCCCCGATGCTTTGTTATGGATGACACAGTTAAAACACCGTGATACATACACCGCACAACACAGTATGAATGTCGCTATCTTATCCATCGCACTGGGTAAGCATCTAAACTTGGGTGTTACAGAGCTTAATAACTTGGGTTTATGTGGCATGATGCACGATATGGGAAAAATGAGAGTTCCTTTGGATATTCTTAATAAACCCGCAAAACTAGAACCAAATGAATTAAAAATCATGCAAAACCATACCTTGTATGGAGGAAACTTATTGCTATCCAGTAAAGATATGTATCCAGGTGCGATTGATGTCGCACTCGGTCATCATGAGCGTTTGGATGGAACAGGATACCCGAATCAGCTAACTGATGCGCAGATTACCCCCTATAGCCGTATAGTGACTATTGCTGATATGTATGATGCCATTAGTAGCGATCGTGTTTATCAAAAAGGTAGAACTCATTTGGAAGCCATTAACATAATGACTAAAATGTGCGGAACGCAATTGGATTCAAGATTAACCTATAAATTTATTGAATGTATAGGAATTTATCCCGCAGGTAGTATTGTTGAGCTTCAAAGTGGCGAGATCGCGGTAGTGATTGAGGTAAATCCTCGGCATAAACTCAAACCTAAAATACTATTATTGTTGGATGAAAATAAACAGCGACGACCGTTGCAATTGGTTGATTTATTTTTAATGGATGGTTTAGAGGTTGGTGAGCGCACTATTAAAAATGTGATTCGCGCTGAGCAATATAATATTGATCTCAATGAATACCATGAGCTTGGTCTTATCGGCAGCTTGTCATCTCAAAAAGGTCATTAAATTAAAACACACACCACGCTAAGTTATCGGCAATAAGTCAATAGCTTAGTCACTGCCATCAAACCCACACGGGAGAGCTACCATGTTTGAAATAGCCGAACTAGGACACAGCATCGATAAAAATACTTATAACGAGCAAGTGCCTGTTCTAAGAACCCAATTGCTTACGATTCAGCAGACACTTAAAGAATGTGATTTCCCTGTTATTATTTTAATTTCAGGCGTTGATGGCGGCGGTAAAGGCGAAGTAATTAATTTGCTCAATGAGTGGATGGATCCACGTTATATGCGTACGGTGGCGTTTTCTCAGCCCAGTGATGAAGAGCAAGAACGCCCTAAATTCTGGCGGTTTTGGCGTACCTTACCGCCTAAAGGCTCAATCGCTATTAATGTGGGTTCGTGGTATAGCGATCCCCTTTCACAGCGTGTTTATCAAGAAACTAACGATAACACCCTGCAAGTTGAATTAATGCGTATTCGCCAGTTAGAGCAGGAGTTATTTGATGACGGTACACTGATTATTAAATGCTGGCTACATTTGAAAAAAGACGAGCAGAAAAAACGTTTAAAAGCCCTAGAAAAAAATCCTGAAACCAGTTGGCAAGTCACTAAACGTGATAAACGCCATTTGAAAATGTACGATGATTTTCTTAGTGTTGCCGAACGAGTCCTTAGTGAAACCAGTACAGGGGATGTGCCTTGGCTTATTGTCGATGGTTCTGATATTCGCTATAGCAGTTTAACTGTCGGGCAACATATTCTGAATCGTATTGAACAACATATCGCTAAACGAGCGGCAGATAAACTGGCAACCTTAGTTGTTGAATCCAATGGTGTGGTACATGTCACCCAACAGAATTTATTGGATTCCTTAGACTTATCGTTAAACATCGATACAAAAACCTACAATCAGGAGTTGGCTTTTTATCAAGGCAAACTCAATAAATTGTCGCGTGAAGCGCATACCCAAAAACGCTCAGCTGTTTTAGTGTTTGAAGGCTGGGATGCAGCAGGGAAGGGCAGTGTCATTAGACGACTCACTCATGCCATCGATGCACGAAATTATCAGGTTATTCCTATCGCCGCCCCCACCGATGAAGAAAGAGCGCAGCATTATTTATGGCGGTTTTGGCGACATATTCCCAGAGCAGGGATATTGACTATTCATGATCGTAGCTGGTATGGACGAGTATTAGTGGAACGCGTTGAAGGTTTTGCTCGTAGAAATGAATGGCAACGTGCCTATTCAGAAATCGTTAATTTTGAAGAAGCATTAAGCGATCACGGTACGTTAGTGCTGAAATTTTGGTTACATATCGATAAAGACGAACAACTACGCCGCTTTCAAGAACGTGAACAAATCACTTATAAACAATACAAAATTACCGAAGACGATTATCGTAATCGTGAACGCTGGGATGATTATCAATTGGCAGTGAATGAAATGGTTACGCGTACCAGTACCCAAAAAGCACCATGGATATTGGTTGAAGCGAACGACAAAAAATATGCCCGCATTAAAATTTTAAAAATTTTTTGCGAGAAATTGGAAAGATTTTTAGCAAATGTTTAATTTTCTGGCGCGTTTAATAAAGTTATATTCCCTCAGTATTGAACCTGAACTCGCGACTTATAAATAAACCATCATGCCCGAACTACCCGAAGTTGAAACGATTTGCCGTGGCATTGCACCACATATTATTGGTCAGACTATTAATCAAGTATTGGTACGTCAGCCGCGTTTGCGTTGGGCTGTGCCTGAAACACTTGCCGATGATTTGACTGGCTTAACCATTGCGTCAGTGAGCAGACGCGCCAAATATTTATTATTGACCACAGGGCAGGGGACGTTGTTGATACATTTGGGTATGTCGGGACGGTTGCGCATTCTGACAACTGAGCAGGAAGTGGGTAAGCACGATCACATTGATATTATTTTTACCAATGGCACGGTGTTACGTTATAACGATCCACGGCGGTTTGGGGCGGTATTGTGGACAGTTGAAGCTGTTGGTGAACACAAGTTGCTGAAAATTTTAGGCGTTGAGCCGTTAGAGGATGCTTGTCACGGTGAATTGCTTTTTCAATTATCCAGAAAGCGTAAAGTGCCGATTAAGTCATTTATTATGAACAGTCATATCATCGTGGGTGTCGGTAATATTTATGCCAATGAAGCCTTGTTTATGGCGGGATTATTGCCGACTCGTCATGCGGGTACGATTGAGATGGAAGATTATGATCGTTTAGTGGCGTGTATTCGTATCGTATTGCAACACGCTATTGAACAAGGTGGCACAACGCTGAAAGATTTTGTTAATGAATCAGGACAAGCAGGTTATTTTCAACAACAATTGCGGGTTTATGGGCGTGCAGGTTTGCCTTGTGTGGACTGTCAACAGCCTTTGCAAGAAGTCAGATTAGCCAATCGCACCACTGTTTTTTGTTGCTACTGTCAAAAGTAATGTTGCTTTATTGCGACAACTCTCTATAATCCCCCGCTTGCTTTCAGGTTCAAGCGATGGTTCACATCAATTGATTAAACGGGAAGTCGGTATAAGCCGACGCTGCCCCCGCAACGGTAATTAAGTAAAGAGTCATTAGTATGCCACTGTGTTTACGCATGGGAAGGTGATGATTTAGGTTCATAGCCACTTAACAGCCCGGAGACCTGCCTAAAAGTATAATCGGGACAGCGGAGGGCTGTGCTATCGATAGTGACCGCTATTGTTGTTTGTCCGCTTTCGTTTGTTAGTCCTTCGTTGTCTTTTATTTACTCATTATGCGCGGACGGCGCAGAAGACAATTAATCAATCATGCAAAAAATTATCGCTAGTTCCTTATTGCTTGCGGGTTTTACTACCCCCGCCTTTTCACAAGACACCTCAGACCCTACATCGGCATTATCTGACATAGTCGTGACTGCCACACGCTCTGAAACTCCTAAAAATCAGTTAGCCACGGCATCAACGGTATACACGCGCAAAGACATTGAACGTTTACAAGTGAGAACCTTGCCCGAATTATTACGCGGCAGTACAGGTGTTGATGTCACGCAAACAGGAGGCTACGGAAAAATTTCCAGTGTATTTATGCGAGGTACTAACTCTGATCATGTGTTGGTGTTGGTTGATGGTATTAAAGTTGGTTCAGTAACCGCTGGCACATCGCCGTTTGAATATATCCCATTGGATCAAGTGGAGCGTGTGGAAATTACCCGTGGTCCTAATTCGAGTTTATACGGTTCAGAAGCGATTGGTGGGGTTATTCAAGTTTTTACTCGCAAAGGTGGAAAAGACCAACCAAGCAACAAGCCGAATGTTACATTAGAGACAGGCGGCGGCTCATACAATACTTATCGAATAGCGGGTAATGTCAGTGGTAAAGTGGACAATACTTGGTATAACGTCGGAACATCGAGCCTTACTTCCCAAGGTTTTAATGCCCAGCGACCCACGCCAGGTCCTTTCGGTGTTAATCAACCAGATCACGATGGTTATAACAACACAGCAGTCAATGCACGAGTTGGGCATCATTTTGATACCCACAATACTGACATCGAAGCCTTTTTTACCCGCGCTCAAGGTAATAATAGATATGATGGTAGTTTCCAGAATAAAACCGATTTTATCGAACAAGTCGCTGGTACAACGTTGAGTACTGATATTGTCGATAACTGGCGTTCAACGGTACGTTTAGGGCAAAGTCTCGATTGGCAAGATAGCTTTGCATCCAATACAGGTGCGTTTGCATCCAGTTTTAATAGTACACGCTGGAATGCCAGTTGGTTAAATCAGTTGCAACTAACGGATGCACATCAATTGTTAATAGGTTCAGATTATCGATTGGATCAGGTGAGCAGTGACACTAAATTTAATGAAAACTCCCGTTATGATGTCGGTGTGTTTACCGAATTGCATAGCCGTTTTTGGGACAACCATTTTTTAAATGCATCGGTTCGCTGGGATAACAATCAAGCCTTTGGTAATATCGTCACAGGGAGCATCGGTTGGCGTGATAATTGGCATTATGGCAAAGCTAATAACAGCGTTAGCACGTTTGCGAATTTTGGTAATGCCTTTAAAGCACCGTCATTTAATCAGCTTTATTTTCCCAATTTTGGCAATTCTACTCTAAAAGCTGAACAATCTAAATCCGTGGAAGCGGGTTTAGCAGGTGTTCATGATTGGCTACAATGGGAATTACGCGCCTATCATACCGATATTGATAACTTAATCGCGATAGTAACTAACCCAAAAACCTTTCAATCTACCTCAGAAAACATTAACAAGGCACAAATTAATGGGTTAGAAGCGGAAATAGGGACACAAATACTGGGCTGGAATGGTAAATTGAACATGAATTTATTAGACCCAAAAAACCGTGTTAGCAATCAACGTTTGCCACGCCGTGCCGATCAAACCTTATCCTTTGATTTATCGAAAAGTTTTGGTGCGATTGATGTCGGTAGTTACGTCATGGCACAAAGCTACCGTTATGATGATATTGCCAATAACACCAAAGTGGGCGGTTATGTGACGGTGGATTTTCGTACTGCCTATCACCTGAACAAAAACTGGCAGCTCAGTGCTAAGCTCAATAATGCACTGGATCATAGATATGAAACCGTTAACACTTATAATACAGCGGGAAGAAACTTTTTTGTTTCCATTCATTACAACTACTAACTCTTTTTGGAGCGTTCCTCATGAATACAAAACAATGGTTACACGCGCAAACTTTAACCTTGCCATTAATTGCGCTGATGGCACTAACACGCTTTCATCATTTTGGTGATGCGTTTTCCTTACCCGACGCGTCGCTGGCAGTATTTTTCTTCGCAGGTTTAGGCTTTGCACGGCGGTGGTGGTTGCTGTGTTTATTATTGCTGGAAGCTGCACTGATTGATTATGTCGCCATTACTCAGTTTAGCGTCAGTGCATTTTGTGTTTCAGGTGCGTATCTGTTTTTAATCCCCACTTATGCGGTTCTATGGTTTGCAGGAAGTTATTGCGTTAAATTTAAAACGCTGACGGTTAATGATATGGGCTTGTCTATCGCGGTGATGGCATTGGCAACATCCATTGCATTTTTCATTTCCAATACCAGTTTTTATCTGTTGTCTGGTCGCCCTGCTGAGTTGTTATGGGCGCAATATGTGGATGGTGTGATGCAATATTATCCGCATTATGCGGCTTGTGCGTTGTTTTATGGGGTGTTTGGTTTAGTTATTATTAAATTAGTTAAGACGTTACCTAATTTAATAGCTAATCACAAAGCCATTTAAATTCATAGAGAGACGTGCTAAAGCACGTCTTTACTGCCCTTATGAATAGTTTATTAAAAACCTGTCTTTTGCTCTGTGCCATTTTTTCAATCGCCGTTGCTATAGCGGACGATGACGACGACAAAAAACCGCCTAGCCAAAAAGTCCAACGTGTAGACGGACAGACTGTTATTCACTTGGACGCTAAAGCTCAGCAACAATCAGGCTTGAAAACCATCCCTCTGAAATCTGCCACTTATCATGCCGAATTTACCGCTTATGGCAAAGTACTGGGAATTCAACCATTAGTCGAATTACGACATCGGTATTTGCTCGCCTTAACCGATCATCATGCTGCCAGCGCAAAATTTAAACAAGCTGAGCAGAATATCAAACGTCAACAAACCTTATATGGCGAAGGCATTACCGCAAAACGTAGCCTAGAAGATCAGCAAACGCAATGGCAAATCGATAAAGCACAGCTTGAAGCTACCCATTTTCAAGATCAAGTTATTAAAGAAGAAGCAGAGCTAACATGGGGTAAAAGCCTTAGTGAATGGGCGTTAGCTATCAATACCGATAAGCTCAATGCCTTATTATCGGGTCAACAAAAACTGCTAAAAATCACCCTGCCCAGTAACCAACAGCTAGTCGATAATCCAAAAACTATCGCTATTGATTCAGCGGGGAATCGTGGCAAAGCCCAACAAGCACAATTAATTGCTGTCGCACCGCAAACGGATACAGGTACGCAAGGTATCAGCTATTTTTTTCAGACTCCAGCCAAAAATATCAGTATCGGCATGAATATTACTGCGTGGATAGCTGAACCTGATAGTCAAACATCGGGCGTGATGATTCCAAAATCCGCATTACTTTGGGTAATGGATCAAGCATTTGTGTATGTTAAAACCGATGATGATACCTTTAGCCGCCGTGCGATAGCACGATACACGCTCAGTAATGACGGCTATTTTATTAGTGAAGGACTACAGCCCGATGAAGAGTTAGTGATTACGGGTGGGCAAATGTTGTTATCAGAAGAATTGCGCGGGCAGATTCCAGACGAAGATTAATATCAAAACTGTAATTTAATGCCATGCGGAGCAATATTCTATTTTTTAAAAACCAAGCCGTTCATCTTTAACTAAACGTAATCATTATGCAGCATCATATCATCGGCTGGGACATAGGCGGGGCGCACGTTAAAGCCGTGTTATTAAATAATCACGGGCAGGGTGTTAACGTTTATCAACAGGCTTGTTCGTTATGGAAAGGCTTAGATCAGTTGCGCTTAGCCGTTACAGAAATAATACAAAAATTGCCGTCTGAGCAGTGTCGTCATGCGATTACCATGACAGGCGAACTGGTCGATTTATTTGCCAATCGGGATGATGGCGTTGAACAAATTATTGCTACCATGAGCGCGTTATTAGGAAATAACGAGGTGTTTATTTTTGCAGGTAATGCGGGATTTTTACCCGCGTTACAGGTTGAAAATAAACATTATACAGCGATAGCCTCAGCAAATTGGTTAGCCAGTGCAACGCTTGCCGCGCAACGGTTTGGCAGTGGTTTGTTTGTTGATATTGGCAGCACCACCACCGATATTTTATTACTGCATAATGGGCGAGTGGTAACGGATGCTTATACCGATTATCAGCGATTAATCTCACAAGAACTGGTTTATACGGGTGTGGTGCGCACGGCGGTAATGGCAGTCGCTCAAACGTCGGTTGATAACGGTCAAGACATCGGCTTAATGGCAGAATATTTTGCCACGATGGCAGATGTATATCGAGTCACAGGTGAATTGAATGAAGCCCACGATCAAACCGACACCACTGATGGTGCAGAAAAAACTGTGTTAGCAAGTGCAAGACGCTTATCACGCATGATAGGCTGTGATTTTTATCCAGACGAATTGGCGCGTTGGCGGGAATTTGCGGACAATTTACGCATTCAGCAAGTGGCTAAAATTCTGCGGGCTTGTCAGGTTCAGCTTAGTTTACATGACGATTTTCCGACTGACGCACCATTGATAGGTGCGGGTATTGGGCGGTTTTTAGTGCGTGAACTGGCTGAGTTGTTGGGTCGTAGCTGTGTAGATTTTTCCGCGTGTTGTCCAGAAGTTTCAGCAGAATCTGAGTTATCCACAGCGGATTGCGCTCCTGCGGTGGCAGTGGCGTGTTTGCTCAAAAATCTCTTGTTCAATGAGGAGTAAAACAGCTTTAGCTGTTTTACATCTCCAATAGCTAAAGAGACTGTGAAAGTATGAATACTTTCAAGCAAACTGCGTTATTAGACGCAACAATATTCAAACCCGTCATTCTGGCAGGGATGCCAGAATCCAGTGCCACGGATGGTAACTGAATGATTATAAATAATTATTGTGCAGTACCCAGTTTCAAAACCCTCGCTACGCTCTCCCTGTGACTGGATTCCAGCATCCATGCTGGAATGACGGTATTTTAGCCATTTGGTCGCTGTAACTGAATACTTTCACAGTCTCTAAAGCTATTTGACTCCTGATAAAAGTTCTCCAGCCATCACAATAATTTCCTGCTCATCAATCTCTTTAATCGAAAAATCCTGTTTATTCAATTTGTACGGATTCACTTCCGAAGCTGATTTTATCACTTTGTTAATCGGTGTTTGATACACGCGACTGACAGGCGTTGGGCCAAAAATAGTAATCGACGGGCGATTTAATCCCCATGAGATATGCGTCGGGCCCGTGTCATTGCCAATTAATAAATCGGCGTGAGCAATCAGGGCTTTTAGGCTGTTTAAATCAAGTTTGGGCATGACTTGAATAAAGCTTGATTGGCTTGCCATTTGTTCCGCTTTTTGTTTTTCCGTTTCATTACCCCAAACCACTAAACAGTTTTGCTGTAAGGCTTCGGCAATTTTGATAAATTTTTCGGAGGGATAATTACGGCTTTCCCATGTTGAGCTGATAACTAACACGATATTGGCTTTATCGTTGCTCAAATAGTCGTAGATTATTGGGTCTTCATTTTGGAAAAATAAAAACGGCTGTTTATTGAGGATTTGCTCAGGCGTAATCGCAAAACCTAAGGGATTCGATAGCACGAACGCATTTCTATCGATGGTATTGGAATTGTATGCACACGCGACTTTGACATCATAAAACCATGCGGCGGTTGTTTCGCGTACTGAGTTTTTATCAAAGCCTGCTGTTTTTTTGCCCAATAACTTGGCAGTGATTGCCGATTTAATCAGCCCTTGGGCATCAATCACTAAATCGTAGTGATTTTTTGCATAGCCACACACTTGTTTAATTTGCTGAAAGATTGCCGCTTTGTTGGTTTTTAAGGCTTTTAAATTGACCGTGAGTAAATTGGTAATATCAGGGTTATGCCGTAACACTTCGGCAAAACCTTGTTCAACTAACCAATCGATTTGCGCGTCTGGATACTGAGCTTTGATAAACTGCAAGGCAACCATTGCATGAACAATGTCACCTAAGGCAGAGAGTTTGACGATGGCGATTTTCATAATGTTTTCTCGTCTTATGCTTTCAGCAGAAACCAAACCAAGAAGGATAGGGTAAACTGGACGTGTTGGAAGAAAAAGGGAAAGGGAGGAGTCCATAAATCTCGTGAGGGCGTAGACCCTGTTGGGAATGAAGGTCGCCTTTCCCGCTTTTTTATAACCTGAACAGTTCGATGAGTCAAAAAGACTGAATACAAGATAGAGAGGCATAAAAAAGTTCTTCCAACGTTAGGTATTTTACAGGTAACAGAGGATAGACACATGATTATTGGCATTGATATTAGCAAAAAAACCTTCGACATTGCTTTTTTTAAAGATCATCACTGGCACAGCCAAGTCTTTGATCAACAGCTTGAGCATTATCAGGCTTTGTTGCATCAAGTAGGTATGGTGGGTAACTGGTTTGTCATGGAAGCCACAGGCAGCTATTTTCTAAAACTGGCTGACTTTATCACGGAACAGGGTGGTAACGTCTGTGTATTAAACCCAAAAACCATCCATCATTTTGGCAAGATGCGCTTAAAAAGAGCCAAAACCGATAAAAAGGATGCACGGTTAATCGCTCAATACGGTATGGACTATGAAGCCGAATTGAAAAAGTGGCAGAGTGCGGATCAGGACATTATCCATTTAAGACAACTGCAAAGCCTGATTGCACTATTGATTCAGCAACGCACCATGCTCACCAATCATCAGGAAGCCTTGGCTCAACAGCCTGAGCAAAGTGAAAGTGTGAACAAGGAGTTGGCAGAAGAAAAAACGGCGTTGAATGAGCGCATCAAACGTCTTGAGCAGGAAGTAGAAGAGCGGGTGCAACGCAAATGGTCTGATGAATACCAGCGACTGATCAGCATTGCGGGCATTGGTAAAGTCACCGCAACGGCATTATTGGTCATGACTTATGGTTTTTCACGCTTTACCGAGGTAAAAGAGTTTTTGTCATACATCGGTTTAGCACCCGCACCGCATCAATCGGGTACGAGCATTAAAGGCAAAGGGCATATCAGCAAAATCGGCAGTCCAGTCATCAGGCGTTTGTTGTACTTGTACAGTTGGACAGCCAAGAAGCAGAACCCACCTTGCAAGGCTCTTTACGAACGCTTGAAAAACAAAGGCAAACCCGAAAAAGTGATCAAGATTGCCATTGCCCATAAATTACTGCGCCAAGCATTCGCGGTGGTATTGAAAGCTCAGAATTTTGATCCCAAAATGGCTTAACTTTTTCGGTAGTCATAAACAGTGAGTGATTTGATATTATTATAAATTTAGCCGAAATGA
>JBAXNR010000039.1:0-32686 GCA_037133675.1 Methylococcales bacterium
GCCCGCTTGCCAGTGTTCAAGATTGCTCATTGGTGATGACTGCCAAGTGGCTTAAATGTGAACCGCCTACCATTATCGAAACCACGGTTAAGGCTTGGCACTGGGTTAGATCATCGGCTTGACCATGCCCGCTTGCCAGTGTTCAAGATTGCTCATTGGTGATGACTGCCAAGTGGCTTAAGTGTGAACCGCCTACCATTATCGAAACTTTAGCAATAAAAAGCGGTTCTACTCTAAGCCGTGTCATATAATATTACAGCACCTTAAAAATAAATTGTGTCAAAGTTGTGTCAAAAAAATAATTCAAAAATTAAACTCAAATTAAAACAAATAGTTATGATTGAATTATATGTTTATGTCCAGAGCATAGAGTAATGTTATAGGACTTGTAACTACTCACCCTATGATTCATTGGGCTGGAGGGTAGTATTTTATACAAAAAATAGGCGTTGGTGCATGAATAAAATACAAATAAATCAAATGGTTATATTTATTTGGTTGATGGTTTTTGATTAAAAACAGCCGTTTTTTACTAAAAACATCACAAATAAACGGCGTAACACATTGATTGAAAATGACTTTATTCATGCACCAACGCCCAAAAAATAGCTAAATCGACTAAAAATGTCATGTTTTTCTACTTTTTTATATCAGTAAAATCGCTACAAACCACGGATTGATAAAGATATACGCGAGATAGTAGGCGTATACATCGGTGACCGAAGTCGGGAGAGTGCGCAACAACTGTGGTCTTCGCTACCCTCATCTTACCAACAAAATGCCACCTGCTATACCGATTACTGGGATGCCTATCGAACCGTGATTCCCAATGACCAGCACCATAACATAACGTAGGTAAAGAAACAGGACTCACCAACCACATTGAGCGGTTTAATAACACACTCAGGCAACGCTGTTCTCGACTCGTTAGGAAATCACTGTCCTTTTCTAAAAAACTCGACAACCATATCGGTGCAATCTGGTATTTTATTCACCACTACAATGAATGCAGGCGTATCGCTTTGACCTTGTCATCACTCGCTTTTTAGGACTACCGAAGATTTAATAGCAGTTATTTAGCCGCATACTGAGTAAATAATAAAATGAGTGAATATCAATACTACGAATTTATTGCCATCGACAAACCACTGACTACGTAACAAATGGCGGAGTTACGCAGCGTTTCTAGCCGTGCAAATATTACTGCGACCAGTTTTGTTAATGAATATAACTGGGGGGACTTTAAAGGTAATCCAGCGGATTGGATTAGGCGTTATTTTGATGCTTTTGTTTATACGGCTAACTGGTGTTCCTGTGAGTTTATGTTGCGTGTGCCATTGGATTGTTTTTCACCTAAAACTGTACAAGCATTTCAAATTGAAATGCTTGATTCTTTTGAAATTGAACAGACGGCAACCCATTGGATACTTGATTGGCAATTGAATCAAAGTGAAAACTATGAACGATTTGCTGACTATCAGGGCTGTAATTGGATGGGGCAGTTAGTCCCTTTACGCAATGAACTATTACGCGGCGATTTGCGTCCATTATATTTAGGCTGGTTGAGTTGTATCTATGGGTTAAATGATGACGCGCTAGAACCACCGATTCCCGCAATTGAGTGCAGCACAAACCGCTTTAGTTGAATTTTTAGAAATTGATGTTGATTTTCTCAATGCGGCTGCAACAGCGAGTCCAGCTTTAACGGATGACTCTAGCAATATAGATCATCAAGTGTGGTTGGATACTATTCCTGCCGATAAAGCAAAACAGTTGCTCGGTTTGTTGCTGGAAGGGCGCGGACAGGAAGCTGAAAGGCAGTTGAAGTCAGAATTTTTTGCTTGGCAACGTGAACAAAGCAATCATCCAAAAGAACTATCGAGACCACGAAAAGTAAGCGATTTGCAAAAATTGGCAGACATAGCGAAACAAGAACGTAAAGAACGCGAAATCGTTGCCGCTAAAAAAGCCGCTGCTGAAAAACAACGCCAACTCGATGCTTATCTTCGCACGATGTATGCAGATGCTGAACTTTTGTGGGCTAGTGTAGATACAAAAGCACAAAGAGCCACTGCCGCAAATTATAATGAAGTTACGCGACTAATCAAAGAATTAGCCGATGCTTATAAATTAGCGGGGGATATGAACGATTTTAAAAACGCATTCACTGCCTTTATAAATATTCATGGTAAGCGTAAAGCCTTAGTTGATCGATTGAAAAAAGAAAAATTGTTATGATAGTCCGCCGAGGATGGGCAAGCGTCTTTTTGCTTGCCCACCGTTTTGACAGTTCCGTGTGGGCAAACGATAGAGCCGTTTGCCCACCCTACAGGACTTACCCCACGAAATAGGGAAAAGCATCCGTTTTTCTTCTAGTGTGATTAACATTTTGGTTATCTTCATAAGAAAATACAACTTGTGTATCAGTTTTTCTTCTATTGTAATGAGTGGCTTTTTCTACCACTTTTTCTTGGTCAGAAAAAAACCACATCTGATAAACACTGATTAAAAGCTGCATTCCTATTGAAATCCCCATTAACGCACCACTGATTACGACAACGTAAGCAAAAGCAGGAATATGTCTCGTGATAAACCATGACAATATATCGATAAACATCGCCGCAAAAGGCATAATTAGCGCGATTCTTTTGATATAAACATTAATGTCGCAAAGAATAAATATTTTCCCAACAAAAAATAAAATAAACGTGATGCCAAATAAGTGGATATGTGAGATGCGGATTAAATTGGGTACAGTTGCTCCGCCTGCGTGGGCAACTTCCGATACACCTGCATAATTGGTTAAAACAGGTAAAGGACTCGCATCCTCTGAATGGCAGTTCGCACAATCTCGATTAATTATCGGAGCAATTTTTTCGTTATAGCCCGCTTCATCAGCCCCTGCTTTTATCCATTTTAAGATAACATCCTTATCACTTTTAACTTTTAGTTTAGGTTCCATAATACCTGTAATAGCATTACCTAAGCGCGTTTGTGCTTGAGAACCATGATAGTAAACGATGACATCTTCAATGGATAAACCTTCTTTATCGTCCCGCCCTTGATGAGTAAGGTACAAATTACTTAGGGCTACTAAATAACCTACACCGATTGCGAGTAGAAAAACAGTATTTAAAATCCGTTCGTTAGCAGAAATATCTCTAAAACGTATATGTTCTTTGTTCATTATTGTGTCCTCTAAAATATAGTTTGGTAGGCAGTTAGTTTTGGTTTTCCAAATAAATTTTTTACTTGTTGTTGAGACTGCAATAACCTAATATTTATTGTGGATTGAATTATATAGAAACAGCAAGTTATCGTGACTTATTTTTGTAACAAAGTGTAACAATTTCATCTTTTGTTACACTTTGTTACAAAAAGACTTTGTTGTACAAATCAACCGCGTACGCGGGGTACGTTTTAGGCTCGTTGTCATTAAGTCTGTCCATTACCCACATATTTTTAGCCAATAATATCAATTTGTTAACACGATAAGATGCGCTAATATAGGATGTGCTGAGGTACGAAGCGCATCGTTCAAGTTGACATCAATGATGCGCTTCGTACCTCAGCACATCCTATCGCACTACGCAGTGAGTTCCACAGTGTCAGCCTGTGGAGCGGAAGGCTCTAGCCGAAAGGTTAGAACGAAACCAGCCGCAGTGAAGTAGGAAGTTAACACTAAAACTACATAAGGGTAGGTTTAATAGAACGGTTTTGATCCTGATCGTGTTTTAATTTGGTGCGCTTTCAGGTGAGTTGATTGAAAAAGCACTCAATGCCAATAAACAAAACCAAGGTAAAGGTAGTTTTCTACATTTTGCTAATGTCAGTCAAGTCAATGAACAGTGGCTAATTAATAAGCAAGCAATTGATATAAAAAGACTTTATACATTAGTCCTCACCGATTTTCTAGTTGAAAAAGGCGATAAGGGTTTGGAGTTTTTAACTTTTAAAAATAATTCAACCATCAAACGCTTGGATGCACCGCCTATTGATGTTAGAAAGGCACTTATTCAAGAGCTTTTGTTACTTGATAAAAAATAAAAAACCTACTCTTTAATTCTAGCAAATGAAATATCTGCTAGGCTTTTGCGTGGTTCAACGAAATGTAATAAGACGACTATGCGGTCAAAAGGGGGTGTGCTGAAGTTTGATTAACATAGAAAATATAAAAAACAGCGTATTCTTACAGGCGTTTAGCCAAATAATTAGATAATAAATAAGAGGAGTTATGATGTTTCAAGCATCTGTATCAGTAATTATGGCGTTATTAATGGGACTTATCGGGGTCGGATTTGTTATCTGGCACACGAAAAAAGTGTTGAGTTATGACGCAGGAAGTCAGGTTATGCAAGACATCGCATTGGCTATTCAAGAAGGTGCATCAGAGTTTTTAAGACGTGAATATCGCGTATTGGCAATTTTTGTGGTCATTGTCGCGGTGATTCTTGCCGTTTTTCAACATTGGCAAACCTCACTTTGTTTTGTGGTCGGGGCGATTGCATCGGCGAGCGCAGGCTATTTGGGTATGTATGTGGCAGTTCGTGCCAATGTGCGTACTGCTGCTGCCGCGAGTCGTGGTTTACATGAAGGCTTGCGCGTTGCCTTTGGTAGTGGTGCGATTATGGGTATGTCAGTGGTAAGCTTTAGCTTAATTGGCATGACGGTGTTATTTTTAATTTTTAACGGCGATCCTAATCAACTGGTTTATGTCACAGGTTTTGGTTTTGGTGCAAGTTCTATCGCCTTATTCGCCAGAGTTGGCGGCGGTATTTATACCAAAGCGGCAGATGTCGGCGCGGATTTAGTCGGTAAAATTGAAAAAGGCATTCCTGAAGATGATCCTCGTAATCCAGCGGTAATTGCCGATAATGTTGGCGATAATGTCGGTGATGTTGCGGGTATGGGTGCGGACTTATTTGAAAGTTATAGTGGTTCTATTATTGCCGCTGCTACCTTGGGCGCGGTGATTGGTGGTAATCATGCGGCGGCGTTTATTGGTTTGCCATTTTTAGTCGCGGCTGTGGGTATTATTTCCAGCCTGTTCGGTATTTATATTGTTATCGGTGAAGAGCAGGATGTCGCTCATGCGAGACCTTTTTCAGATGAATCTGTTATGGGACGCATCCATCACTTCTTGAGAAAACAAGTTGCTAAAATTGATGAAAAAGCCAGCTTAGAAGAGTTATTGGCAGCATTACGTCGTTCAGTGTGGGGGGCTTCTGTCGTCGTTTTAGGTCTGACGTTATTCGCTGTGTTGCTGTCTGGAGTCAGTATCAGCTATTGGTTAGTGATTGTGGTCGGCTTGATTGCAGGTAACGCCATTGCTTATGTGACTGAATATTTCACCGCTTATACTGAAAAACCCACGCAGTCTATTGTTCAGGCAACTGAAACAGGTGCGGCAACTACCATTATTCAAGGCTTAGCGGTTGGCATGATGAGTACCGTATTACCCGTGCTGATTGTTGCGGTCGCTATTTTGCTCAGTATCTGGTTAGGGCATAAAGCCGATGGTTCAATTACTGCTGGTTTGTATGCGGTTGCTTTAGCAGGTGTCGGTATGCTTAGTACGCTAGGTGTTACGTTAGCAACTGATGCTTATGGTCCTGTGGCAGATAATGCAGGCGGTATTGCAGAAATGAGTCATCTACCCGCCGAAGTCCGTCATCGTACCGATGCCTTAGATAGTTTAGGCAATACCACGGCGGCAACAGGCAAAGGTTTTGCGATTGGTTCTGCGATTTTAACCGCTTTAGCGTTATTAGCGGCGTATGTCACAGCGGCAAAAATAGAGCATTTAAATTTATTAGATCCAACTATGCTTCCTGGCATTTTAATTGGTGCAATGATGCCGTATTTATTCTCTGCACTCACCATGACCGCAGTGGGTAAAGCCGCGCAAGAAATTGTCGTTGAAGTCCGTCGTCAGTTTCTGACTATTGAAGGTTTAATGGAAGGCACAGGCAAACCTGATTACGCCGCCTGTGTGGGTATCAGTACCGAAACTGCGTTAAAAGAAATGATTATTCCAGGCGCATTAGCCGTCATCGTACCCCTAGTTGTGGGCATGATATTAGGCAAAGAAGCCCTCGCAGGGATGTTGGTTGGTACAATGTCATCAGGCTTTCTATTAGCCGTGATGATGGCAAATGCAGGCGGTGCGTGGGACAATGCGAAAAAATATATAGAAACAGGACAGCACGGTGGCAAAGGCTCAGAGTCTCATAAAGCGGCTGTGGTCGGTGACACCGTAGGCGATCCGTTTAAAGACACCAGCGGTCCTGCGTTGAATATTCTGATTAAATTAATGAGTATTGTTAGTTTGGTATTTGCAACTTCATTTGGTTCAGGTTGGTTTAGTTTCTAAACACGTTTTAGCTTACAGCACACATTACACAGAAGGTCAGGTTCTGCCTGACCTTCTCGTATCGAAAAAGAGCAAGCAAAAGGCAGAGTACGCGCAGATTAACTAACGCAAGCTTGAGGTCTGTCCATTTATCCAAATAATTCACTGTAAGCACGCGCTGACTGTTCGGGGTGTGTGGTAAATAAACCACCGATAACCGCTAAAAAATCAGCCCCCGCACTCAGTAGCTGACCGCCATTTTCTGGCAAAATGCCGCCAATTGCTACGATAGGAATAGTCAGTACTTTCTTGGCTTCACACAAGGTGTTTATTTCAGCAGGAGAAGCCAATGGTTTTGACGACGAAGGGAAAAATCGCCCAAAAGCCACATAAGTCGCTCCTTGTTTCTCGGCTACTATGGCTTTTTCAACGCTGTTATAGCAAGAAACCCCAATAATGGCATTTTTACCTAGTCGTTGCCGTGCTTCTGGCACTGTAGCATCGTCTTCGCCAAGATGTACTCCATCGGCAGCAACACGAATTGCCAACTCTATATCATCATTGATGATTAACGGCACATCATATTGATGACAAATTTTTACCAATTCTTTGGCAAGAAATAACGCGTCCTGCGGATTTTTATTTCGATATTGAACAACTACCGCGCCACCTAAAATCACCTTTTCTACTTCAGCAATAATGGTACGACTGGATTTATGTTCAGTTTGAGTAATAGCGTAGAGTCCGCGTGTGGGAAGTTTCATTGCTCTTGCTCCATCCAGAAAAATCGATTCGGGTTATGTTGACCTTTGCCTGACAGATAAGCGGCTTGTAATGAGTGCCAAGTATAGTCTTGCGCTTCCTGCACGGCTTGCGTAGGTTCTATTCCATGTGCCAGTAATGCGGCGATACTCGCTGCTAGTGTACAACCAGAACCATGATAACTAGCAGGTAATCTATCCCAAGTGTAAGTTTCCCAGCAACGCCCATCATGAAATAATTGATTGCTAACGCTAGGCGTATCTTCATGCGTCCCCGTGATTAATACAGTCGCACAGCCCAATTCCAATAATTTCAGCCCACAATCATTCAAATCAGTTAATCCTGTCAATCGCCGCGCTTCTTCACTATTAGGCGTTAAGACGGTTGTACAAGGCAGTAATAAGTTAATCATTGCATCCAATAATTGCTTGCTGGATAAATCAGTTCCTCCACCTGCTGCTAATACAGGGTCTAGGACAACAGGAATATGTGGATACTGTGTTAGCACTGAATGAATGGCGATAGCTGTTTCATAATGACCAATTAAACCAATTTTGAACACTTTAACAGCTAAATCATCTAATAGTGTTTGTGCTTGAGCAACAATATCATCAGGATGCTGTGGAATCAGTTTTTTGATGTTGTGGGTATTTTGTTCGGTTAAAGCAGTAATGATGCTTGCTGCATGACATTGATGGCTGACTAAGGTTTCAATATCTGCTTGAACACCCGCGCCGCCGCTAGGGTCGTGACCTGAAAATGATAATACTACTGGGCGATTATGACGCATTGACTAACCTCATTATTTTATGGATTTTTCCAGCTCTTTTTGTTTATCACACCCTTCATTTACTCCGTTTAAGCAGGCTTTTTCATAAAATTGTTGGGCAGATGTCAATTCATGCAAACCTTCAAAAGCTTGGGCCTTATAAAAATAAAGATCTATCCATGCTTTTGGTATAGGTTCAACAATGGTATTAAAATCATCAAGGGCTAGGCGAAACTGTTGGGTTTTTAAATAAGCGAAACCACGGTTGTAATAGTTGTTGGCTAGTTCAGATATTTTCGGCTTTTTTTGCCATTTATTTTCTTTGAGTGAACGATTAAAATCTTCTATGGCTTCGGGATAACGGTTTAACATCATTAATTGTCTGCCACGATTATTCAAAATTCTGTCCATTGTAGGGCAGCTTTTATCATCCTTAATTCGGTTTTTAGCATCATCCCATAGCTTGAATGAATGTGAAAAAGTATCTAATCTAAGCAAAGTCAACGGTATCAGTAAGCACGCCACGCAAGTCAAGGTTATCACTGTTTGTTTAGCCGTTAATTTTTGACAAAGAAACGGCAAGCAGGCAAAAAGCCCTGCCATCCATAAATAACTGCGATACAGTACAAAAATTTCTTGAATACGCACCGTTGCCAGTTCGGTAAAAAACAATAACCAAGGGCAAAGCAAACCAAAACCTAGCAAGCCTTTTAAGCCTCTTTGTAACAATAATCGGACTGCCAAAAAAGGGTAGATAAAAAACCCGATCAACCCCAATACTTCTGGAAATGACCACAACCGTAACGCAAAAGTTTGACAAGTATCAATTGACATCAAGCTGGGGCTTGGTATCAGCCATATCCATAAATACTTAAAGAATACAAAAGATTGAGTGAGCATCGACAAGGGGTAGACAAAACGGGCATCAAAATCTTCTCCCAGTCTCGAAATAAGTTCTGATGCAATAGGTTCATAGGCTTGTCCTAGAATATGTTCTGACTGCCGTTGGAAACCCGCGAACGCGCCAATCAACGCGTACAGAACAAAGGTTGACCAAACTAACTTAATTCGTTGTTGAGGTTGTGGGCTAATTAGTAATAACAATGCGACTGTCACAGCGGGAGTCATAATGGCATGTTCTTTTGAAAGAACCGCCAGAAAATAACTTAGCGCGGACGCAGTTAGCCAAAGGCGATTTTCTCGAATCAGCCCTTCTAAAAATAATCGCCACGTTAGCAAAGTAAAAAAAGTCGCCATTAACGTGGTACGTTGCACTAAATAGGCAACTGCATAAACAGAAACTGGATGCAGTGCGAAGATTAACGCGCCAAAAAAAGCTAACCAAAATGATGATAAGGTTTTGTCATTTACTTCTATGGGGATGACTAATTCAAATAATCGCCGCAAGAAGAAAAACAGCGTCGCGCTAGTGGCAAGATGCAATAACAAATTGCCCAAACGCAACCATATAATCGCATCGCCAAATACTTGCCGAGTCCATACAAAAGTGGCAAGAGGTAACCAACGTAAATTGAAAATAAATAGTCTATGCAAGTAATAACTAAATTCTTCGCTATGAAAAAATCCAGCATCATCAAAAACCAGAGGATTGCCAAGAAATTGCGCATAAATTATGACGACAGGAACGCTAAGTGCCAATAATGCCCAAAATATCCTCATTCTATTTCCTTTTTGTTGATTTAGAGTGTAAGCAGAACTTGTTTTTCATGTTACGGTATTTTCTTAGCGCGGTGACGATAAATCGTCAAGACCAAGGATTTATATCAACCACTTTAATAATTTCCGCGCTATCACCATCAATCAATACGGACATATCCTTAGTTTTACCACGTAAGGGCAACCATTTAACATGATTATCCTGTATTTCAAGCAGGATATTATTCTTATCCAGTTTACGAAGTGCTGATAAAGGCATCGCTCTTTTCAACATTTGTTGTTTGACTTGTTCAAGTGGCACATATAATTCAGGCAATTGTGGCCAATCAGCCCCTCCATCCAAGGCAGAAATTAAAATTTCCTCAGAACGCTTACGATCAGCAGGAGCGACCGCACCTATCCAACGTGGACGAAACCAACTAATTTTTGCGGTTTCATTGCCAGCAAGTTCTGCCTTTTTAGCACTTGCTGTATCAATTTCTACGGGTCTTACAATATCAAAACGATCTTGATTAAAAACAATAAAGACAGGACGACCCGCAAATACGGTAGACATACCATAAATTAATGCTGCTATTTGCAGGGTAGCGATAATGGATAAATCAAGTTTTAAACCAGGTTTGCCACGCTGGTAGACCACAAACGTCATCATAGGTCCGATGACTATATCAATAGCTAAAAGCATTAGGAAAATTTCTGTAACGCCTGTTGCCTTGTCTAAGGGTTCTGGATACCAGACAAAAAAGACCATGATAACAGTAAATACAGCGACTAAACCTGACAATATCAAATGAGTCAGAAATGCGTAAAAACGATTTTTCATTGGGAAATAGAATGCTAAAAAGTTAGGAGAGAATTAGTTTAGCAAACTGCTAAAAAAGACACTAGCTACATAAAACCAGTAGACACAAAAAACCCCCGCTAAAAATTTCTAGCGGGGGTTTATTTGTAGCAATCAATCTTAATTCAAACTAGCTTGCAAACATCACTAATTAAGCGCGGCAGTTAGAAGGAACATATTTGTCTTCAAGTGTACCAACAACACCAGAAAGTACATCTACAGCGGGAGCTGTTTTAGAATGGCATTCCCAGTTAATAGAACCTGATGTTGGAGGAGTACCTGCGGTAGGTGTTGAGGCACCAGTAATAGGTATTAACTTTATGGTAGGAGAACTTGCAGCAATTTTGTTTGTGTATGTAATGGTAATAATGCCAGTAATAGCATCAATTGAAACACCACTATTTTTGTTGGTACTACGATCTCCTTGCGCAGGCACTACGACAGTGGAAACATTGATAGTTGAATTTGGTGCTGTCCAGCCATTGGCAAATGGTGCGCCATTTGCTGCATTTTCAGCAACTGCGGTTTTTGCAGAAGCGGCTAAAGCCAAACCTTCTGTTACTTTTGCTCTAACGATATAGTCTTGGTAAGCTGGAATCGCAATTGATGCCAAAATACCGATGATCGCAACAACGATCATCAATTCGATCAAGGTAAAACCTTGTTGTAATTTTGAAGCTTTCATGATAATCACCTTTTTATTGGTTGTTTGTTTGGTTTACAATTTAATTACATTTCTGGTTAAGCACGCAGTATGCCAATTTTTTTAGATGCTGGTCTAAATTAAAGAATTTATCACTGTACGCGCCTTTATGCTTGAGTTGCCCAAAACAATTAAGCTAAAAAAACATTTAAACCTCTCTTCAAATACAATCAAAACCCTATGGCTAATAACGCAATCTAGGCAACTGCTATGTCACTATGTGACAGATTTTGTCAGCACTGGGTGTTGCCAATGACCTGATTTGCCCCCTGCTTTTTCTAATAATTGTATAGACTGAATGCTCATGCCACGATCAACGCCTTTACACATATCATAGATAGTCAGTAATGCGCAGGCAGTAGCCGTCAATGCCTCCATTTCTACGCCTGTTTGAGCCTGAGTTTTTACCGTGGTTTGGCAACGTACTCGGTTATTATTTACCTCGGTAGTGAGATTAATTTCGACGTGCGTTAACGCCAATGAATGGCACAGTGGAATTAACTCCGCTGTTTTCTTACTTGCCATAATGCCCGCTATTCGTGCAATGGCTAACACATCGCCTTTTTTATGTTCGCCATTGATGATTAGCTGTAGCGTTTCAGGCTGCATTTCAATATAACCTTCAGTGATTGCAGTACGTTGAGTCGTTGCTTTTTCGCCAACATCGACCATGTGTGCTTCGCCAGACGAATTAAAATGAGGTGATTGTGTCATTTGACTATGATATTTTGATTAAAGATACCGTATTATCTACACTTTTTGCACTTGCTGGAATAAGTATGTCTATTAAAGTTCGTTATTTTGCTAGTTTAAAAGAAAGCCTAGGTCGTGCAGAAGACGATTTTGCCCACACAGGTTTGTTATCCATCCGTGAACTCTGGCAGCGTGTTAATGCAGCAACACCTTTACCCGACAATATATTGGTCGCTGTTAATATGGACTACGTTGATCTTAATCATCTGGTTAAAGACGGTGATGAAGTGGCTTTTTTTCCTCCTGTCACAGGAGGTTAGTTATGACTATCATTATTTGCACTGAGAGTTTTGACCCTTGGCAAGAAATTCAACAGTATCAAAAGCTGACAAAAACCAAATACGGTGCGACCAGTATTTTTATCGGCACAATGCGTGATTTTAATGACGGCGATGAAGTCAAAGCCATGACGCTAGAATATTATCAAGGCATGACTGAAAAGCAGTTGGAAAAAATTATTGCAGAGGCAAAGCAACAATGGGCGGTGCTTGATGTGTTAATCGTACATCGTGTCGGAGAAATTTTACCGAATCAAGCCATTGTCTTGGTATCTGTCTGGACTATGCACCGAGGTGATGCCTTTGATGCTTGTCGATATATTATGGAAGCCTTAAAATCACACGCCCCTTTTTGGAAAAAAGAGTTGCTATCAACAGACAAAGAACGTTGGGTGTTGCACAATACCGATGGTTATAATTCTAACTAGATTACACGCCATCACTCTCGACTGCTTGGTTACTGATGTTTCAAACCTTTGTTGTGTTTAATCATCATTTTGTTGTACTGTCACACAACTGTAACACTGTCGTCATAAACACGTCATTTTTCGACCTTATTCTTGCCTTAGTTTTTTGACAATAATAACCGAGAGCAAAACATGAAATTTTCTAAGCTGACAATGGCAATCGCTGTTGCATTAACGGCGAGCGCGTCTTCTAGCGCGATTGCCATGAGTCTTTACGTTGACACAAAAACCAAACAAATTTACGCAGAACCAGGTCGTGGTCGCGTGTTAATGGGTGAATTTGAAAAAGTTGGCGATAAACCACAAGTAGCTCCAGCGGCAGATGCAAATGAAATTGCTGCTGTTCGTCAAGACTTGGATATGAAAACCAACGAAATTAAAGCCTTACAAGAACACGCCGAAGAGGCAAGTAAAGCACCACACGTTGAGATGACCGATAATGGTTTTGAAATGAAATCTAAAGACGGTAACTTTACAGCGGCTGTTAATGGTCGTATGCAGGTTGACTCGCAAGTCAATGTGAATCAACAAACTACTCAGGCAACAGGTGCTAATCCCCAAAACCAGTTAGCTGATGGTGTGGCTTTACGTCGTGCGCGTTTAGGTGTTGAAGGTACTTTCTTCAAAGATTGGGGCTACAAATTTGAATACGATTTCACACGCGGTAATGGTACAGTCGCTGCGGGTGTGACCGATGCCTATATTAAATGGGGTTACAACAAAGACTTTTCACTTAAAGTGGGTGCGTTTAAAGAACCATTCAGCTTGGAAGAAGCTACCAGTAACCGTTACATCACGTTCATCGAACGTAACATGATTACCAACACTTTTGTTGATAACCTGAATACTTACAAATTGGGTATTGGTGCCAACTACGCCGCTGAACGCTGGCAAACAGGTGTTTCGTTACAAACTGAACCAGTGGGTAACAATGGTCAAACTACTGCGCCATTCGGTACCGCTGCACCATTTGCAGTTAATAATGCCAATGGTGGTGTCAATCGTTCTGGCGGCAGTGGCGATACCAGCTGGGAAGCCAATGCTCGCGTAACGGGTATGCCGTGGATGGAAAGCAAAACCAAATTCTGGCATATTGGTGCATCTGGTTCTTACATGAACATCAACAACAATTATAATGCCAACGGATCGTTTTCTAATGGCGGTGTCGCTTTCGCAGCTAACCCCAGTACCAACGTAGATCGTAGTAGTGTATTGTCAACGGGTAACTTAACTTCTGGTAATGTCAATGCGACTGGTAGTCGTACTGCCAACCACATCACCCGTTTTGGTGCTGAAACAGCATTGGTTTATGGACCATTCTCAACACAGGCAGAATACATACAAGCCAATGTCTCAGGTACTGGCTATCACAATGCCACAATGGATGGTTATTATGGTTATGCAACTTACTTCCTGACGGGTGAATCACGCGCTTATAAAGGCAGTACAGGTGCATGGAATCGCTTGAAACCCAATCGTAACTTCGATATGAAAGGCGGTTGGGGCGCATGGGAACTTGCAGGCGGTTATGACTACATCAACCTAAATAGCAGCTCAATTAACGGCGGACGTATGTCAGTCGCCAAGTTTGGTATCAACTGGTATCCAAACTCGCATGTTCGTGTAATGACAAACTATGTTAAAACCCTAGATATTAATACTAATGGAACAGCAGTTGGTTCACGCGCCAATAGCTTTAATAACGGTGATTTTGATATTATCGAAACACGCGTTCAACTTGACTGGTAACCGCTTAGCGTAGCTTGTAGAATGGGTAGAGGCGATAGCCGAAACCGATCAACAACACTAGCCGATCAAAATCAATAAAAAGCCACATTGGTTAATCCAATGTGGCTTTTTTTGTAGCGGGTTAAACCCTGTTATCTAGGTTTTAATGACTGCCAGTCCTTTAAAGGACTGACAGTCATACTCAAAAATAAAAGCAACAGATTTAATCCACTGTCTAGTTTTGCAATCCATTCATTTATCACTAAATAATCTAACCATCAGACCAAACAAAAGAACGGCTGCTAAATAGTTCAAAATCAACTCAATAATATTAGTCAGGAAAACTATTTTTTTGATACACTAGCGATCTTACATTATCTTAAAAGGGGAATATCGTGAGAAAAATTCAAACGCAAATTCTTTCAATTGCTACTGTTATGCTGATAGGAATTACTATGTTTTCAATGGCAAACGCCACTACACCTGAAGAAAATAGCACGGCTGGGTCTACCTTCCTTGCGGAAAATGCTAAAAAAGCCAATATTGTCACTACCGCTAGTGGCTTGCAATACGAAGTTTTGACTAAAGGCTCAGGGACTGTTTCACCGTCTGCCACTGACACAGTGACTGTGCATTACAAAGGCACAACGCTGGACGGTAAAGTATTTGATAGTTCTTATGATCGTGGTGCGCCTGCTTCGTTTCCATTAAACCGCGTTATTGCAGGTTGGACAGAAGGCGTACAGTTAATGAAAGTAGGTGATAAATTCCGCTTTTATATTCCCGCTAATTTAGCTTATGGTTCAGAAGGCGCGGGTCGTGATATTGGTCCGAATTCCACGCTCATTTTTGAAGTTGAACTGATTAAAATTTAGTAATCGTTTCGTAAGTTGGGGTAAGTGTGCGAACCCCGACAATAGTTATCCACCTCTTTTTAAGTGTTGGGGTTTGATCTCACCCCAACCTACATCTCGTTAAACCCCCATGCCTACTTACTCGCTATTCGCCACCACGCCCAAAGCGATGGAAAACTTATTGACCTTAGAATTACAAAGTCTAGGCATAGAAAATATTAAAGCGACTGTCGCTGGCGTTGCCTTTCAAGGTGACTTAGAAACTGCCTATCGTGCCTGTTTATGGTCGAGAACCGCTAATCGTATTCTGCTAGTATTAAACACGTTTACCGTTAAATCACAGGATGATTTATATAACGGTGTGCAGGAAATTAACTGGTTTGAACATCTCAATCCTGACGACAGTTTTGCGGTATCGTTTAGTGCGAGAAATTCCGAAGCCATTAATAACACCCACTTTGGCGCGTTAAAAGTCAAAGACGCGATAGTCGATCAAATGCGTACTGCATTTAATCGCCGTCCAAATATTAATACTGAACAGCCGAGTATTCGTATCAATGTCCATTTACAAGGCGAAACCGCACAACTGAGTTTAGATTTATCAGGCGAAAGTTTACATAGACGTGGTTATCGAGATGTCAGTATTAAAGCCCCCATGAAAGAAAATTTGGCTGCGGCAATGTTATTACGTTGCGGTTGGGCAGACATTGCTAAACGTGGCGGTACATTACTAGACCCAATGTGTGGTTCGGGTACCTTATTATTAGAAGGTGCGATGATAGCCGCTGATTATGCACCTGGTTTATTGCGTGATTATTTTGGCTTTATCGGCTGGAAACAACACGATGCCGAGTGCTGGAAAAAACTTCGTGCCGAAGCAGTATTACGCAAAAATAAAGGGCTGAGCAAACTGCCTGTTATTATTGGTTTTGACCAAGACCGCCACACCGTCAATACCGCACTTGCCCATATTGCTAATGCTGGACTTTCAAAATATTGTCATATTGAGCGACGTGATATTGAAGATGCTGCACCCGCTGAAAGCTGGCAAGCAGGTTTGGTGATATGTAACCCGCCTTATGGTGAACGATTAGGTGAGGAAGCTGAAATTGCTGAACTGTATAAAAAATTCGGCACAACGCTAAAAACCAAATTTCAAGGTTGGCAAGCTGCACTGATTATCAGCAATCCAGAGTTAGGTTTTCGTTTAGGCATACGCTCACAAAAACCCATTACCCTATTTAACGGTGCGCTAGAATGTAAGCTATTACGCTTAAAGATTGAAGAAAGTGAATTTTTTATTCCTAAAGCGCACACGACAGAAGAACGCATTGCTCAAGTTACAGAAAACGTAGGTCGGGTTAGTCGTGAGCCTGTCGAACTGCGTACCCAACAACCTCCAGCAGAAATTGAAAACACTGGCGCAATCATGTTCGCCAACCGTCTACAAAAAAATCTAAAAACTCTCAGTAAATGGGCAAAACAAAACGCCATCACTTGTTACCGTGTTTATGATGCTGACTTGCCCGAATATGCGGTAGCTATCGATATTTATCAAAGCGAACAAACGTGGGTACACGTTCAAGAATACGAACCCCCTAAAACGATTGACCAACACAAAGCCAATCAACGCCTTGCCGAATTATTAGCCGAAATTCCGCGTGTGTTAGGCGTGAACCGTGAACAAGTCGTGTTAAAAATTCGCCGTAAACAAAAAAATACCGATCAATACGAAAAACACGGTGATACAGGGCGTTTTCATACTGTTATCGAAGGCGGTTGTAAATTACTGGTGAATTTTGAAGATTATTTAGATACTGGTTTATTTTTAGATCACCGTCCAATCCGCTTGAAAATTCAACAGCAAGCCAAGGGCAAACGCTTTTTGAATCTGTTTGCTTATACAGGCAGTGCAACGGTACACGCCGCAGTCGGTGGTGCAATCGCAAGCACCACAGTGGATATGTCCAATACTTACATTAACTGGGCTAAAAATAATCTCGCTTTAAATACCACCAGCGGCGAACATGAGTTTATTCAAGCCGATTGTATCGATTGGTTAACCAATGAAGCCAAACAAGCTCAGCCTAGACGATACGATTTAATTTTCCTAGACCCGCCGACGTTTTCTAATTCCAAACGCATGGATGACGTGTTTGATATTCAACTCGACCATATAAAACTGATTAACAACGCCTTGAGTTTATTAGCAAACGATGGCATTTTATATTTTTCGACTAATTTTAGACGCTTTAAAATTGACCTCGCGGCATTGACTGGAGTACGCGTAGACGATATAACCGCTATCAGTATTCCCAAAGATTTTGTCCGCAATGCCAAAATTCATTATTGCTGGAGCATTCAAAAATGCGTAGAGTCAAAATAATAGTCGCAGGTCGTGTACAAGGGGTTTATTTTCGCTACTTCACCCAAAATAAAGCCAAAGAACTAGCCATACTAGGCAGTGTCAAAAATTTAGAGGATGGGCGGGTAGAAATTATTGCCCAAGCAGACCATGCCACACTAGAGGATTTTATTCGCTGGTGTCATAAAGGACCTATTACAGCGCGAGTTGATAGCGTTGAAATCAGCGAACTCGAACCTGAACAAGCGTTGACAACATTTATTAGAAAATGAACAGCTAGAACATAACGGCATAAAATGCTAAAGTTCTAGCATTATTTTTAGCATTCAAAAACTTTAACCTTACTGGCGTTGCACATTATGAAATTAAAAAATCTATTACTTGCCCTGTTGACTAGCCTTGTTATCGGCGTATTTGTTGTCGGTTGTTCTGATGACAAAGCTGAAAAAACCAGCAAAAAAGTAGAAGAAGTGTTTAATCCTTTCGACCATTCCAAAGACGAAAAAATCAGCAAAGCTGAAAAAGAACAGTTTGAAAAAGCCTTTGCCGAGCAGTGTGTTAAAAGAGAAACAACCGCTAACCCCAATGCCGACAAAGACCGTACCACTCAATCTTGCACCTGCGTTGCGACTTATTTGATGAAAGATTTAACGGCAAAAGAAGCCGAAAAATTTGTCACTGAACACGAAAATCCCGTGTCGCTAACTTTCAAATTTGAAAATGCTGCCTATCATTGCTTACAACAAAAAGCACCACCTAAAGACGCAGGCTTTACCCCAGTAACACCGAAGTGAGTAATTAAAAAATAATAACATGATGACCAGCTGCCCCAGATTTCGCTAGGCTCTAAGTTCACAATAAAAAGTCGGCGTGTATTTAAGAGTCGCCGTCATTCCAGCATGGATGCTGGAATCCAGTCACAAGGATGTGATTGAGTATGCCATCCTTGGCGACTGGATTGCGGCATCCCTGCCGCAATGACGTTTTTTATACATCCGAATTTATTACTATGAACTTATCTGGGCTACTTGCTACTTGCAGACAATGATTAAAATTATTCAAGCACAGTATGTACAGCAACGGATTTTGCGTTTGCATTTTTCAGATAATTCATTCGGTGATTATGATTTACAGCCCTTGATTGATAGACAAACAGAATTAGTAAAGCCTTTACAAAATGAAACCTATTTTAAAGAATTCTTTTTAGAATTAGGTGCATTATGCTGGCGTAATGGATTGGAATTAAGCCCCTGTAATATTCATAAAAAATTAGCAGAACAACAGCAATTGCATTATGAAACCAAAGTAGCTTGAGTATTTTACTTTGACGAATTTCTCCAGATTTCGCTATGCTCCATCTGGGCTACTTGCTTAGGATAATCAAAAGATAAATACATGAATATAACTGAATTAAATATTTTTAAAGA
Organism: Methylococcales bacterium; assembly: GCA_037133675.1. Classification (GTDB taxonomy): domain Bacteria; phylum Pseudomonadota; class Gammaproteobacteria; order Methylococcales; family Methylomonadaceae; genus UBA4132. Next base: position 18,977 of record JBAXNR010000039.1, read on the forward strand.
TATTCCAGCTAATTTATTAACGCCTAGCATTATGAATTTTTTTGCAGAAGCATCAGTTGTTTGCTTAGATAATCAAGGACATAAATCAGGTGTAATATTTGAAGTAGTTGGACACATCAATGAAAATATTGTTCTTTCGTGGGAAACTGAGGTAACACCTCAATTGAAAGATGCTTGGAATGATTTGCAAGATGCTACGGAAGATGGCGCAAGCTATTTGGCTATTTTAATTATTCATCATTTCACACCATATAAAGTCATTAAACGCGCAGTAAAAAGAACAGGAATTGATTATTGGCTAGGTGAAAAAGAGGATGAGCAATATCCTTTTCAAAATAAAGCAAGATTAGAAATATCAGGAATTCTTCAAGAAAACAAAAAGAATCCTATTAACAAAAGAGTAGATATAAAGTTAGCTCAAACTGAACAAAGTGATAATTTAAATTTACCCGCTTATATTGTTATTGTAGAGTTTAGTAAACCACAGTCACAGGTAGCAAAAAAATGAGTAATCAAATTGACACGCTACATTCTAAAGCAATGGATATTGCAGATGCAGCTTTTATTGCCAAACGTAAAAGAGAGCATAAGGATGTTAAGCGATTATCTAAAGACGCATTTGAGTATGAGCGTGATGCTGCTTTATTTTTGCTTGAAAAAACCGAAATAGAACCAACTCGCTCAATTTTATTTAGAAGTGCCGCTTGTTTAGCGTTCGATGCCGAAGAATATCGACAAGCAGAGGAAATGGCTAATTATGGATTACAAGGTAATCCGCCTAACGATATTAAAGAAGAATTAAAAGAGTTACTACAAGAGTTAAAAGAGCTAAAAGTGGTTGAGGATAAAGTACAAAAAGAAAAATCAGATATTTTCAATATTCATTATAATAATGTTGATAAAGCTGTTAGTTCAGGAAAAATAAAGTTAGATTATTTTTCCTCTATTACAGATAGTTTTTCTAAACTGAGAAAGAGTGTTTTTGATACTTTTATAAGTGATTTGGATATTTTTTCTACTAACCCAGCGGGTTCTTTCAATCTTTTTTTAAAGCCATCAGAAAGAAATCAAGACGATTTATTCAGAGGATATTCATTAGAAAAACGGCTTAGTGATATTCTTAGTTATTCAAGTAATGTCAATAGCCTAAGAAAACTTAAATTAAATGAAAGGGAGCTAAGTAGTCTTAAAAGTTTTTTACGGTGTGTAACTAAAAATGAAGCATCTATTAATTTTCATTTTAACTCAGTAAGCAATGAAAAAATTAATTATTCCATTAATAAAGATAAAGCAACTTCTATATTAAATAGCATCGATAAACTGGATTACAGTAATGACATTGAAGAATCGTATGAAGGAAGTTTTATTGCTATTAATTTAAAAACAAAATCTTTTATATTTTCGACTGAAAATGATGATAAACCAATATATGGAAAAATTAGTGATTCTATTTTTAGTGAAATTAAAAAAGTATCATTTTCTTATTTTTATAAAATAAAAGTGTTCAAGCATGAAACCAAAAATACCGATGAAAGAAAGCCAAAAATTCAAAGAACACTTACATACATTGTTGAAATATCAAAATAACCAAGTAGCAAGTAGCCCGTATAAAGAAAAGTGAAATATATGGTAACTATTTGATTTTTATGTGAATAAATAAAATATGAATAACACACCTGCCAATTTATTTGGTTTAGTTAATTCAAACAGAGATTTTGGTAATGCGAATGCTTGGGGGAAAAATCAATTTAATTCCAGTTTTCCAGCCGCATTGGCTTGTTATCTCCATAGTAACGAGTTAGAGGCTAATTACATCGCTATTTCGGCACAGAAATTTGGTATTAACGCCATTAGTGTAGAGGATATTTTTGCGATTGACCCAGCATCATCCGATATTTATTTTGCCTTTGAAGCGCAATACACGCCCTTTCAAAAATATATGATTGGTACGTTGCCAAGAACAGATTTGGTCATTCTCAATAAATCAACGAATCAATGTCTACGCGGTCTTGAAGTTAAATTGACTGCATTACCTGACAATACTACTTGCAATCTCAGTGATGATAAATTTGGTTCTGAAATTGTTATTAGACCTGACAGTATTGTTTATTTAGCGGCAAGTATTGCCAGTGCTAATATTCAAATAGTTGAAAAACACTTGCAAAATAGCGGAGTGATGGTTGCTGATTGGTCGGATGCCGAGGAAGTTATTCCGCATATTAAAGCCATTGTTACTTGTATTTCTGCCATCAGCCTTGATATAGAATCTTCACAATCTCCTTTTTTGTTACAACCTGTTTGGAAGACGGTGGGTAAATCACCTAAACTCGCAGACAACTGTTTAGATGTATTTGTCTGGAGCGATGCCGCTTTTGCTTGGTTTATTGCGGGGCTATCAAAAAGTGAGTGTGTTACTAATAAAATAACACGTCAAACTAGAACCAGTATTTGGTTGTATAAAATGCTACTGGATATTGTTACACAAGGACGATGTGACCACGCCGATATTATCGATAAACTTTCTTACAATACCAAAAATGACAAAGCCTTCGCTTCAGCAGGCAATGTCACTAATCCTTATATGAGCTGTAAAAACTTAACTAAACCTCGAATTCACAAAGACGATATTAAGAATATTATTTTGGGTGGAGGGCAAAACTTACTGAGTCCAGAACGCCGTTTTGATGCCATTATTTTTAATTCACCAGAGTTGTTTTCATGATTACGTCGGTTGATTTATTTTGTGGATGTGGTGGATTGTCGTTAGGCTTTCAAAAAGCTGGCATAGACGTATTAATAGCGATAGATAATTGGACTGCCGCACTTAATGTGTATCGAGAAAATTTTGACCATCCAGCGATACATCAAGATTTGCAAGATGAAAAAACAGCGGTAGACATCATCCAAAAAATAGCCCCTGATATGATTATTGGCGGTTCACCCTGTCAAGATTTTTCCAGTGCGGGTAAGCGAGATATTACTAACGGCAAAGCGGCTTTAACTTATCATTTTGCCAATATTGTTTGTGCGGTTAAACCCACTTGGTTTGTGATGGAAAATGTACAACGAATCACTAAAAGTCATGTTTTAACTGAAATAGTTGAGCAGTTTGCCAGTAATGGTTATGGCTTATCGGCGGTTGTCTTAGATGCGTCCTTTTGTAATACCCCACAAACGCGGTCACGGTTTTTTTTGATAGGTGAGTTGCATAGTCAACACAATGCTTTAGTTGGTTTGTTTAAGGAAAATCTGACCAGCAAACCTATGACGATTCGTGATTATCTTGGTGATACGTTAAATTTACAATACTACTATCGCCATCCAAGAAGTTATGCGCGGCGGGGTATTTTTTCCATTGATGAGCCTAGCCCAACCATTAGAGGAGTCAATAGACCGATACCGCCTAATTATAAATTACATAGTGGCGACCCTAATAATATAGACCTTACAGCGGTAAGACCTTTATCAACACTGGAACGGAGTTATTTACAAACTTTTCCAGAGTCGTTTAAATTTTTTGGGACAAAAACTGACCTTGAGCAAATGATTGGTAATGCTGTTCCTGTTAATATGGCGAAATTCGTTGCTTCTGTTATTGTAAAATACATAAAAGAAACACGATTACCAGCATTGTTTGATGATGAGGCTTTTATCTTGCCTAATAATGCATTGCATCGAGTGACAAGCGCGAGGACTCATAAAATCTCCGCCTATTAATCATGCCGATAGTAGAAAATCCTAACCTTAAAATAAAAATATGCCAAAAAGAACCGACATAAAATCCATACTTTTACTGGGTGCAGGCCCTATCGTTATTGGGCAAGCCTGTGAATTTGACTACTCAGGCACGCAAGCCTGCAAAGCGTTGCGCGAGGAAGGTTATCGCGTGATTCTGGTCAATTCTAATCCTGCGACTATCATGACCGACCCCGATATGGCGGACGCGATTTACATCGAGCCGATTGATTGGCAAACGGTGGAAAAGATTATTGCCAAAGAACGCCCCGATGCGGTGTTGCCGACCATGGGCGGACAAACGGCGTTGAATTGTGCGTTAGATTTAGATAAACACGGGGTATTGGCAAAATACAACGTGGAAATGATAGGCGCGAGTAAAGAGGCAATTAATAAAGCCGAAGACCGCCAACTTTTCAATGATGCCATGAAAAAAATTGGCTACGAAGTGGCAAAGTCTAAAACTGCGCATACGATGGAAGAAGCGATAGCCGCACAAAAAGAAGTGGGCTATCCAACGGTAATTCGTCCATCATTTACGATGGGCGGCAGTGGCGGCGGGATTGCCTATAATAAAGAAGAATTCATGGAGATTTGCGAACGCGGTTTGTATTTATCGCCGACCAATGAGTTATTGATTGAAGAATCTGTACTGGGTTGGAAAGAGTACGAAATGGAAGTGGTGCGTGATTCTAAAGATAATTGCATCATCGTGTGTTCGATTGAAAACTTTGATCCGATGGGCGTACATACAGGCGACTCTATCACCGTCGCCCCCGCGCAAACGTTGACCGATAAGGAATATCAAATTTTGCGTAATGTGTCGCTGGCTATTTTGCGTGAAATTGGCGTGGATACAGGCGGTTCTAACGTGCAGGTGGCGATTAATCCTGTTGATGGACGGATGATTATTATTGAAATGAATCCGCGTGTGTCGCGTTCATCTGCCTTGGCTTCTAAAGCCACAGGGTTTCCGATTGCCAAAGTCGCGGCTAAATTGGCGGTGGGTTATACGCTGGATGAATTGCAAAATGAAATCACAGGCGGCAAAACCCCCGCGTCATTTGAACCGTCAATTGATTATGTGGTTGTCAAAGTCCCCCGTTTTACCTTTGAAAAATTTCCGCAAGCCGATGATAGGTTGACTACGCAAATGAAGTCAGTTGGTGAAGTCATGGCGATTGGTCGCACCTTTCAAGAGTCCTTACAAAAAGCTCTGCGCGGTTTGGAAATTGGCATTGATGGTTTGAATGAAATTACCGATTTAACCGCTGATAACGCGGCGGATAAAATGCGCCGTGAAATGCGTCACCCCGGCCCTGATAGATTGTTGTATGTTGCCGATGCGTTTCGTAGCGGTATGACGATTGCCGAAGTGCATGACTCCAGCAAAATTGATCCGTGGTTTTTAGCGCAAATTGAAGATTTGATTAGCACTGAAAAATCCTTAGCTACTAAAACTTTATCGACATTAAAAGAAGGTGAGTTGTTTAGGCTAAAACGTAAAGGTTTTTCTGATAGACGTTTAGCCAAGTTATTAGATGCCTCAGAAACCGAAGTGCGCAACGTGCGTCATAAACAAGGCATCCGTCCTGTGTATAAACGCATTGATTCCTGTGCGGCTGAATTTGCCTCTGATACTGCGTATTTGTATTCCACTTATGAAGAAGAATGCGAAGCGCGAGTCTCTGATAAAGAAAAAATTATCATTCTAGGTGGTGGCCCTAATCGTATTGGACAAGGTATCGAGTTCGATTATTGCTGTGTTCATGCTGCGTTAGCATTACGCGAAGATGGCTATGAAACCATCATGGTCAACTGCAATCCTGAAACCGTTTCGACTGATTTTGATACCTCTGACCGTTTGTATTTTGAATCCTTAACGCTGGAAGATGTGCTGGAAATCGTCCACATTGAAAAACCCAAAGGCGTGATTGTCCAGTATGGCGGACAAACACCGCTGAAATTAGCACGCGCTTTAGAAGCGGCAGGTGTACCTATTATCGGCACATCACCCGATTCAATTGATTTGGCTGAAGATCGTGAACGTTTCCAAAAATTACTGGAGCGTTTAGGCTTGAAACAACCACCGAATGCCACCGCACGTTCCACTGAACAAGCCATTAATGCCGCCAAAGAATTGGGTTATCCGTTGGTGGTGCGTCCGTCTTATGTATTAGGTGGTCGAGCGATGGAAATCGTGTTTAATGATGAAGGTTTGTATCGCTACATGAAAGAAGCGGTGAGCGTGTCCAATGATTCGCCTGTATTGCTAGACCGTTTCTTAGATGACGCAGTAGAAATGGATGTGGATGCCATTTATGACGGTGAGCGCGTGTTAATCGGCGGTTTGATGGAACACATTGAACAAGCGGGTGTGCATTCAGGCGATTCTGCCTGTTCATTGCCGCCTTATGAATTATCCAAAGAACTGCAAGATCAATTGCGTGAACAGGTTGCCAAAATGGCAGAAGCTCTAGGTGTACGCGGCTTAATGAATACCCAGTTTGCGATACAAGGCACGGATATTTATGTGCTGGAAGTCAATCCACGCGCTTCACGCACAGCACCGTTTGTGTCTAAAGCGACAGGTTACGCGTTGGCAAAAATCGCCGCCCGCGTCATGGTTGGTCAAACTTTAGAACAACAAGGCATTACCGAAGAACGCATTCCTGATTATTTCTCTGTGAAAGAAGCGGTATTCCCGTTCGTAAAATTTCCAGGAGTTGATCCATTGCTGGGCCCTGAAATGAAATCCACAGGCGAAGTCATGGGCGTAGGTAAAACCTTTGGTGAAGCCTTTGCTAAATCACAACGTGCCGCAGGGGTGGATTTGAATGCCAGCGGTAAAGTGCTGATTAGTATCCGTGGAGCTGATAAAGTGAAACTGCCAGAAATTGCGCGTATGCTGGTAGAAAAGAATTATGAAATCGTGGCAACGCCTGGCACAGCGCGGTTTCTTAAAGCGTCAGGTATTCCCTGCGAAGAAGTGTACAAAGTCAACGAAGGCAGACCCAACACCGTGGATATGATTAAAAATGATCAGATTCAATTGGTTATAAACACCACCGATGGCAAACAAGCGATTTCTGATTCCTTCACCATGCGCCGCGAAGCCTTACAGCATCGTGTCACTTATTACACCACGATGGCAGGTGCAAAAGCTGCTTGTTACGCGCTAGGTGAATTGGATGCTGGGGATGTGAATTGCTTGCAGGATTTGCATAAGAGTTTGAATTAATCGATTGAAATGATGCGCCTCCTACGTCGGCACATCCTATAGGATGCGCTGAGGTACGAAGCGCATCTTATCGCGTTAGTTATCAGTTTTTTCATCCCTGAGGAGCAAGCAATAATGGCAAGCAAGAGAGCCGATCCCCCAAAAACGTGGCTGCGCCACAAGTGGACAATTAAAGAGGCATACGCTAAAGGAGTAGAATTTTGTCCTTCCAACCCTCAAAACCTAGGAATGGGCACGCAGTCGTATGAATTTACTTTGCATCATAATATTCCGCTTAACACAATTATAGAGTCTTTCAATATCGTAATTGTCTTTTGTGACTGGAAGGTCACGGAGAGGCTTTTGAGGCTTTATGGCATAGACACTAAGGCTGAACAAATAGCAAAGCGCATAGAACAAATTAGTAAAGACAGGTCTGAAAAAATGAGTGCACAGAATGAGAAAGTTACCTACAAAATATTGATGAGTAAGTTTAAATTAGATAATTATGAGTTTGAGGGCATAGAGCAACGAGTGACGTGGCAGCCGTGGAATATTGTTGAAGGTCCGAGCGGGAGCATTAGAGCCGACGATCCAAAAGAAAAATTTGATAACTTTATTGAAGCAGATCCTAGCAATTGGGCACGCTATGCTGTAATTAACAGGCTGTATCTAGTCCTTGCAGATCTAATTAAAGACTACAAACAAAAAGAGACTCAACCTGCTGATTTTGAAAACATGAGGAAGTGGAGCTTTGATTTGAAGCAGGTACTTCCAAGCCCAGAATCGTTTATTAAAAGTAATCCAATGGTAACGTTCAATCAAGCCCATTGGCGAGTAGCGTCGCCCCTAAAGAGCATAACTTACAAAGTTAAATATTTTTATGCGGTACGCAAGCGCGTTCACAATGATCCCGAAATCATGCTAAGCCCTGTAGGTCGGAATAAGCTTTATTGAGCGGGAGAGACACAGGCGTTTCCGACTTATGCGATGTCGGAAACGCCCGTCCTGCGCTATCGCTTGGACGGTCTTATTCCGACCTACTTTTTCCAGCGAGACATGACGCTGGAGCGTCACACAGGCATTCCAACGCAAAGCGTTGGAACGATATAAACAATAAACAGCTTAAATGTTGGATAACTGCTTTCTAAAAATGTAGCGGCTTGATCTGCTTCTTTGGGAGTCGTGCCTCACCCCAAGCTATAAACCAACCATCAACTCCCGAAAATCCTCAATAGCCAAAAAATCGCTAATACTACGTTTGGCTTGTTGGGTGTCTGGCTTACTAACCGCTACTATCTGACCAATACCAAACGCACGGGCGGCATTTAACACTGCTAGCGAATCATCCACCAATAAGGTAGCGGCTTTATCAAAGCCATGGTGCTGGTGCAATAACTGCCAAAATTCAGGGTGTTCTTTGGCAAAACCCAAATCATGCGAGCTGATAATGTCGTCAAAAAAAGGCTGTAAACAGGTTTTTTCCATTTTTAAACTCAGACTGTTGCGGTGTGCGTTAGTAACTAACAGGACTTTTTTCGGCGATTGCTGGAGTTTGGTTAAAAACTCCATCACATGAGGCAACACCGCGATTAATTCCGAAAGCTCGGCTTTTAAACCCACAATATCCAACTGCAACGCCGCCGTCCAATAATCCAGACAATACCATTCCAGCTTACCTTCCATGCTTTTAAAACGCGGGGCTAGTTGCTGTTTTGCCTCGGAAATGGATAAACCCTGTTGTTGGGCAAATTTAAGCGGCACAAATTCTTTCCAAAAATGATTATCGAAATTCAAATCCAGCAATGTGCCGTCCATATCCAGTAAAACAGTGTCACAAAATTTCCAGTCAATCATAAATAAGTGGGTTATAGTTAGCAAAAATGTCTTATTAACATAGCACAATGTCTAACAAACCAACTATTCTCAACAAGAAAACTATTGCCACCAGCCGATTATTTCGCATTGAATCGCTGGACATCCAATTTAGCAACGGTGTGCGGCGTAATTACGAACGCCTAGCACGCAGTGGGTCTGGCGGTGCTGTACTGATCGTGCCACTATTGGATGATGAAACCGTGTTGCTCATCAGGGAATATTCCGCAGGTGTTCATCGTTATGAATTGGGTTTGCCTAAAGGTAAAACCGATGCAGGTGAATCGTTTTTGGAAGCCGCTAATCGAGAATTAAAAGAAGAAGTCGGTTATGGTGCGAGACAGTTGCATCATTTAAGCACCTTTTCTATTGCACCGTCTTATCTCGAACATTGCACAGAAATCATTGTTGCTCAAGATTTATACCCTGAAAAATTAATCGGTGATGAGCCAGAAGAACTGGAAGTGATCCCGTGGAAATTGAGCAAAATTAATGAGTTATTAATGACAGGCGAATGTACCGAAGCGCGGTCAATTGCAGCGTTGTTTATGACAGTGGAGTATTTGAGGACATTGTAATGGGTAGGTTGGGTTGCAACTTTTCGCAACCCGACCTTGTATCTCTCCAAAGCAAAGGAGAAAACTGCTATATTGTTTAGCTAGCATTATAACAGAGTGCATGATCAGAGTTTGTACCCGACCTTAGACGCAAGTCTGTGACGTAGATAAAACCCATGCACTGATTTCTTAGAACTGAATGGTATCCGAGTCCTTCCGAGTGGAAAGAGGCTGAATGAACAAGGGGAGTGAAAGAAATGAACACAATAGGCATAGATGTTAGCAAAGAGAAGCTAGATTGTGCGTGGCTTAAAGAGCAGGACAAGGTAAAAACCAAGGTATTTGCTAATAAGCACTCTGGTTGGCAAGAATTGCTGGATTGGTCAAACACAGGTTTAGCGATGGCAGAACACCATTTTGTCATGGAAGCGACAGGGATTTATCACGAACAACTGGCGACTTTTCTATATGACGCAGGCGCGAAAGTGTCGGTGGTCAATCCCGCGCAAGTAAAGTTTTATGCCCAAGGTTTAGGCGTGAGAAGCAAAAACGACAAAAAAGACAGTGTGGTGTTAGCGCGTTATGGCTCAAAGGAAAATCCCACACTATGGCAACCCGAAGCACCCGAAATACGCACACTAAAAGCCCTGCTTGCTCGCTTTGACGGCATTGAAAAAGACCTACAACGCGAGAAAAATCGGGAAGAAAAAGCAGTGATTAGTCTCGCCCCCGCAGAAGTACTTAACTCGCTAACTGACATGATAGGCTTGCTAGAAACCGAACAACAACGGCTAGACAAACTGATTGAAGAACACATCAACAAACACGATAAATTGAGAGAAAACAAAACCTTGCTGGAAAGCATACCCGCTGTTGGCAAAGTGATAGCCACCCGAATGCTGATGGTGATCGGCAGTCGGCAGTTTGACGATGCTCACCAATGTGCGGCGTATTTAGGCTTAGTTCCCGTACAACACGAATCAGGTAAGTAGTGTCAAAGGACACGCCCGACTGTCCAAAGCGGGTAATCCCATCATTCGTGCCAAGCTGTACATGGCGGCAGTCGTAGCCATCCGCTACAACCCCGACATTAAAGCCCAATACCAACGCTTAACCAGCAAAGGCAAAAGCAAGATGTCCGCACTCGGCGCAGCCATGCGAAAACTGGTACACATTTGCTTTGGTATCTTAAAACACCAGCAACCTTATCAACCACAATCGGCTTAATTTTCCGCTTGTGTTTGATTTGGAGAGATGGTATCTACACATCTATCGCATTTTGTTATCCATAAAACGAATCTACCACCTCATCAACCTGCTCATAAAGTGCTTCGTTGGTGGAATTATCCAGCGCGATATAAACCTGTTTTGTGCTTAAATCGCGTAAATAATAGGTTCTAAATCCTAACCAAGAGCCTGTGTGACTGACAAATTCGCCGCTTTCAAATAAATCCCAACCGAAGCCGTAATAATGGGTTTTACCGTTGCTTAATTCAGTGGGTGTATAGGCTTCTGCTAAGGTGTCTTGACTGACTAACTTATCGGTAAATAATGCGGCGTTGTATTTGACTAAATCGTCCACGTTGGAAAAAATGTTGCCATCACCAATAATGCCATCGACATAACTGGAGTCATTTTCCACATAGTTATCATCATCCCGTTCAAAGCCTGTGACTTTTTTACGCGGCGGTTTACCATTGGAGAGGCGATAGCCGAATGAATGCTTCATGTCTAAGGGTTGAAAAATACGTTCTTGTAAAAAATCTTCAAAACTGACTTCGGAAACGCGCTCGACGATGGTCGCTAAAAACGCATACCCTGTGTTGCAATAATCATGTTTTTTATTCGGTTTGAACAATAAATCGGGTTCATGTTCGGCAAACAGCGCGATAATATCGTCATTGGTGACAATGATTTCTTCATCTTCCCAGTTCTCCTCAATAACCCCCTCATAATCAGCCAGTCCGCTGGTGTGTTGTAATAAATGCCGAATGGTAATGTCTTGGTAGGCTGCATTTTCAAATTCTGGAATGTAATCGCATATCGAATCATCGTAATTTAACGCCTCTTCTTCGTATAACATCATGATGCACAAGGCGGTAAATTGTTTGCTGACCGATGCTAAATTAAAAATAGCGGCGGTTTTTAGCGGTTCTTCATCGGGATTGGCAATGCCCCACGCTTGTTTATAAGTGATTTCATTATCTTTACCGACAGCAATGACTCCGTTGAATTGGTTGTCATTAAAAAAGGTCTCAAACTTTTCTGCAAAAGCGTCTTCAATGGTCATTTTTGTCATGGTGTTTTTTTTCCTTAAGTCATAAAATATTGGGTGGTGGGGCATTTTGTTGATGTTGCGCTGGGATTCCTTACGTCATCCCAGCCTACAACCGAAACAACGGCTCTAACCCATCATTCCCAATTACTGGCATTTTCGCTCTAGCCTTATTTTCAGCAAAGGCTTGAAACAGCTTTTTTCCAGACCAAGCTGGCGCGTCCTTGGCATACAACACTTGATTCAACTGCAAAATTTCATCATGTAAGCGAGCATCACAACAATCGGCAATCGCTCCTAAGCTGGTGACAGAAAATTTCAATGTCCCCCAAGCCAATAACGCATTTTTAGTGGCGATGGCATTATTATCGGCACAGGCTTTTTTGAGTTGATTAATACTGGCTTTTAAACTCAGTTCTGCTTCCGTATTTTCAACAACAGGACGCGGGGCAGGGCGGTTAGTTAAAAAATAAAAGATAGTTATCAACCAGCCTAAGGCTAAAAATAGACTGACCCATAACCAATAAGAGACAGGTTGTTCAGTAGGGGGTTGAATAATTAGCGTGGAGTTATCTGCTTGTGGTTTCGTGATGTTGCTGGAAACAGTTGGACTTACAGCCCCCGCTGCGACAGTAATTATAGTTTCGGGGATGGTCGCGATTTCGGTTTTGTTGGTTTTGGTATTAAACCAAGGGATTTTTATCGCGGGTAGTGTGTAGCTACCTATTTTTGATGGAATTAAGGCTATTTTTTCTTCACGAAACGCTAATAAACCATCGGCAGATTTTTGCTCTTTTAATATGGGTTGGTCGGGATAGGTTTTTAAATGATCGTCTGCTTTAACGGCATTGAGTTCAGGTAGAGAGCTAACCGTCGCACCTTTTGCCTGTAAACTGAGGGTTCGAGTCAATGGTTCGCCCACTTTCATTTGTTCAAAATCACCTGACCATTCTTGTCTAATTTCTAATTGTTCAGCCGATAACCAATGAGTCCCCGTAAAGCTAGCAGGAGCAGGTTTCACATCAAGCGTTATTTCTTTAGAAACAACGCGCTTGGTTTGTGTTGATTTAAAAAGTCCGTTAAAACTAGGACGCGCATTGCTCACTACTTCAGCAGTTAATACCAATGGCTTAATGGTCATTTTTCCACTTTTTTGCGGAAAAATGACATATTTCCGTTCAATAATTGAATAATTCACGCCTTTTACGTTGGCAGTATAATTATGGTCTTCGTCCATTTTAGCAATGACTGCATCAGCAAGCTCTGGTTCAGCCAACTGCGCTTGAGTAATATTGACGGTCTCACTATTTCGATACAAGCGCAGGGTATAAATTACTTGTGATTGTAAGTAAGGGCTTGCTGGCGTGGCTTCAACATCTAAAAATAAATCTTCATCACTGTGTGTAGATTTGCTATTTCCCGCTTTGATCACTTCTACTGGAAGCGGATCACTACGATCACGCCCAAATTCTATAACGGGAATAGTCAAGTTACCTGTATTTTTGGCGATGACATTCAATGTCCATTGTATGGTTTTGCTCGACTTGCCATTAACCCACGAGCTGTTGCTACTTTGCTCTTGATTGAGAATGGTAAAATCCTGTTCCAACGGTTCAAAGTCGGGTATGGCATCAGGTGACTCCGTGGTGGTAAAAAGTATTTGAAAAGATTCATCAATTTCGACTGGATTTCGGTCAACTGAAACAGTTATTTTTGCCGCGCTTACGTTTTGAGTTGGTAAAACCAAGGCTAACAATAGAAAAAACAGCGTTGATTTAAGTAATTGTTTGATAGTATTCATAGACGATAGTGGGTATTTAGACTCATGCGTATAGTTTACAACAAGAGAATTTATAGCATTGCATTTATGTGTCTTGCGCTGTTGAAAATATTGCACTTAGCTTGATTTATAGATGAGCATGGAATCAAAAATAGGCTTTTTGACACCAAAACAGAATACGTTCACTTTATCAATCAGCAGCCGCAACCAGACCAATAATTTGGTCGAATTGATAATGAGCTGCCAATTGTTGCAAGCCATCGGCAAT
>JBAXNR010000040.1:0-32304 GCA_037133675.1 Methylococcales bacterium
GAGAATTCATGATTATTGTTATCGAAAAGGGCTTGATTTTGAACAGAGTATCTACATGACTTCTTTAACTTTTGTTCCCAATTTAGACGCATCCATTAACACAATGTCGCCTTTGGTATTGGTTTTATCAATGAACAAAATGGAAACGTTGGTGCCAGTGGTTGCAAAGATATTGCTTGGCATAGAAACCACACCACGCAGCATTTTTGATTCAACTAAACGTTCACGGATTTTCTTTTCAATGCCACTTTGAGCGGTAATAAAACCTGTAGGAACAACGATAGCAGCTTTGCCTTTATCAGATAACGAAAATATGATGTGTTGAATAAAGAGCAGATAAATCGACATTTTATCTTTGTCTTTTTTAGGCACATTCGGAATGCCCGCAAAAAAAGATGCGTGGAATAGATTTAAAGACACGCCCTCACAAGACCTGACATTTACAAAGATGAAATAATTTACTATTCAATTTTAATGTAAAATCAAAGCAACCATTCATCACCGCAAAAATTCCCTCCTATATGCTCAGCGACTTCAAAAAAATAGACACCCTCACACCCTCCGATTTTGAAGTTTTCGTCCGTGATGTATTTGTTGCCGCTGGTTGGACAGATGCGATGATTACTAAAGTAGGACAAGAATTTCAGCACGGCGATGGTGGTGTTGATATTTTCGCCTATAAAAATAAACGCAAATTTGCGATTGAAGTAAAGCAAAGACAAGCAGGTTCAACCGTTGATGTTAAAGCATTAAATCAATTAGTGACAGGCGCGAAACTTGCCAATGTCAGCAACATGATTCTAGTGACAAACTCTTATTTCACCTCTGAGGTTAAGGTAAGAGCGTTAAGGCTAGGCGTTGAATTAATGGATAGGGACGGTTTACAGGATTTATGGATTAAAAAACATTCTGAAATCGGGCGTGAAATTAAACCCAGAAAATACCAAGAAACCGTTATTCAAGATAGTCTGGCACGTTTTAACGATGGCAAAAGCCGCTTACTTATAGAAATGGCAACAGGTTTAGGAAAAACTTACACCGTTGCTCATTTGGTTAAACAGATACTGCAACAAGGCAAAGCCAAACGAGTGCTATTTTTAGCCCATCAAGTTGAAATCCTATTGCAATCTGTCACCGCATTTAAAAACGTGTTAGGTATTGCTACTTACTCATTTTCTGCCTGTTTTGGTGGTGCAGACCCAGAACACACCGATTTTGTGTTTGGCAGTTTTGACACCTTGTTTAGCAAAATAGCCACACTGGAAAAAGAAACCTTTGATGTAGTAATTGTTGATGAAGCCCATCATACCCCCGCCATCACTTACGCTACCGTCGTTGAACATTTTCATCCTAAATTACTGGTCGGTCTTACTGCAACGCCATTCCGTGAAGATAACAAAGACGTTCTGGCATTCTTTGGTGGTTTAGCGGGTCATGTCGGTAAATATGATTTAGCGTGGGCATTGCGTCATAACAAATTAGCATTTCCAAAATACTTAGTTTTACTCGATGATTTAGATCAATCGCGTATTGACCAACTGGATAGTGGTCTGTCGATTAGCGATTTAGACCAACGGCTTTTTCTGCATAAAAAAGATGAAGAAGTGGTTCGTATCATCGAAAAAACCGTACAAGATAAACAAATTGAAAACCTGAAAGGCATTGTTTTTTGTCGCAGTATTACGCATATCAATTACCTGATTCAATTTTTCCCCGCAGGTAGCGCGACTTTCGTACATTCAAAAATGACCGACCAACAACGCTGGCAAAATATTCGTGATTTTCGAGAAGGTAATTATCGTTATATTCTAGTGCGTGACTTATTCAATGAAGGCGTAGATATTCCAGAAACAAATCTACTGGTTTTTATGCGTTACACAGGTTCGCATACTGTATGGTTACAACAACTAGGCAGAGGCTTACGCAAAACACCGAATAAAGATTATGTTCATGTATTGGATTTTGTCGGCTCATTAGAACGCTTAAATGAAGTCCATCAACTGACTAAAAGAGTCAATGCCATTCCCATTGATAAAGACAATTGGGAAGCACCGCCACGCGATAGAAAAGAAACCGTGCATAATTCATCGCTAGAAGTAAATTACAGCCAATCCGCCGCCCAAGTTTTACAACTGATAGAAGAATTACAATATCGCCTAAAATCAAGAATGCAGGCTATTGAAGCATTGCAAAGATATTATGAAGATTACGATAAAATACCCGAATTAAATGAAATAGGCAGTGTTTTAATTGACATCAGCATTGACTAAATAGCCACTCACTTTGATTCCTATTTTGGTTATTTAGAAGCAGCATTAACAGGGCAATATGAACAAAGTCTATTTCGTACTTTATGTTTAGATTATGCCCAGAATTTTTATGCACAAAATCACATTTGTCCATCCTTTAGAGCCATTAGCCTAGCTAATCAATATAATGATCTACTGGCTTGTTCTGAGCCAGAAGTTAAGTTTTTACTAGGCAGTGAAACAGAATTAGAAAATTATTTACTAGAAAAAACGGATTTGATTCAATCAACTCAACAAACTATCGTAGAACCGATTGAAATAGCATTGCCTATTAACACAGCGACTACTGAAATAAATGAAGAATCGTTACTTATCGACAAATATTTAACCGTTATTAAAACACGGCAAGATTTATTAAAACTCTCAACCGAAGAAAGAACAGAAATTAAGCGCGTATTTAATTCAGAATTCCGCTTTTTAAGTTGCTTGCAGGATAAAATAAAAAATAATTAAGGATAGCTTTATGATTGAAAATACAGAAATAGATATTTCAGAATATTACCAAACACCTTTGTCTAGCCTTATTCTACCAGAGTATTATGCAAAATTGATTAAGCGCATTATGGGGCTTAATGGGTTTAATAATTCATTAGGAGAAATATTTATTGTTGAAAGTGTGGGCGATATTATCGCACTAGAACCTTATCAATTTTCAAAGTGTCACGGTGTTGGAAATAATTATATTGATAGGTTAGTTGAGTTTAAAAAAGAATTGCCATACTTCCTAAATAAACTAAAACAAGAGCCAGATTTTGTTTTTAAGGAAGATGTTTTTACATCAATTGATAATAACTACGACTTTGAAACTCCAATATACCAGCTTGCCTTATCACCAAAGTATCAAAAACTGATAAAAAGAATTTCTGGTGTAATGAATAATATAGAAACAGTTCAAGATATTATTAATATTGATGTTGCTAGTTTTTCAGTATTGCCTTATGTGGGAAAATCATATAGTTATTTATTGATAAACTTGCAAAATGCTCTCTCACCTATAGATATTAACCCGTTAAATAGCGATGTTAAAAAAGCAGAAAAAGAATTACTGCCAGAAATTACGCTTTCAATAGAACAGTTAGAAATGCCGTTAAATACACTGGCATTACCAACGCAATACCAAAAGCTGATAAAAAGAATCTCAGTAGTAGCAACTAATGTAGTTACAGTACAAGACATTTTTAATATTAATTTAGTCGATTTTGCGAAACTACCCACTGTAGGCACATTGTATGTTAATAGTTTAATTGAATTAAAAAAGAAATTACCTGAAATGTTAGAAACGCAATCAAAAAAATCAGCATTATTCAAAGATAATTACTCAATTGAATTTAACGAAATTGATAATATTTTAATTGAGGATGTTGAAAATTATTTATGGACATTGGATGAAAGAAAAATGGATATTGCACTTTCACGTTGGGGATTTAACCAACAACATGAAGCACTTCAAGAAGTTGGAAATCGATATAACCTAACAAGAGCTGGAATAGGTAATATTGAAAAGAAAATAAATGCTAATTTACCGTTGAATTTGACAATACAATCTAAAATATTATGGGCAAACATCCGTGAAAAAATGACTGAAGATTTAACGGTATTACTACCTAACTTAGCCAAATGTTTCGCAACAGAAAAATTATTCTACGCATTTATCAAATTATGTTGCCAAGTTGAAAAAGGTAGTATTCGTAAAATAATTTTTACAGAAATTAGTCCTAAAGTTATTAATTCTTTGTTTTGTATTAATCCATCACCTATTTCTCAAGAAATAATCATCAATGAATTAATGTCAAATTATGGCTATAGCAAAGCATCGGCGATTAATGGTATTAAACAACTAGAGAAACTTGATAAACTTGAAATAACTGAACAAGGTATTTATCCTAAAAATCTTGGTAGAGCAGAAGCAGTTGCACATACTTTAGCTTTTCATCCCGCAGGATTACCTTGGAAAGACATTGCTAAAATAGTGAATAAAAAAGGCTATTCATCAACACAAATGGATGAAACAAGATCAACTCATGGATTTACTGATTCTGAATATATTTATTTGTGTGATAAAGGAACATTTAGGAATTTAATCTTTCTTGATATTGAACAGTTTAATATTCCTGAAATTATGCAACATTTGCTTGGCTATTTTAAACAACATCAATTAAAAGGCTTGCATTTACACGATTATTTTTATCAAACTAAAAGCCAATGCAGTGAAATAGAATATTTTACCTTACGTCATCTTGTTAGAGAATACGGGGAAGAATATGGACTTTATTTTAATGGCAGATCAGGTTCAGATAGTGTAAGTATCAATCCTGATTTAAAACGCATTACTCAAGCTGATGTCATTATAAAATTTCTTAATGAATCAAAAGTCGCCGTGACCATGCAAGAAATAGCAGAACGATTGAGAAGTAAAAGTACAAACCATGCTACTTTTTACCTCAATACTCTAATGGAAGAAGGTAAAGTAGTCCGCGTTGATAAAATGGTTTATACCACCCCTGAAAAAGCCTTTAGCAATATGGACACCCAAGCCATGATGAAAGTTATTCAAGATATTATGGGTATTTCAAATATTATTGTCGAAGCCGATATTTTTCGTGAATATGTCAATATGGAACTCAATTTAAGTTATTCAAAATATATCTATGTCGCTTTAGTCAAAATCCAGTTAAAAGAACTAGCATGGTATCGCAACAGCACATTATTCAGTAAAAATCCCATACCCTATAAAAACCTGTTAGATATGTGCAAACAACTCTGTAAACCAGAGTTAGCTAAACATGAAAATGCCAAGATTCTCCAACAAGCGGTCTGGCTAACCGATGCCATGACATCAGATACCATTCAACAATGGAAATGGCAAATGAGTCACTAATTTTAATATATAACGCATACCATAATGTCTATCTTACTGAGATAGCAACAATACCTCACAGTACAATGTGCGGTAAAATATTCCCTACTACCTCGTTATCAAAGCCAGAATATAATGAAAAAATTAAAATGCGCCGTTATCGGCACGGGTTATCTCGGTAAATTCCACGCAGAAAAATACGCACTGCTGCCTGACTGTGAGTTAGTCGCGGTGGTGGATATTAATCAAGAAGCCGCGCAAGCCGTAGCGGACAAACATGGAGCGCAAGCTCTGACGGACTACAGTTCGTTATTAGGCACGGTGGATGCGGTGAGCATTGTTGTACCCACGACGCTACATCACCAAGTAGCGAAAGATTTTTTAAACGCGGGTGTTCATGTGTTGGTGGAAAAACCGATTACTGTCACCGTTGCCGAAGCCGATGAACTCATCGCTATTGCCGAAGCGAAAAATCTAATCCTGCAAGTTGGACATTTAGAACGCTTTAACCCCGCCGTGTTGGGTTTGGATAAAGAAGAAAAACCGCTGTTCATCGAATCGCACCGTCTTTCACCGTTCAATCCCCGCGCTAATGATGTCAGCGTGGTGTTGGATTTAATGATTCATGATATAGACATTATTCTGGCTCTGGTTGATTCTGAAATTGAACGCATAGATGCCAGCGGTACGCCTGTTTTAACGCAAGGCACGGACATTGCCAATGCGCGGTTAACTTTTAAAAATGGTTGCGTGGCGAATGTGACTGCCAGTCGTATCAGCATGAAAATGGAACGCAAAATGCGGATGTTTAGACCTAGCTCCTATATTTCGGTGGATTTTCAAAACCGCATATTGAGCAAATACCAAACAGGCACGAAAGAAATGTTTGCAGGTATTCCTGAAATTATCAGCGAAGAATCGACCTTTGAAAATGCAGACGCGCTATTGGAGGAAATTAAACACTTCATCAACTGCATTCAAACGGGCGAAAATCCGTTAGTATCAGGGGTAGCAGGTAGAAGAGCCTTAGCCACAGCGATACAAATTACCCAGTTATTGGGCGATAAATAAATGGGAGAACAAACCTAGGTTTGTATTCCTAAACAATGAACTAAACAAAAGGCAATAACATAATGATCCCAATGGTCAACCTAAAAGCCCAATACGTCGAAATCAAAGATGAAGTTGAACGTGGCTTAGCTGAAACAATCGAAAACTGTTCTTTTATTTTGGGTCCTAATGTGGCGGCTTTTGAACGTGAAACCGCTGAGTATTTAGGGGTTAAGCACGCTATTGGTGTTGCCTCTGGCACAGACGCACTCCATCTTGCACTCATTGCCGAAGGTATTGGTGCGGGTGATGAAGTTATCACATCTTCATTTACCTTTATCGCCACCGCCGAAGCTATTAAATATGTCGGCGCAATTCCTGTGTTTGTTGATATTGATCCTAAAACCTTCAATATTTGCCCTGACGCAATCGCCAAAGCCATCACGCCCAAAACCAAAGCCATCATGCCTGTGCATTTATTCGGACAACCTGCCGACATGACTCGCATCATGCACCTCTGCGAACAACATAATTTAAAATTGATTGAAGATTGCTGCCAATCCTTTGGTGCGTCGATTAACGGCAAACAAACTGGCTCACTCGGACACGCCTCAGGTTATAGCTTTTTCCCTAGCAAAAACCTAGGGGCATTTGGTGATGGCGGCTTAGTGGTCACTGACTCAGACGAAACAGCGGCAAAAATAAAACAACTGCGCAATCACGGTTCTGACGTGCGTTATTATCATGATGTCATCGGCTATAACAGCCGCCTTGATGAAATGCAGGCGGTCATTTTAAGACCGAAATTAAAACGCATCGATCAATACAATACTGCTCGTCGCCATGTTGCCCATTTATATTCTGAATTAATGGCAGATTTACCGCTAACCACACCGTTTGAAGATGGCTTAGGCATTCATGTTTATCATCAATACACGCTGTTATCTGATCGCCGCGATGACATTATGAAAGCCCTGCAAGACCAACAAATTGCCTGTGCTGTGTATTATCCAGTGCCACTACACCAACAAAATGTGTTTAAAGAAGACTGTGCGGACGTATCGTTACCCGTCACTGAATTTGTTGCCGCCAATTGTTTTTCTTTGCCAATTTGCTCACACTTAACGGATGAACAAGTGCGAGAGATAGTTGCGGTTATTCGTGGGGTTTTTGCTGAATAGATAGCGTTTAGACTGCCAGTCCTTTGAAGGATTGGCAGTCATTCTTAAAAATTTAATTCAATGCTGCTGAACAATATGGATTAACCAGCGGGTGGATAAATTTTTGTAAAATTGCTGTTAGTGTAAAAAGAATCCGCTAAAAAGGCTTTGGGTGAAGAAATGAAGCCTAATGCCTTTCTGCTCAATAGCTCTATATTCAGATTTGGATAACAAGACGCAGTGAACTCATGACAGTAATATTTGCCAGAACTAGGTTCAAAATTGAAGTCATACTCGATATTGGCATCGGCACATTTTTTCGCGTGTTCAATTGCCCAGTCTTGACCGCTGTTTGGACGTAGCACGATTATTTTATCGGCACGGCAAAAGTCAATAATATCAATTACTGACGATCCTTCGGCTATCGAATGTATCACCAAATGGTCATCGCCACCCACATAAAGCCCGCTATGACTACAGCCACTCTCGCCTTTGGGAATAAAATAGCCGTCTAAATAGTCGTTATATGCTCGCATGATGACATCACCAGCACGAATAATCTCTTCAATATCTCTGGTATCATGTCCTTTAATATCAAAAGAAGTCGGTTGATAAATAACAAAAAACGGCCATTTAAATATTTTTATATCGCCGAAAATTGTCAGTGCTGCTCGTTTTATTGAATAAATAATATTACTCATTTAACACCTCACATTAAACGCGAACTTAAAAAGTTCGATAAATAAACATTCAGCTACAGGTAATTAACTGAATCAGCAAAAAACTTAATTGCTATGAATTTCCGCGTGTAAAGCCAGATACTCAATAGTCAATTTATGATTTGGCATATAGTGAATCAACGGTTTAGATTCGCTGTGTGATTCTCTGATTTTTATGGACGGTGAAATCATGCTATTTAGTACAGGCAAACCTTCGGCAATAAGTTGATCGACCAATAAACGCGGCAGATTAGCTTGTCGTTGAAATTGATTAACCACAATACCTTCAATTTCCAGTTTTTGATTATGATCGGCTTTGACTTCGGTGAGTGCCTGCATCAGAGTATATAAAGCCTCTCTTGAAAAAGTATCACAATCAAACGGAATCAAACATTTATCCGCCGCTATCAACGCCGACTGACTATAAAAATTTAAAATAGGCGGCGTATCTATGTAGATAGAATCAAAGCCTTCTAATTTTTCTAGGGCTTCTTTTAATTTGAAGATTTTAAAACGCGATTCCAAACGACCTTGTAAAGGCTCAAGATCAGGATGTGAGGGTATTACATACAAATTAGGAAACGGCGTTTCATGAATTACCCCTTCTAAGCCTGCGCTGTTATTGCCGCCGAATAAAGACAGACTTAAACAATCCTTGAAAAAATGGGCAATGGTTTTATCGCTGTCAGTGACTTTTTGTCCCAGCAAATATTGCGTGGAATTGCCCTGTATATCTAAATCAATCACGAGGGTGCGCTTGCCTTCAACGGCACTGATGGCGGCTAAATTACAGGTAATAGTGGATTTTCCCACGCCGCCTTTTTGATTAAAAATAACTCTGCGCATATTGTTGTCCTGTGAAATCAAGTAGATAAAGTGGGATTATAAAGTCTGCCTGTTGAATATCAAATACGAATAAAAGTTTTAGCGTGACAGGCAGGACATTCTGGAATTTCACTCGGAATTTTAAAGGCAATTTCTTTGCCGCATTCATCACAAATGAACGTTCCAGGGAAAGTAATGTCACCGCTGTGATAAGTATGTTTAGTGGCGAGTTGTTTAATTTTTTCCAGCTCTAGTCGAGTTTTATCTGCCACGCTTAAAAACGCATCGAGAATGTATTTTTCAACGAGTTCTACATCAAATTTGAACCATTCAGTTAATGAATCACTATCCGCTTTATGAGATAAGCCATGTGCGGCGTGTTCAATATCGCGTTGAACGTAACCAGACACTTTATCTAATTCAGCATCAGTCAATTCGCTGGTTTTGCTGGTTTTTTCTTTAGAAATCTCCAGTGCATCGGAAAAAGTATGTAGTGTTTCTTCCATTGTTTCATGCAAATGCTGCATGAATTCGCTATACGCTTTGATTAATTTATTTTTATTCATGGTAACTCTCCTTAAGATTTAAACGAACGAGGTATTCTAACGCTTTTAGCGAATAAAAACCGATAGTGATGTTAGAAATACTTTTTAATTTTGTGCCATAAGATAAGGAACGCTCGCTAATTTTTAGTAGCGGCTCAGCTTTGGCTTTGTTGTCACCTGTTTTTAATGAAATTTTTTTTCATGCAGAAAATAATACACTTTTTGTTCAGGAGTGCGTAACATCAGTAAAGAAATTTTGTGATTAAAAAACCGTTCGTCCTGAGCAGTGTCATTAGCTATAAACTGTAGGTACGAATCTGTCGTGCCGCCACAAAACATAATGACACACTAAAAATCGTGATGTCATATTAATGTAACAAGAAAAAACTATGCTCGTTTATTCATAACCCGTAAAAATTCATAATGTCTAGTTTACATAAAGAATTAATCTCTATTCTTGATAGTGAAAAATTAACGCCTTATTTTCAGCCAATTGTTTCTTTAATACAAAAAAAAATAATTGGTTATGAAGCTTTAATTCGAGGCCCATCCAATAGCCCATTACACAGTGCCTTTAATTTATTTGATACCGCTCAACGTTTTAATTTAACGACAAAACTTGAATTTATTTGTCGTGAACTGACTATACAACGCTATGCTAGTTTAGGTCTTAGGGAAAAATTATTTATTAATGTCAGCCCTTCAGTATTATTAAATCCAAAATTCAAAACAGGGATAACACTTAAATTATTGAATAAATTTGGTGTTGATCCACATTCTATCGTTATCGAATTAACAGAGCATCAACCAACCGATAATTATGAGTTAATGAATCATGCGGTTTTACATTATCGAAAAATGGGCTTTGAAATAGCACTGGATGATTTAGGTGCGGGTTATTCAGGATTAAGATTATGGTCAGAGTTATTACCCGAATATATAAAAATAGATAATCATTTTATTCGTGGCATTGATACTGATCCTGTTAAATTAAACTTTGTTCGCTCTATTCAAAATATAGCCAGTTCTTTGCGTTGTAATGTGATAGCTGAAGGTATAGAAACTGAAAATGAATTCAAAGTGATAGCCAATCTTGGTGTTACTCATGCTCAAGGTTATTACTTTGCAAGACCCGAATTTATTCCATTGGAAAAAATTAATAGCCTACTATTTGTTCACAGTGATATTGATAGTGTGTTAATAAGCTCTTTTAAAGCGGTATCCCATATTACTAAATTGATTCCTTCAATTTCATCAGAAACGCCCATCAATGAGGTGATGTCTGTGTTTCAGCGTAATAGTAACTTAGCTATTTTACCATTAGTTGATAATTGTGTCGCAATAGGTATTATTTATCGAGACCTGTTTCTTTCTAAATTATTTGCCAGTCGTTACGGGTTAGAATTATATGGAAAAAAACCGATAAAACTATTTCTCGACAAAACCTCCTTAAGTATCGATCAAGAGGTCTCTATTCAGGCAGTTAGTAAAAAACTAACCTCTGAAATGCGAAATGATGCGGCATTTATTATCACGCGTAATGGTGAATATATGGGTATAGCCACGATAATAGATTTACTTGCGGAAATTACACATCAACAAATTGAGAGTGCTAGATACGCTAATCCTCTGACATTATTACCAGGTAGTGTGCCTATTAATGAACAAATGAATCAATTACTAGCAAAAAAAATCCCTTTCTGTGTTGCTTATTTCGATTTAGATAATTTTAAACCCTTTAATGATATTTACGGCTACGATGCAGGAGATAATATTATCAAAGTAGTTGCTAATATACTGTCACAGTTTATTACTTCAGAAAAAGGGCAAGTGGGGCATATAGGTGGTGATGATTTTATTGTTATTTTCATTGATGACGATTGGTTGGAGTGCTGTAAAATAATATTAGACACGTTTCAAAATATTGTTCCAAGTTATTATAAGGATAAAGATATAAAAGCGGGTGGAATACATACTGAAAATAGGGCAGGGCATAAATGCTTTTATCCGCTCATAAGTCTATCGATAGGTATTGTAGAGCCAGCATCAACAGCGCAGTGTCAATCCCATGTACAAATAGCAGATATGGCTGCTGGCACAAAAAAACAAGCGAAAAAAATTGATGGCAATAGTTTGTTTGTTAATAAACGCCTTCAATACCACACACATTATCCAGCCATATAAGTTCATCGTAATTAGTCGGATGTATAAAACTCGTCATTCTGGCAGGGATGCCATAATCCAGTCATAGGGAGAGCGTAGCGAGGGTTCTGTTTAATGTAATACCATCCTTGGCACTGGATTCCAGCATCCATGCTGGAATGACGATGATCTGGCTTGAGCCGTATAGTCCTGCTGATTTTTTGTTATTAACTTATAGCAAGTTTTACACACAACTAATTAATAATACTTTCGTTCTCTCCAGCGTGGAGTAGAATGCTGTTATTAGTTAATTTTAATAGAGGAGAATGATAATGAAAAAAATAAATCTAGCGTCGTTGTTATTGGTTTTATCGGTATTTGGAAGTGCGGTTTATGCTGATGTTACTTTGCAGTCTAAAGAAGAAGTGGAAGGTACTTGGAAATTACAATCTACTAAAAACTCTTTAACCGATAAGCAAGCCATTAATCGGGAAGATACTTGGATCTTTAAAGATGGAAAAATGACAATCTTACATATTCCTCGCGAAGGAACTTATTACGATCAGCCACCTGTAGATTATGTAATAGAAGATGGTAAATTAAAAACTGCCATTGTCGGTAGCAACAGGTTTGAACTGTATACCGTGGTAGAAAAAGACGATAATAATATGACGCTGAAAGGAAAATACGGCGGTTATTATTATTTTAATAAAAAATAATAGTTGATGGATTAAAAAGTTAGCGGTTAAATCTGTCAATGTTTAAAAACAGATACCATCCCTTTAAGGCATTAGTATCTACACAGTTTTCGCGGCTAAGAGCCGCTCCTACAGAATTTCTGTTATCACACATCAAAAACCTGTAGGAGCGAGCCTTGCTCGCGATTTAAATCTAAATGATAAAAAATTTGTGTAGATACCCGTGCCTTTAAGGGATGGTATCTGTTGTTCATACTGTACTTTTTGCTAAAAGCTTAAGAACTTATGTGCGTTTATAGCTGTTTGACATTTAACTTTTCTTCCAGTTCAGTTTGAGTTAAATGGCGCACGGCTTCACCTTTAATCATGAAAATCAAATGTTCGCAGATATAACACGCGTGGTCGCCAATCCGCTCAACTGCGCGTACTGTCCACAGGACGTTTAGAGTACGGGTGATATTTCTGGGGTCTTCCATCATGCGGGTGATGAGCTGGCGAACAATGCTGTTGTATTCTCTATCAACATTATCATCACGCCCTGTAATAAAGGTAATATCTTCAATAGACATTCTGGCAAACGCATCTAATGCACCGTGTAGCATATCTTTGACTAAATCACTCATGTGCTGCAATTCGTGGTAGTGGTTTGTTTTACTGTCACCATCAGAAAGTTGAATCGCTATTTTGGCAATGCGTTCCGCTAAATCACCAATGATTTCTAATTCATTAATAATCTTAAGGACGGTCAATAATAAGCGTAGATCAAATGCTGTTGGTTGGCGTAGGGCTAAAATTTGGGTACATTCCAAATCAATTGCCATTTCCAGCTCGTCAACTTGATGGTCTTGCTTAATGACTAATTCAGCGAGTTCTGCATCACCTGTGGCAAATGCTTGGATTGCCAACTCTATTTGCTGCTCAACTAAGCCTCCCATTGTTAAGACTTTATTGCGTATATCTTCCAATTCTCTGTTGAATTGTTCAGAAATATGATGCCCTATTTTGCTGTTATCCACTGCTTGCTCCTTAGTTAACCGTAACGACCTGTAATATAGTCTTCTGTTTGTTTTTTGGTGGGATTAGTAAATAATTCGCTGGTTGTACCAATTTCCACAAGTTCACCCATATACATAAACGCGGTGTAATCAGAGACTCGCGCCGCTTGCTGCATATTGTGGGTAACGATGACTATAGTGTATTTTTCTTTTAACTCGTTAATTAATTCTTCAATTTTTAACGTGGAGATAGGGTCTAAGGCGGAAGCGGGTTCGTCTAATAACAATACTTCGGGTTCGATAGCAATGGCGCGGGCTATCACTAAGCGTTGTTGTTGACCACCTGATAAGCCTAAGGCATTATCTTGTAAACGGTCTTTGACTTCGTCCCACAATGCCGCACCGCGTAGCGAGTTTTCGACGGTTTCTTCTAAAATACGTTTGTCATTAACGCCTTGAATTCTCAGCCCGTAAGTGACATTTTCAAAAATGGTCTTAGGAAATGGATTAGGCTTTTGAAATACCATGCCAACTCGTCTGCGTAAATCAGCTACCTTAACGGATTTATCATAGATATTTTCACCATCCAGTAAAATTTGTCCTTCGATAGTGACGTGATCGACCAAATCATTCATGCGGTTGATACAACGTAATAATGTGGATTTACCACAGCCACTGGGTCCGATGTAAGCGGTGACTTTTTTGCGGTACATCTCCAAGTTTACGCCATGTAATGCCTGTTTTTTGCCATAAAAAAGATTTAGGTTTTCAACTTTAATACAGGTTTCATTCGGGGCGGTTGATTGCTGTTGTTCGCGTAGAATAGAACTCATATCAATGGAATGTGAACGGTTTTGTTGTGCTGTCATAATTAACCTTCTAATGCTCGGTATTTTTCGCGTAGACGATTTCTGATGATAATGGCTGTTAAATTCAGCACCACAATCACAATCACCAATAATAATGCAGTGGCATAAACCAAAGGTCTTGCTGCTTCAACATTGGGGCTTTGAAAACCGACATCGTAAATATGAAAACCTAAGTGCATAAATTTTCTGTCTAAATGCAAAAAGGGGAAATTGCCATCTAAGGGCAGGGTAGGCGCAAGTTTAACAACACCGACTAACATCAACGGCGCGACTTCACCTGCTGCACGCGCAACAGCTAAAATTAAGCCTGTCATCATTGCAGGACTTGCCATTGGTAATACGGTACGCCATAGGGTTTCTATTTTAGTCGCACCTAATGCCAAACTGCCTTCGCGTATTGATTTTGGAATTCGCGCCAAACCTTCTTCGGTAGAGACAATCACCACAGGCAATGTTAGCAATGCCAGTGTAATAGATGCCCATAATAATCCAGGCGTACCGTAAACAGGGGCAGGCGCGGATTCAGGGAAAAATAGAGTGTCAATATTACCACCTAAAATGTAAACAAAGAATCCCAAACCAAATACGCCGTAAACAATCGAGGGTACACCCGCTAAATTGTTGACCGCAATGCGGATTAATTGGGTGGTGAAACCTTGTTTGGCATATTCACGCAAATACACCGCCGCAATCACACCAAACGGAGTAACGATAATGGACATGATGATAACCATCATCACAGTACCAAAAATAGCAGGGAAAATACCGCCTTCGGTATTGGCTTCACGCGGGTCTTCGGTTAAAAACTCAATGACTTTATGACCAAAAAAGCTGAGTTTTCCAAAAACACTCATCTCATTAGGTTGATACACTTTAACAATTTTAGCCAACGGGATTTTAATTTCCGTGCCTGATTCTGTTTTAGCAATTAGCGTATCACGTCTGATTTCTTTATATAAACTAGCGAGTTCAGCTTGATGACTTTGATATTGTGCATCGAAATCAGCTTTGTCATCGGCGAATTGTTTTTCTGTGTCGCTATTCCATAAGTTTTCTAATTGCAATTTTTTCTGCTTCAAGCGTAATCGCTCTAAGCCGTAGTTAATCGCACCAATTTCCTTTTTTTCGATTTGGGCGATTTTTTTAACGACTACCAACGCGGCGGCGAGTCTGGTTTGCAATTCGGGCATCGCTTGGTCGCCAGTGGCTACGGTTTTACCGTTTTCTTTGACTTCAAACAGTTGACCGTAAAAATTACCCCATTCGCGCCGTTCTACCACAATCAGTGACTTAGGATCGCTTTGCTCTTTAACATTACGCACTTCTATCCAGCGAAAATCCGCACCTGTGACATCACGGTTGCCTGTTTTTACCAGATACTGTACTAGAGTATCTTCGTTGTCAGCCATTTTATGACCAGTAGACTTCGCCATAATGGCAGGCGTGATGCTGGTATCGACTTTTTCACCAATAATTGTGCTTAGCGGTTTGCCTTCTTCTTGATAAGAAAATTGCGTGACTTGAGTTGGCCAAAAATTGCCCACTCCGCGTACCAACACTAAGCCCAATACTGCGATGACCATAATCAAACAGGTACTGACTGCCGCTGCATTCAGCCATATCCAAGGCGATCCACTTTTAAACCATAATTTCATCATAATGAACTGTATTTTTCGCGTAGGCGTTGGCGAATAATTTCCGCTAACGTGTTAAAGACAAAGGTGAATAAGAACAATACTAACGCAGCTAAAAACAACACCCGATAATGTGAGCTATCCACTTGTGATTCAGGCATTTCTACCGCAATGTTAGCCGCTAAGGTACGCAAACCCTGAAAAATACTTAAGTCCATCACAGGGGTGTTGCCTGTTGCCATTAGTACAATCATGGTTTCACCAACGGCTCGTCCTAATCCAATCATTACCGCAGAGAAAATACCAGGACTGGCAGTTAATAACACCACGCGGGTCATCGTTTGCCAAGTGGTTGCACCTAAGGCTAATGAACCGACAGTTAAATGCTTAGGCACGCTAAAAATAGCATCTTCAGCAATGGAGAAAATAGTGGGAATCACCGCAAAACCCATTGCAATACCAACCACCATTGCATTACGTTGATCGTAACCAATACCCCATTCATTTTTAAACCAGTCACGCAATGTGTCATGAAACAGCAGGGTTTCCAGCGGTACACTGATAGCAAATGCAAACCAACCCGTGATTAAAATGACGGGAATCAATATTGCTGCTTCCCAACCTTCGGGAATTTTTTCTAAAATTTGTTTGGGTAAATTATACCAAAGGTATGCAAATGCCATCACGCCTACAGGCAGCAATGCAAACATCAGAAAGAAACCTGATAAGTTTTCTTCTAAGGTGGGTGCTAACCAAAGCCCTGCAAGAAAACCTAAAATAACAGTTGGCAACGCACCCATTAACTCAATGGTGGGTTTGACGTATTGACGCATGGAAACAGTCATGAAATACGCACTATAAATAGCTCCCATCAGTGATAATGGTACGGCAACCAACATCGCATAAAATGCCGCTTTTAATGTACCAAATACTAAAGGAGTTAAGCTAAATTTTGGTTCAAAATCACTGTTAGACGCTGATGATTGCCAGATATAATCAGGTTTTGGATAGCCTTCATACCAGACTTCTTGCCACAAGGATTTAATCGAAATATCAGGATGTTTATTATCTATTTTCCAAAAATATATTTTCTTGTCACTGGCTTCAATCAATAATGCCGTTGCTCTTGGTGATAAAGCAGCACTGAGTGGCAGGCTGTTAGTAACCTGTTCTCTAAGAACTTCGCGTTCTGAGGTGGTGTGATAAATTCCCATCATGCCATCGACATCAATGGCAGAAAAGCCTTTACGACGTGGTTCTGGATTGATAGTAGCAATGGCTTTTTCAGAGACTTTAAAGACTCGAATTTTTTGCATGGCAGGGCGTTTTGATTCGTCTCTTACCATCGACCACTGTGACACTAAGCCGCTGGAATCACCGATAAGTAAAGAGCTATCGCCATTTAAAAAAGTGCTGGCAGTAATTTTTGCCCCTTCAGCAACAACATTAATATTTTGTCTAAGCGTCGGATTGACTTTGTCGCTAATATCAAAAAAATTTAAGTGACCATCGTTACCAATTAAATACAGATTACGCTCTTCCTTATCAATACGAATATCGATAATGTTACTCGCTTGCACTTCTAACAGAGTTTCAGTATGGCTAAGCTTAACTTCATCGCTAAATAAATTAGTTTCTTTTTCAATATGGATTAAGCGAATTTTGTCAGCCGTTTTAGCGACAATGGTGCTGGACTTATCACCGATTTTAACGGCAATCTTTTCTAATGCTGCGCCTTTGTCATTAATAACTAACGCCGCTTCGCCCAACGGATATTTTAAAGACGGGGTAATTAAACGTTTATTATCAGGGTAAGTAATTTTATATTGATGTTTAACAACAACCGCTTGCCCATTGGATAAGCCATAAATAACTGCTCCTTCACTAATGGGACTACCTTCAGCAAAACTAACAATCTTTGAACCAGCGGGGATTTTAATGGCTTCATTTAAAATTGTTTTGCCAGTTGCTGCGTCAAAAAATACCGCTTGCCCACTGTCTGTAAATCGAACGGCAACTTCATTTTGTTCTTCCACATCTAGCAATACTGTTTTACCCTGTGTTTGTTCGGGCAACGCATAGTTGCTGGTTGCTTCTGCGGTGGCTGGTTTAAACAGTGGAATGACGACATAAAGCAAATAAAAGAAAATCAGCACCAGTGCAACAATCACACTGAGCCCTCCTGCGATTACACCGACACGCGCCAGTGAATCTTTGGCTAATCGCCAGCGTTGGTAATAATTATTAGCGGATTTTTCCATAACTGAAAGCGGTTTATTGATGGGAGGTAATTTCAGATATAGTGAAATTATAGGATTTTAGTGTGACAATAGCATAACAAAAACAAAAAAAAACGGCTGAAATTCGTTTTAACAAATCCCAGCCGTCGTTTTAATGGGGGGTATTTTTACTTATTTCAATTCAGTCAATGCTTTTTCAACTACTTTAGCAGGCAGTGGAATATAGCCGTCTTTGATAACAACTTGTTGACCTGTTTGCGATAACACCATTTTGATAAATTCATAATCTAATGGAGCTAACGGTGTGTTAGGTTTTTTATTAACATAAACATACAAATAACGAGTTAACGGGTATTTACCGCTCAACGCGTTTTCAGGAGTTGCTTCAACAAATGCTTCGCCTGCTTTTTTAGCTAACGCAACCATTTTAACGCCTGATGTCGTGTAGCCCATACCTGAGTAGCCTACGCCATTTACTGATGAAGTCACTGATTGTACTACTGATGCAGAACCAGGTTGCTCGTTTACGTTACTTTTGAAATCGCCTTTACATAAGGCGTTTTCTTTAAAATAACCGTAAGTACCTGACACTGAGTTACGACCGTATAACTGAATACTTTTTGAACCCCATGCAGCAACACCTGCATCGCCCCAGTTTTCAATGCTGGCTTCATGACCACATTTGCGGGTTGATGAAAAAATAGCATCAACTTGTGGAATGGTTAAGCCTTTGATGGGGTTGTCTTTGTTGACCATTACTGCCAATGCGTCGATAGCAACAGGCACAGCGGTTGGTTTGTAACCGTACTTGTCTTCAAACGCAGCCAACTCGTCGTCTTTCATTTCACGACTCATAGGGCCTAAATTCGCAGTACCTTCAGTCAATGCAGGTGGCGCGGTAGAAGAACCAGCGGCTTGAATTTGAATATTGACGTTAGGATATTCACGGTTAAATTCTTCTGCCCACATGGTCATTAAGTTTGCCAATGTATCAGAACCAACGCTAGACAAATTACCTGAAATACCGCTGGCTTTTGCATAAGTAGGAACGCCTGCATCAACTTTTTGTACCGCACCCGCAGTACCGCTCAGCAATGTAGCTGTTAAGCCTAGGGCAGCAAATAGCGATTTTGTTTTTAAAGATAGTTTCATTAATCAATTCTCAATGTGTGAAATTTTCAAGTGGTGATAGATTCAAGCATATTAATTTTATATGACAAGCGTATGACAGTGTCATAATTTTCACTGACAAGCTGTTTTAAGCGTTTTACGCTATCATAGTTGTTCAATCCATACAGTCTATAATACCGTTCGTGGTGAACGGTGTCATTTTATCGTGCGTTAGCTCTATATTCCCCAGAAAACGAAACTTTATTATTCCTAGGAGCTTAGAAAAAACATGAAAAAATTATTAATAATGCTGATTTTGTTGTTAGTTGGTTGCGTAGGCATACCTGACAGTGTACGCCCCGTGGCTAATTTCAAAGCAGAAAAATATCTTGGAAAATGGTATGAAATTGCTCGACTCGATAACTCATTTGAACGGGATTTAACCCACATCACCGCCGAATACAGCGTGCGAGAAGATGGCGGTTTACGCGTAGTTAATCGCGGTTATTTACCCAGCGAAAATGTTTGGAAAGAAGCAGAAGGTAAGGCGTATTTTGTCAATGAAGCCAATGAAGGTTATTTAAAAGTATCATTCTTTGGTCCTTTTTATGGCTCTTATATTGTGTTTGAATTAGACCACGAAAATTATCAATACGCGCTGATTTCAGGCCCTGATAAATCGTATTTTTGGTTATTGGCCAGAGAGCCGAAGATTAAAGATGAAATAAAGAAAGCCCTAATTGCCAAAGCCGCTTCTTTAGGTTTTGAAACTGATAAATTGATTTTTGTTAATCATGATTAAAGCAACGGTAGCATTTTATCGGGATTCAAAATACCACGCGGGTCAAATTGGCGTTTAATGGCTCGCATCAATGCGATGGAATTGGCATCGAGTTCACGGTCAACAAAATCACGTTTTTCTATGCCAACCCCATGCTCGCCTGACAGTGTACCGTTTAGCGTTAGCACTAAGGAAAAAATCTCATCCAAACACGCGTGGGCTTTTTTGCTTTGTTCGAGTTCATCGGGGTCTAGCAGTAAATTAACGTGAATATTGCCATTACCTGCATGACCAAAATTAACAATGGGCAGTTGGTATTTTTTTGATAGTGCGTCTAGTCCTGCAATTAAAGCGGGCATTTCAGTGACTGGCACGACCACATCTTCATTGATTTTTTTCGGTGCGACTTTGCGCAGTGCAGGCGATAGGGCTTTGCGGGTTTTCCATAAGGCGGCAACTTCGGCTTCGGTTTGTGCCAATCTTATGTCCATCAAACCTGCGTTGCTTGCGGCTACAATGACTTTTTCAGCGGCGAAATCCAAGCCTTCGCGTTGTCCATCGACTTCTATCATGAGCATCGCACCTGCATTTTCGGGCAAATCAGTTTCGGTGTAGTCTCGAATCATATTAATAGCATTTCCATCAATAAATTCTAAGGCACAGGGAATCACGGGCTGTGCCATGATGGCAGAGACGGCTTTAGCAGCATCGGCGACCGTGTTGTAAATGGCTCTGAGGGTTTTTTTGGCTTCGGGTAGCGGCATGAGTTTTAGCGTGGCTTCGGTAATAATGGCTAACGTACCTTCTGAGCCGATGATTAAGCGCGTTAAGTCATAACCGACTACGCCTTTACTGGTAAATACACCGACCCGAATTTCTTTGCCTTCACCTGTGACTGCGCGTAAACCTAGAGTGTTTTCACGCGGCGTACCGTATTTAACCGCCTTAGGCCCTGCGGAGTTATAGGCTAAATTGCCACCGATACTACAAAACGCCGCGCTGGTGGGATCGGGTGGCCAAAAGAATCCTTTTTCTTTCACCAAGTCTTGGACTTGCTGATTAGTTATTCCTGTTTGTACCGTGATGTAGCGATTATCAGGCGAAAATTCCAGCACTTTGGTCATGCGTTCCATCGACATCACTACGCCGTTGTGCAATGGCACAGTCGCGCCTGTTGTGCCTGTGCCGCGTCCTCTGACCGTTAGTGCGATGCTAAATTGATGACAAGCTTGCACTGCACTGACCACTTGCTCGTGGGTAGTTGGAAAAATCACTGCTTGGGGTAAGCGATGTAAACGGCTGTTATCATAGCCATACGCCCAGCATTCTTCAGGCGCAGTGAGTAAGGTTTGCTTAGTAAACGCCTCGCTAAGCAAAGCTAAAAAATCGCTGGGTAATTTAGTCAAGGTATTCAAAGACGGTAACAATTTGTTTAACTCCTGCTTGTAAGCGCGTGACATTAACCACTACCTTGCCTTCTTCTCTGGATACTAGCCCCATGAGATAAACCACGCTATTTTCAGTGACCACTTTAATCATGGCTGAATTAAAATCGGGTAGCGTGTAAATTTGGGTGAGTGCGGTTTTGACCCGTTGATTTAGTTGGCTATCATCGTCGCGTGACACTGCATCACTAGGCGGCGCGATGGTTAAATTATCGCGTACCATTTTGACGTGACGAATAATGCGCACAATATCGAGAGCTTTGTTTTTAAGGTCTTCATTAGCAACTTCGCCCGTCATTAATACTACGCCATTGTAAGCGTTGACCGTAATATAACTTTGAGTGCTTAAGTCTTTGTCGCTATATAACTCTTCGATAGCAGATTGCTCTATGTCTTTATCGCTGGCAATTGCATCCAGAGAACGGCGATCATAACTTGAAAGCGGTTGCACGGTATTGTTAGTCGGCACGAGAGGGCAACCGCTAAGTAAAAAACTATTTATTAATACTAGCCATAAAAATCGGCGCATCGTTTAAGCTCCAAATAATTGATGATCGATTAGATCGCACAAACAGTGAGTAATCAAAACATGAACTTCATGTATTCGTGCTATTGATTGAGAGGGAATACAAATTTCTATGTCAGTTTCTTTTAGTAAGGGATTCAGAGCGATACCCTTACGACCCGACAAAACAATAACCGTTAAGCCTTTATCATGCGCAGCACTAATGGCTTTGGTAATACTGGCACTCGCGCCACTTTCGCTATAAACCAGCAATAAATCACCGCTGTTGCCTAACGCGCGTAGTTGTTTTGCATAGACATCATCAAAAGCATAATCGTTGGCAATGCCTGTAACAGTTGCCATATCGGTTGTTAATGGAATAACAGGTAGGGCAGGGCGGTCACGTTCAAATTGATTGAGCATGGATGATGAAAATAACTGCACACAACTTGCTGATCGTCCATTGCCACAACAGAGAATTTTTTTATCATTCAGCAACACTGAAACTAGCCCTTGAGCGGCATATTCAATTAGCTCACACAAGCTAATCATGGTCTCTTGATGGGTTTGCAGATGATCGGTGAAATGATTAATGAGTCGGTCTTGTAGGCTCATAGTGGGTTGATTAGCGGGTTAAAAGGCATTTTTTATCCAGTCTAGGTTGCCGTTGCCAGACAGAGCAACCACATCAAAACGTATCGGTTTATTGATCTTTTGGCTGGATAAATAAACCTGTGTTGCCGCTATTATACGCGATTGTTTAGCCCGCGTGACGCTCTCTGCTGCACTGCCATATTTATCCGTTTGGCGAAAACGCACTTCAATAATTACCAACGTTTGCTCATCAGTCATGATTAAATCAAGTTCGCCTTGTTTACAACGAAAATTACGCGTTACCAGTTTAAGTCCTTTTTTAAGCAGAAATTGGCAGGCTTGCTGTTCTGCACTTTCGCCACGCAATAAATGCGCGGCTTTAGCTTTAAGTTGCGAAAATAACACGTCGCGCCTCGTTTAGTGCATATCCAGCCATTCTTGTGAGTGTTTATCATCATCGTAGCTGTCTTCTTGTACATCGCCTTGATAGCCGTCTGCAATAAATAATGACAGCTCCATTCTGAGTGTACTTAATGCGTCATTCAATTGCTTGCTTGCCACTTGGTCAAAAGTAGGTGCTAGGGTAGACGCATTATGATGAACTAATACATCATAAAGTAATTGAGCTTGTTCTTGCGTGTATTGCGGGTTATTCATTAATAATACCTAGTGAGTGATTGTATAGAGTAGGGCAAAAACCAGTGACCCTAAATATTGAGTGATTGATATAGCGGAGTACAAATCTAGTGTACCGTCAGTTTAGTTGTGACGGGTAACGTTACTAGACCAGCGAGGTTTTTAAAACCTCACAGGTCTTTATTGCACACATCAGAATAAAATGGACTGACTACTAGGTTTGTACTCCAATTAAAAATTTAACTGATGGTGGGTTACCTTAAGCGGCAGTTTTGCTTTGTGGCAAGGTGAATACGCTAACCGATTGCACCAA
This sequence comes from Methylococcales bacterium, assembly GCA_037133675.1. Classification (GTDB taxonomy): domain Bacteria; phylum Pseudomonadota; class Gammaproteobacteria; order Methylococcales; family Methylomonadaceae; genus UBA4132. Next base: position 23,428 of record JBAXNR010000040.1, read on the forward strand.
GTCATTAGATAGACCCACTAACTGTTCGGTTTGCAGTCCTTGTTCTTGTAACTGTTCAAATGTTTCCTCGGTACTTTTGGTAATTTGCAACGCACGTTCTTGTAAGCGTTGCGTGGTTAATACTTGCGCGTTTGAATCTTCGGCAATACGTTTTACCAATTGCACCAGTGTAGCTGTTGTTTCACGCGTTACTCGCATTTCATCACCCGCTTGTTGGGCAAGATCCGTTCCTTTGATAACCTGCCCGATGGCTTCGTTCATGGTGATAACAGTATCAGCTGTTTCTACCTGAATGTTGTTAACCAGTGCCGCGATTTTTGAAGTCGCTTCACGCGAGTTTTCTGCAAGTCGTTGTACTTCGTTGGCAACCACCGCGAAACCACGACCTGCCTCACCCGCTGATGCAGCGTGCATGGAAGCGTTTAAGGCAAGAATATGGGTACGTTCAGCGATGTTGTTAATCAAGTTTACAACACCACCAATTTCTTGTGAACGCTCACCCAGTCGTTTAATCCGTTTTTCAGTTTCACGGATGGTGTCACGAATAATGGTGATACCTTGTACCGTGTCCAATACAGTTTCTTGTGCTTTGTCGGTGTTTTTAATGGCTTTTTCTGCCGCTTCGTTACATGAAACTGCAAGTTGCGCTACCCCTAACATTGCTTCAGACGCGTTGTTAAGCTCGGTGTTAGATTGTTCTACCTCGCGCTTTTCTTCGGTTGCCACCAAAATAACACTGTCTGATTGGGTTTTTACTTTTTGAGACACTTGCGCTACGTCACCTGCTAACTGCACAACTTTATTCAAAACCTTAGCGGTTTCAGTCGCAAGTAAGTTTAACGCATCCGCAATCAGCCCTGTTACGTCTTCAGACACAGGAATTTTCGTGGTTAAGTCTTTTTGTGACAGTTTTGCCACCGCTTGGAGTAGATTAATAATTGAGGTGTTGAGGGTTTCGTTTTCTTTTTGAATGGTCGCGTTCACTAATTCACGCTGGTCAACCATCATGTCAAACTGACGACCTAGCAAACCTAACTCGTCAAATGTTTGTGGATTAACGCGGATGTTGTCATCGCCCCCCGCCAGTTTTTTCATAACGTCTACTAAATTAGTCACTGGCTTGGTGATACTACGAATAATGTACAGCGTGAACACAGAGCTGATTAACAGTAATGTCAACAGACCAAAACTGATAAGAAGCTCGGTTTGCCGTAACTTTTTCACTTTATCATTCAACAGTCTGTCCAATATCTTCATGCCTTCTTTGTTACGCACGGAGTAACTATCGATGGTTTTGGTGTAAAAATCGAAGTAATCTTTTGGTGTATAAGTGAGTTCAGTGGCATTTAATATTTCTTTTTTAACTAACTCGACAGCCGTGTTGTAGTTTTCGCCCGCCTCTTTCGTTAATCCTTCCAACTCTGCCTTAATGCTAGGGTCAAGATCAAAGGCTTTCTCTAGCGACCCCAAGGCGATTTTCCGTTGTGCTTTAGTCAAGTCAACCAAGCCCGATAAGCGTTGTAATTCAGCAGGCGCGGCTTGTTTTGCGACTAATAAGCTAGAACCTAACGCCCGCATTTTACCAAGCGTTTCAGTCAATGCAGGGTTAGCATACACAAATGCTTGAACCATGAAGTAGTTTTTTGCATCAGATTCTAACGTTAAGCCATACTGATCCGCCACTTTGTCATTTAAGGACAGATAGTCTTCGATGACATTAATATGCTCTTGAAAACTTTCGGGTACGGAAATTTGTTTTTTATCAACCTGCCCTTGCAGCTTAATCCAATGTTGAGTGGTCGATTTCCAATCTTCCTTGATTTTGTCATTAGGAATTGCCTCTATCATGGAAGCAATAGTATTGACTAACTGATTAGCAGTGTTTTTAGTTTCTTCACGTTCTGCTGCCGCTTGCGTATCACCACTTAATAAACGGGCGGATAAACCACGGTGTTTTTGCAGGAGTCGAACTAGCTCTAGTAAGCTCTGCACGGGAGGAATCCCTTGGGTTTCTAATATCGCATTGTTAATCGATTTTTCCGTTTCAACGATATAAAAACTAAAAGGGAGTATTACTAACACGAGGGCAAGTGCGCCCAAAATGGCGAATTTCTGCCAGAGCAGCATTCGGCTAAATAGACTTATATTTTGTTTCATAGAGTGTGTTCCATATTGTCAATGATGAATTTTGCCGAATAGCCTGTTGTCACAGCAGTGAGCTAAACGAGTTTATAGTAGGTTGGGTTGAGGGTAGAAACTCAACAAAACCGTTGACTTGTTGTGGTTCATGGAGATTCACGCCAACCTACACGCCGTCTTGATACGCAAACAAACATTCAAGTTTTAAAATTGGAATTATTATTTGAGTGTTTGTTTCTTGAAAACAAGACCTGAAGTAATGCCGCCATGATGATAAATCAGTGGGTAACTTGCAAACTTGTTCATCACTGACTTCAGTTCGAGTGGGCGTGGCATTTAACGACAGTGCGCCGTATTCGAGTAATCCTGTTTTTTGCGCTCGATAAGCAAAAATGCAAATAAAACGATGAGTTGTTGGCGATTTTTGCTCAAGACCCAATTTTACTGCAAGGTTCATGACGGGGATGATTTTGTTTTGCCAGATAAATACTTGCTGGCAATAATGCGGTGCTTTTGGCACTTTGTATAAGCTTGGGGTATCGGGCAGAATATGAACAAGCTCAAACTCGCCTACGGATACAAATACAGTGTCGGTAATCGAAAGAATCCACGCTAAGACTTTCATTAGACTTGTCCCTGTGTAAGAAGGTGACTTAACGCGCTTGCAGAACTGATATAACGGACTTCGTTACCATACAATGCTAACGCCAGTAGCGGCGAATTTTCAGTCTTCATCGCAGATGGCACAGGATGAATACTGATTTGGTTGCGGTCAATAGTATCGACTTGTTCACAAAGCAAACCAAATGCAGGTTGGACGTTTTTCATTAAAAGGGCGATATGATAAGTTTCAGGGCAACTATTGAGTAAGTTTAGCTCTGAGGATAGTGCGTATAAATACCATATATTACCGCTTTGTTCCAGTTGACCAACACTTCCGTTATGGGAGGCAGTTGAGATTATATCAACTGTTGGTTCTAAAGAGTAAACATCACTTTGCGGAATAAGTAGTGACAGACCATCAAAAATCAATGCAATAAAATGGGTTGACCAATCAACAAGTTGAGCAGGATTATTTTCCATTAGACAGCTACCGCAGTACGCTGTTTGTCGAGCAATATTTGTATTTTTCTTAACAAATCATCATCTTGTACAGGTTTAATGAGATAGAAATCGATACCCGCGTCTTCTGCCATTTGTCGATGTTTTTGCGTAGATCGCGACGTAACCATTATGATAGGTAAATCCCTAATGTTTGCATGACTACGAATGTGTGATGCGAGTTCGATGCCATTCATTCTAGGCATTTCAAGGTCGGTGATAACAATATCTGGTTTACTACTGGCCAACCATTCTACTGCTTCGATACCGTCACGAACTGCTTGGACGCGGAAACCTGCATCAGTCAAAATTTGTTGCAGTGCGCGGCGTTGGCTGAGCGAGTCATCCACAATCAATATTTTGGGTAAACTTGATCCTGAATCAATTCTTTCTGCCACATTAGTATGTGTAGTTACATTGGCACGGATTGGCGCACGCAATAATTCAGGAATATCTAGTACAGGGGTAACAGAACCATCACCTAGAATAGTCGCCCCCACGAAACCATGAATTTTCTTCATGTAATAGCCTAAATTCTTAATAACTACTTCTCTGCTATCGATGATGGTGTTAACCAGTACAGCGGTAATTTTATTACCGTTCTGGACTAACAAAACAGCACTATGAGATCGTCTTTCCTTACGACGATCCACTACATGGAGCAAGTCTTCCAACTTAACGACAGGATAAATATCCTCACCTACGATTAAAACCTGTTCGTTGCTGATGGTTGTTAGCTCACCTATTCCTGAATAGATAACCTGAGTTAGTCCTTTACTGGAAATGGCGACTTTGTAAGAAGCAGCATACGCTATTAGTGCGTGTGAGCGACTCAGTGGCAAAGGTATTCTTAATTCAACCGTTAAGCCTTGTCCTCTAACAGACTGTAAGGATAAGCTACCACCTAGGGACAGAACTTGGAAATTAACCACATCCATTCCTACGCCACGTCCTGATGTTTGCGTTAGTTGATTGCGGGTAGAAAAATTAGGGCGAAGAATTAAATGCTTTAATTCTTCTTCGCTAATAATATCACCCGCTTGAAAATCACCACGTTTTTTTGCCGTTTGACGTATCGCTTCAAAATCTAAGCCTCGTCCATCGTCACGGCAACGCACTAAAATACTGTTACCTTCACGGTCAAATTCGATGGCGATTTGTCCTACAGGCGGTTTACCTAGCGCAATACGTTCTTCCTGACCTTCTAAACCATGATCAACAGCGTTGCGCAATAAGTGCATTAAGGGTTCAACTAAGGCACTGAGTGTGTCGCCATCGATGAGTAAGCGTTCACCAGAAAAAGTTAATTCCCCTTGTTTTCCTGTCAGACGGCAGGTTTGTCTCAGCCCTCTTTGTAAACGTAGGATAATAGAACCCACAGGTACAAAGCGTGTTTGCATAACTGCTTCTTGGGTGTTAATAACTAAGCGTTGTTGATATTCCAAAACTTCATTCATGTATTCAAGTTCTTTTTTCATATCAACGCTAATTTCTCGCGCATCCACTGCCGCTTCAACCATGCGCCGACTGGCAGTATGGAGTTCGTTGTATTGATCCATTTCCAAGGCATCAAAATCTTTGCTGGCAGTCACCAAAGATCGACCTGATAAATCTTTTAGGTCAATTAATTGTTCTAAGTCTGCGCCTAGTTGTTGCAACAGTGTAAATTGTGATTCCATCATTTGAAGTTGGTTTTTCAAACGGCGTTGACGTTCGTAAATTTGACCGTTAAGAATAATACTTTCACTTGATAGTCTAAATAAGTTTTCAATTTGGTCGGTAGGTACACGCACCATAGCGACTTGAGTTGATTCGGCTTGTTCGGTCTTGGTGTCTTTTTGAGGCTGTGCCGCTGAATCGTCAGTTGAACTTTTAGCTGCGGCTTCGTGTTTGATGGGGGCATCTTGACTATTGGCTTCTTCAATGCCGTTTTTGGCTATTCGATACGCCCAATCCAATACTTCTTGCAGGATTGCTCGCGCATCAGCAGGCGGCTCACCAAATCCTAGTAATGATTCGCACATGGCTTCTAAGCAATCAGAGGCATTGATTAAGGTATTAATCAACGCCGCTCCAGGCAGTTTATGTGCTTTGGCACACGCCATCAAAATATCTTCTATTTGATGAGTTAGAACGGCAACGCCTTTAATACCAACGGTATTGCCAGAGCCTTTAATGGTGTGAGCGATACGTTGTGCAACATCAATATCCCTTGAACTTCCACCTGCGTGTAGTCGCTGTATGGCCTCGGAAAACTGTTGGGTATAGCTTGGAAGTTCTTGTAATAATAAATCAAGTAATTCTTTATTAACGTCATCAGGTAAAGCTAACGAGACATCGTCATCTGTAGCCAGTTTTTCGTGAACCTCTTCTTCAGCGGTGGCTTCACTCAATCCTGTAACTTGCATTTGTGGTAGCAATAGTGCGCTGGCTTCGGCAGTGAGCGGCTGTACCCAGTTTGGATTAGCCATTTGCGCTAATAATTGTCTACCCGCGCCTTTTTTGCTAAAGGCAAGTAAGTAATCTTTAACGTGGCTTATCCAGTCTATGAATAAATCCCGTTTTTCTATGTTAAAGCTGTCAATGGCTTGTAAAAATAGCGAAATATTAGTGTTAACGTGTGTACAGACTTGAGAAAGCCCATCAAAACCGACCATTTTTGAGGCATTTATTAAACGATCTAATTCTTCACTCGCTAGTTCTAAATGCTCCTCTTTTTCTAAGAGTGAGTCATCAAAAGGAATAGCTAGAAATCGGTAATTAAGTAAGCTTGCCTCGGTATCTAGCAATTCGACTAATTCTTGCGCCATTGCTGAAAGCGGTTTTTCGTCTTCGTCTTCGTCTGCTATTTCTGTCGTGGTCTTTATTGACGTGATGGGTTCGTCGTTTGACTCTGGCGATGGTGTATCAACTGCCTGTAAAGTGAGCAATTCATCTTCATCAAAAAAAGAAGGTGACTCAACTGCCTGTAAAGTAACAACCTCATCGAGTGTCGTTGTCTCTAGGTGTTGAGCAATATTGTTTGCCACTAATTCTTCGGCAAGCAGTGTTGCGAATACAGAAAAATCATCTTCATCTAACGGTATATTTAAATCAGGATGACACAGAATAGTCATTATTCCATCAACAGCCGATTGGGCGTTTTGTTGATAAGCGTCAATCAGTGTTGACCAGCTGTTGAGCAAGGACGGAAGATCAGAGTTTAACGCAACAGTATCACCTTTTTGTGATAACTCATGCAACGCACCCACAATAATCATGCTTACATCATATAGAGTAGGATAGCCCGCCTCGTTTGCTTGATTGGCGAGGTTTTCAATGATGGCTATATAATCGGAGGGCGATGAAAGACCATTTTGAGGGTTTGCACGTTGGTTCATAACCCACTTCCTTGGTTGCCGAGTGTTTTAAATAATTCATCGAACTGTACGTTGAACCAAATTTGTCCCTCATGCAAATAGCTATTTGAAACACAGTGTTGCAGTATAGCGGGAAGTGGCGGTAACTGCTTAAGCGGTTGTGAAAAAGCCCTTTGTACTTCGGGAAGACCATCAATCCAAAATGCCATTGCTTTATCGCCTTGTCCAATAGCAAATAATTGCCGACTTTTACGATCTATGGTGGAGGTTTCACCTAGCAATAATTGCAAGTCGATAACAGGGACAAGATTTCCCCTAAGATTAAGTAGACCTCCAAACCAAGGCTCAACATTTGGTAACGGATTGACTTTTAACTGCTCGATAACTTCACAATAAGTATCGCTATTCACTAAAAATCCCAAACTTCCCACACGAAAACCGAACACAGTTTCAGTGTGAGCGATTAGATTCTCTGTACTCACCTCAGTTTCCAATGGTAAAAACTGCGTTAACGCTGCCGTTGGTGATAGCCAATCAGTGTCTTGTTGTTCGGCTGTTTCGAGGTGTTGTACGTCCATTAGTGTGTACCTTGAGTTAAAGATTTATATAGTGTCTTACAATCCTAGTGCTTTTAGCGCAGTGAGAATTTCGTTAGCATCACTTGGTTTGCCGATTAAATCTTTAGCACCTTGCATTTGCGCCCATACTTTATCGGCTTTTTGATTTTTTGAGCTAACAAAAATCACGGGTATGTGTTTAGTATCTGGGTCTTCATGCAAAGCGCGACAGGTTGCAAATCCGTCCATACCTGGCATGACTATATCCAGAAAAATTACATCTGGCTTTTCTGCTTTTGCTTTCTTTAACGCTTCGGCACCGTCTGTTGCTTCAATTAAGATGCAGTTTGTGGTTTGCAAAATATGTCTAATATTGGCAAGATCAGCGGGGGCATCGTCACAGATTAATATTTTTTTAATGGTCATGTTATTTCCTATTGGGTTTAGTTTAAAAGATAATTGTGTTCTGACTTAGCGCGTTATTTAAGAGGCTTTTTTATGCGCCAGCCAATCCATCATACGATGACTAAGTTTTTGAAACGCCTCATTTTGAACAGGTTTTGTTAAATAAGTGGTACATCCTGCGACAATACCTTTTACCTCATCGAGAGGCGAGGATTTCGCAGACACCATGATTATCGGTGTTTTTTTATAGAGTGGTTTTTTTCGTATTTGTGTACAGGTTTCGTAACCATCAATACCAGGCATCATCACATCCAGAAAAATAATGTCGTATTGTTTAGCGTCTAGTTTTTCAAGAGCCATCTCGCCACTGTCCGCAAAATCGATTTCACCAATACTTTTCAGGGTCAATAAATTCAATTCCAGCGATTTTTGTATAGCAGCACTGTCATCCACGACTAATGCACGATAACTGCCAATATTTTCTACGGGCTGGGTATTATCAGCAATTTTTACAGCGTCAGTCACGGCGGTTTCGCTGTCACTTTGGGGGGGTAAAGTAGCGGTGGACAGAGCTACTTTATCAAGAGCATTTAATAACCTAGCTGCAAGTAAAATTCCATGTACCTGATAGGGATGAAGCCGATGAACAATTGATTCATCCGACAACGCGCTTTGGCTTGCAGCGATAAATGGAATCTCAGGATGGCGACTAACGGCAGCGTCTTTTTCACTCAGAGCGGATGGATTGTCGTAATTGACTAAAAAAATATCGACAAGCCCATCCGTGTAGGGGGAGACAGTTGTGTAAACTTTCTGCTCTGCACGTTCGCGCTGAAAAATTTTTTCTAGTTTTTCTACAACATCGGCTTCAAATCCTAATGGTGCGATTCTGATTTTCGAATCACTATGATGTTCTTGCTGTAGGTTGTTCAATTCCATATTTGCACCCGTTGTTATCAATACAATAGATTGTTGTCGATTATAGCACTTTGATTAATGTGAATAACTGCAATCGAGTCTTTGAGTAGATTTTTTTTAAATTCCCGTTTCCACACATTGTCCATAACGCTCTAACTCCACCGATATTGTACTTTTAAAGATAGCGAAAATTAAAAAATCAGCGTAAATTGTCACCGCATTTCAGTAAAAATATAAAGGAAAATAAATGGCACAAGCTGTCATTAATGTTGGTGCGAATTCAATCGCACGGTGCGGATAAATAATCCGTACCTAACAACGCATTCGTCTCCCAACACAAAGCAGGGTCATCATGAATCACATTTATCACAGTATCTGGAACGACGCGCTGGGCGCGT
>JBAXNR010000041.1:0-32001 GCA_037133675.1 Methylococcales bacterium
GGACGAAGAGGACGAAGAGGACGAAGAGGACGAAGAGGACGAAGAGGACGAAGAGGACGAAGAGTCTGAGGAAGAGGACGAGTCTGAGGAAGAAGACGAGCCTGAGGAAGAGGACGAGCCTGAGGAAGAGGACGAGCCTGAGGAAGAAGACGAATAATCGTAGCTCGATGTTGAGTTAATCGAAAAACTCACACTGGGCGGAAGGTAACCCCCCGCTCAGTGTGTACGGCTATTTAATTGACTGAGCGTTGATAATTGACCGTAAAGTCATTAAGCTTAGCAAGGATCACTGGTAAATCTTTAAATTTTTCAGGATTAAACGCATTCACCCCAACACGCGCTAAATAAAACGCCTGATCAGGCATATACTGCCCAGTCGCCCGCAGTTCAGCTCCATAGCCAAGACGCTCTCGAAGTAACCATGCTTGAGAAAAAGACCGACCGTCAGCAAAGTCTGGAAAATCCAGTTCAATCAACTCCAAACGACTTATATCATCCGCAAGCTCTGTTACCGCATCGGATGGATGCAAACGAACGCCTAATTTACCCTTGTGATGAATCAACAAATGTTTTTCTTGCTGCCATCTGGCTAATGACACACTGACATCACCCGCTGGGATGGTGGCATCATCGGCAATATGTTGCCAAGTGTCATCAACAATGCGCTTGTCTTTAATGATTTGCATAAACTTTCTCCTGAAAGGGGCTTATGCCCACCCGCTTTACCGTGTCTAGGAAGGATTCTTCTTCCAAGCGTTGTTGAATATAAACATCCAAAATCGTGGTAATGGCTTTTGTCACCTCATGCTTAGCCACCGCAGGGCCTAAACGTTCACCGATAGCGGCTTCATTATCAGAAGAACCACCTAACGTGAGCTGATACCATTCCGTGCCTTTTTTATCCACGCCTAAAATACCAATATGTCCGACACTTTGATGCGCACAACCATTCATACAGCCCGAAAAATTTATTTTTAATTCACCAATGTCATGCACATAATCTATATCATCCAGAGCGTCATTAATTTCTTTAGTCACATCGATGGAACTGGCATTCGCAAGCGAACAAAAATCCAAACCAGGGCAGCAGATAATATCGGTCGCTGTGCCAATATTCGGCGTAGCCAATTTTAATGCGTTCAACTGTTGCCACAAAGGGTATAAATCGGCTTGATTAACATCGGCAAAAATCAAATTTTGACGGTGTGTGGTTCTAACCTCACTAAAACTATAGCGATCCGCTAAATCAGCAATCGCATCCAATTGTGCATCGGTCACGTCACCTGGGGGAACATCGGGTGCTTTTAATGATAAAAACACCGCTTTATAACCTGCGACTTTATGCGCAGCCGTATTGTATTTTATCCAAGTAGCAAAAGCTGAATCGCTGGCTAAATACAGAGCAAAACTTTTATCACCGACGGCGTTAGGCAAATAAGCAGGTGGTATAAAATGCGCCTTCATTGCTGTTACCGTATCAGCACTTAATTCACGACCCTCTTTTATGAGCTGCCATTCTTGCTCAACCATCGCGGTAAATTTTTCAATCCCCGTTTCTTTCAACAAAATTTTGATACGCGCTTTATATTTATTATCACGACGACCAAATAAATTATAAATGCGCAAAATAGCTTCTAAATAAGACAATAAATGCTTCTGTTCCAAATAAGGGCGAATGACTCTACCAATAATTGGAGTGCGTCCTAAACCGCCACCGACTAACACTTTAAAGCCGACAATACCTGCCTCATTTTTAACCAAATGCAAACCGACATCGTGAAATTGCGTAGCCGCACGGTCATGAACCGCACCACTGACCGCAATTTTAAATTTACGCGGTAAATAATCAAACTCAGGGTGTAAAGTTGTCCACTGACGAATAACTTCACAATACGGACGCGGATCTTCAATCTCATCGACACACACACCCGCCAAATGGTCAGAGGTAGTGTTACGCATACAATTACCGCTGGTTTGAATCGCGTGCATCTGCACCGTAGCCAGTTCCGCCAAAATATCAGGCGTTTGCTCAATCTTAGGCCAGTTAAACTGCACATTTTGCCGCGTAGTAAAATGACAATAGTTTTTATCGTAAGTACGGGCAATATGCGCCAACTTTCTGATTTGTTTAGCGTGCAGTAAGCCATAAGGAATGGCCACCCGCAACATCGGCGCATGAGTCTGAATATAAATACCGTTTCTTAAGCGCAAAGCACGGTATCGATCTTCGGAAAGTTCACCTTTTAAAAACTGCTCGGTCTGCCACCTAAATTGGGCAACCCGTTCATCCACAAGGGTTTGGTCAATCTCGTTATACTGGTACATAGTCGGGGTTTAAAGTCCTATCAAGCAAATAATCAAGGCTGCTAATAATATACTGCAAGCCACAAAATAACAAAGATTCTCTAGTTGTGACTACAACATTGCACAACACAGCAAAAACTTTTCAGTGATTATTTATTTGTTTTACGCGAATTAATTTATGACCCAACAGCGATTGCGTCTTGCTGCTCATCCGCGACATAGCGATTAAACAGCATGGCAAGCATATTAATTTCGTCCTGTTTAGGTTTGCACCAGCCTTCTAAACCTAAGTCGGCTAACACTTGTCGCCCTTGGCTGTCTTGCCCCATATTCAGTAGCACTTCAGTTATCGCATGACCAATATCGACACAGTGTGGCGCGGCGCATAAGAGGTGAAAGGCAAAACCTGTTTCACTATGATCTATTTTGCGTAGCATATTGCGTGTTAAGCTCGATAAACCTTGATAGGCTTCACTCGCCATGAATAGAATGTCCGCATGACCTTTAAGCAGCATTTGCAATGCTTTAATGTCATGCCCAGAAAATGTGTAATCAAAATGTGTCGCGCTGTCTTCTTCTAACAGAAAACGTCCTAATAGGTAGACAAAACTATCAGCTGTGGCAGTAATGACTTTGCCTCCATGAAAATCGCTAATTTTTTGCCGTGTATCATCGGCGCGTACCAATAGTGTTACTTCGTCAGTTTGGTTGATGGGATGTAATAGCGGGCAGAATTGTTTTTCCATCAACAATCGTGTTGCTTCAAATGGTTTAGTAAAGACAATGTCCATCTGCTCAATCTTGGTGTTTTGTTCGTTCATCGCTCCGTGTACTAATTCCAAATGTATTTCACGCCCCGTGTGTCGTTGCAAATAAGTATTGAAAAAATACCAGCCGTTCACTTGATAATTATTTTGTGCATTAACCCACAATTTAAGTTTTCCATCACTGCTAGCAGAATTAACAACGGCAACAGAAGTGGCATTAACAGCTTTGGTTTCTGGTATTTGCGTAACGGACGTTGAACTTTGCGCATCGCTAAGAAAACGGGTTAGCCCTGTCATTTTAAATAATACGCCAATCATACGATTGACATTAGTGACCTTGATACTAATTGCTTGTTTTTGCCAGTGTTCAAACAATTTAAGTAATTGCGCTAAACCCATTGAGTTGACACGCTGCACTAAGGCGAAATCCAATTCAGCTACGCAGTTGGCAGGCAAAACATAAAGTGCTTCTAGGCTAGCAATCGCTTCGATATCAATCGTGCCAATGAGAGTAAATTGTTGCGCTAATACTTGGGTTGAAGCTTGTGGTTGAATCTGTAACATAATAATATTCCGTTTTATTGGACGTTGACGGTCTCATGGACTTCGTTGTGATAAAGAAACTGAAAGCCATTTTCAGTTTCTTCGTCAAAAGGTTTATTTAAATCCAAAAAAGCACATACTTGAGTTTGTTTGTAAGGAAGAACGCGCAGTTGCAAATAATCAGACATACGCCAAATTAAATACAGTCCGCCTCCACCGATACCTGAATCCAAGCCTATACCTTGGCTATGGCGTGCGAGTCGATTGAGAAATACCATAGGGGTTAGCGTTCCCCAGTTATCCGTCAGAGAAATTCCCAGTAAATTGTCTTGAATAGACAAACTTAAACGCAACACTTCACCAGCATCCAACGCGCGTACTGTGCCTTTGCTATACAATTGTCGCCCTTTACCATCACGCGGTGCTGCGTAAAGTCCATTTTCAATCAGCTCATCTAACAGCAACACCATGGCATCTAAACGGTCTAAATTGGGTGCGGAGATGTCTTGTAGCCATGATTCTACCTCATTCAATATGAAGGCCTTATCATCACTGTGATTAAAATAAAACTCACGGCGTTGCTTAGGATAAGGAAGATAGGCAACTAAATCATCATTGTTGATGTGTTGATGTTGCCTTAGCAAATTATTCCATCCCAATTGCGCGTTAATAGTGTGATTACGAGGCAATACTCGACGAATACCTTGCTTAGATAAGCTAGGCATCAAATCGGAAAAATTAGCTTCTGCAAAAAAAACTACGTTTTGTCGCATGATATTCGATGCAATTGAATCTGGATTAGCTCGATAAAAATTGTCAATAATCCGCACTAAATCGAATTCTTGTTGCTCCGATTCGATGGTTTTAGTTTTTTTGTGATGTCGTTCAAAATGTTCCACGAAAAAAATAGTCACGTCGTCTTCAAAATTACTGCGTCCAACATGGGAAGCTAAACTGGCAAGTAAACTATCGCGCAGGGTTTCCGCATCACTTTCGGCATGAATCGCTAACAACTCTTCCAATCGTTCATAACCAAAGCACTCGTTGATAGCATTTTCTTCCTCTACGATGCCATCGGTATAGAGAAATAAACGATCACCAACATCCATTTCAGTCGCACATTGTTCATAACTAATATTTTCTTCTTTGCCTAAAGGCAGACCACCGACTTCTAGCATTTCTAATGCTCCCGTAATAGATCGGTAAATATAGGCGAATTGATGTCCCGCATTGGCATAGGTTAGCTCGCCTGTTTTAGTATCCAAACACAGCGCGAACATAGTCATTAACAGCGATTGCCGCGCCGTATTTAAAATCGTATCACTAAGGCGAGCTAGAATTTTATGCGGTTCTTTTTCTTTATCTCTTTCCAATAAATTAACGCCAGCTTTCGCCGCACTGACCATCGTTCCTGCTGCAACCCCATGACCACTGACATCGCCGACTAACATCACCACCCAACGATCATCAACTGCATAATAATCATAAAAATCGCCACCGACTTCGCTAGAGGTAATCAGCGTTGATAAACCGCGTAAACCAGGAAGCTCAATGCGCTCAGGGCGTAATAAATTACGTTGTAGGGTTGCCGCACTCGCAACTTCTTCTTTTAATCGCGTACTTAATTGTTCCATCGTATTAATCAACGTACCCTGCGATTCTGACAATTTCAGCATCATATCAGCCACTTTAATGATAGCGATACTCCCCGCCATATCGAGAACAGGCAAAGCCTCAAAAACCATTTCAGGGTCTCGGCTTAAAAAATCTAACATCACTTGATCGATACGATCATCGGCGTTAACAATCAATGGCGGGGTAAAAATAGTCGGATTTATTTTTAGCAAACTCGTCAAGTCTTTACGCGCGAATAGTTCGCGTGCATAAGCTCTGCTCATGATAGTCAAATAATTACGGCGGGTAATAATGCCAAAATAGAGATTGTTTTCATCTATCACAGGAAATGCAGGAATATCAGGATAGGTTTGAAACAACGTGAGAACATCTAAAACTGGGGTATTTAGCGGAATCGATTGTATCCTTAGCATCAATTCATACGCGCACGGTGCAAAAAATGCTAAAGAGCGAGTGCTACGACTACTTTTTTGCCTCTCAATCATAAATAGTAAAATGTCCAATATAGCCCAATATCATTTTATGATAGCTAAGTAGTGTGACACTCTAATGACGTGTAATGGAGAATGGTGGTTCTATAGCTAACAGCCAATAAAATGATTAAAAAACTACTTTGGCTATATCATCACAAAAATCCCCGCATTCGGTAAGCTCCATGCGGGCTTGCTGGTTACAACCACTGAATGACGCTAACAAACAGTGCGGTATCGTTGCGATTAAAATCATGTTGCACTCTGGCACTGGATTCAAAATTACCGATAAGTTTGTGATAACCAAATAAACCACTGACACTATCTTGACCAAGATTTGGATTAGTGTTGCCCATGCCCACGAATAAAGCACTCAATAAATTATCATTGCCCAATAAAAACTGTAAAGGGTAGATAGCGGTTTCTAGGATTTCTTCACGGTTACCATTCGACAGGGTTTTGTGAGTAAAGCGAAAACTGGCAAAATCACCGACCTCCCAAACCGTTTGACGGCGGGTGAAGTTAGGGCTTAAATAACCCTGCGGATTAGAAAATTCCACGCCCGTCGGTCCCATTGCTCGACCTAGCCGTGATTCGTTGCCTAAAAAACCTTTGCGAAAGCCTAAGCTACCCGTCACTATCAAATCCTTAGAACCATCCACGTTACCGATGCTATTATCGACATAAAATACTTCAAATGCAGGTCTTAGATTTTTTTCGCCCCTATCAGATGCCATATAGGCAAGCGTACTGCGCCATTGCTCACCATCGTTACCCCAACTCGCCATCAATGATTGGTTATAAACCGCAACATAGCCGCCTGCGTAGTCTTGATTTTGATAGCGTTGCCATTGGGTGGAAAAAATATAGTTAATATCTTGCCATTTATTGCGAAAGGAAATTTTGGCAAATTTAACATCTTGACTGTTGGCTTCTCGGTCAACAAAACCGCCGCCGATGCCTAAACCAAACGGCAGACGGTATTCACCTTGCACTTCAGTTTGATTTTTATCGCCTTGAATAACGTCTTGCGCTCCCAAAATTAAATCGCCCCATTCTGGATGCGTTAATAAAGGTCTAACGAAACCGCCATAGTAGTTAATGTCTTTCGCACCTGTTTCTGAAACAATAATGCCATGCCCAGCTTTAACAACAGGTGTCCATAATATGCTGTTAACCTGAAAACCACCGTTATTTTGACGGTCATAAAAAGCATCTAATTTACCGCCTTTGAAGTAAGGCGAATCGGTATTGTCGGCTTGGGCAACAGATTGAAATATCAGCACCAGTAAGATGGATTTTTTAAGCCATGAAAGCGTCATTTTAACCCTGTATTATTCTTACTTCATTTGTTGGCTGTGTGTTCGATAATATAGCTTGCCTCAATACAAGCAAAGCGTTTTAAACCGTCATCATCAACTTTGTAGGGTAGGCATTGCGTACCTTACTACTGATTTTCTTCACGCCTAATTTGGTGAACCCTATTTCAATCGCATAAATTTCTTCTAAGGATAAAATCTGGGCGGGTCATAGTGGGATAGTTCCAACACTCCAGTATTGTGTATCTATTGGCTATCGGTAATTTCAGGAATATGAGCATCTTCATATTGCTCAATTAATACCCCGATCAACTCCATTAATGAGGCTAATGGATGGCTTTCATTTTCACCCACCACATCAATTATACTATCCAATAAAGTAACCGCTTGTTGGTAATCTTGTTCAGTATGTAAAACGTGAATAAAGCTTGAAATATCATTCAAAACGGGGGTTATTTTCTCAAGATAAACGGCTGACATTTATTTACTCCTTCCATTTTTTTTATCATATTCACTGTGCGTGAGTGTAAATAGGATTAGCTAACGTAAAGAAGTTAATCCTTATGCACTATTAACAATCTTACGAGTTAAAATTTTAATAAACTCATTTCCGTAAAATCTATACATTTTTTTTCTGATGAATAATATGCTTGAAAAAATTTAAAATCCTTTCTGTCGTGTTCTTTGCACTTTTTTTCTATAATTTTGATAATGTTAGCTTTGTCTTCACTTCTAGTATTGATACCAAATATCAATCCTTCTAATGATTCAAAATTATATTTTAATACTCTATTTTCTTTTTCTGAAAAACTACCACCCATATTATTTAAAATCAATCTATATTCTTTCTCATATTCCCAGTCTTTTGATTTTACTGTTATATCTCTATAAAAATTATTCCAATAATTATCGCGCCATTCTTGTTCCGAATGGAGCATATTTTCAGCACAATTGCTCATTTGTCCTTCATGAAAATACCAAGTAGAATTTAATTTAGGAATGGGTAATGTGCCTAGAGATCGAAAAAAATCAATTGAGCCATAGCCTTTAATATAATCAATTGGATAAAATTTACGCTTCCTGAAACCGTAGATTGCACCTTCATTTCCCCAACCATTAATACCTTCCAAGTTTAAGAATAAATCTTCTCCTTCTCCTTCTGCTTCTGATTTAAACATTAAACAAACACCAGAGTGATTATCACCATAATGTCCCCAGACTGATGAGTTACTACAATCAGACATAAAACAAGCTGTATACCAATTAGGATATATTAGTTTCTCAAGTTGTTTTATATACACATTGGAAAAATCAACCAAGAGTAAGTTTTTATTTTTTGTACTACTGTTAATTAAACCGTTATATAGCCGAATAATATCCATTTGATGGTGAATGTTTTTTTGTACAGAAAAAAGAGTATTAACTATTTTTTCCTCACGATTTTGTTCATTCAATAATTTCTCAAGTCCACCAATAAAATCAGCTTTTAACAAATCATCCAGAATTTTATAAGCGTTAGTGTTTTTTGTTCTGTTTGGTGGGATAAGACTAGATTCTTCGTATACGTTAAAGATGGTTTCTAATGCAATGGGATGAATAGTATTTAAGTAAAAAAATAGCTCATCCCTACGAATAGGCGTAGACCTAAAAGATATTTTATTTATAAAGTTAATAATATTTTCATGGCTAAAAAAACTTTCTGATATTTTAATAAAAAGTTCTTTGTACTGAGGAGTTGGAAAATCATCTATACCTGAAAAAATAGGAATATCGTCTTTTGATATTGGAAGTTCTTCACTAGCAATAATAAATAATCTGCTTAATCTTTCTAAGCATAAAAGGTAATGTTTAAAGAGATTTTTCCAAATAATTAAATCACCAGACCAATAAACATCCCTAAATCCTTCCATTGGGTCATTTAATTGTTCAGGATGAGCGAAATAAATACTTTGATTATCTAATTCATTGTATTCACCAATCAAGTTATTTATGGTTCTAAATCTATAAAATGTTTTTGGCATTAATCGCTTCTCTATATTTAATATATTATAGTGCGTAGGCTGGGATGACGATACCAATCCCAGCATATTATGTGTTGTGCTGGGATTCGTATCGTCATCCCAGCCTACAAATTTGCTCAACTATACCGATTATGCGTTTTTTTCTTCACCGCATACACAGCTACCAATACCCACGCAATTAAAAAACACCCGCCACCAAACGGGGTAATAATGCCCAGTGCTTTGATGTCTAGGATTGCTAGTGCATATAAGCTACCCGAAAATAATAGAATACCGATGAACATCAAGTGACTTGCCCAGCTTAATAATTTTGCAGTCGGTGATGATTGCTGTAATAACGCCACCAGAATCAAACCCAGCGCGTGCCACATTTGATAGGTCACGCCTGTTTGATAAACCGTGAGCATTTCTGGGCTGAGTATGGCTTTTAAACCGTGTGCGCCAAATGCGCCAAACGCTACGCCTGTGAAGGCACATAATGCACCGATGAATAGAGTGGTTTGCATCATTTCTCCAGTAAGCGCGGCATGAGTTGGACTAAATTACAGGGGCGGGTGCGGTGGTCGAGTTGGTCTTTTATCAGTAAATCCCACGCAGTACGACAGGCATTGCCAGAACCAGGTAGGCAAAAAATGTATGTGCCATTCGCCACGCCTGCAATGGCTCTGGATTGTATGGTGGAGGTTTTTATCTCTGAGTATGACAACATCCGAAAGGTTTCGCCAAAACCGTCTAGCACTTTATCAAGTAAAGGTAACACTGCTTCGGGTGTACCGTCTCTGCCTGTTACGCCTGTGCCGCCTGTGCTGATGATGACGTTGACACGCTCATCAATTAGCCAATTGGACACTGCGGCGCGTATCGCATAGATGTTATCAGGAACAATTTTTTTTTCGCTGAGGTGATGCCCTGCAACTAATGCACGCTCAGCTAAAATACTGCCCGACACGTCATCAGCTAAGGTGCGGGTATCGGAAATAACTAACACGGCGATGTTAAGCGGGATGAAGGATTTTTCTGTGGTCATGGGGGTTGTACCTCGAAGAGTTGTAGATTGGGTTAGCGTAACCCAATCTACGGTATTATTTAAAATACTACTGTAACACAACAAACAATCCTTCTTCACCGCGTTGAATATTTATCAGTAACGGGGCATTAGCATTCACCGTCTGCTTTAACTCGTCAAGATTATGCACCCGATAACGGTTAGCGGAAACGATCACATCACCCGCTTGCAAGCCAACCCGCGCCGCATAAGAATTAGGCTTGATATTGCTAAACACCACGCCTTCGATTTGATCTTTTTGAGTCGCGCTTAATACCGTGCCTTTTAGTGTGCGGTGTAGTTTTTCACCTGCTAACTGGGCTTGTTCGGGCTTGCTAATAGTCGCTGTTACCGTCTTTTTTTCCTTGCCTCGAAAATACTCTATCTCGACATTATCACCGATTTGCAATAGACCAACGAGATTACGAATATCATGACTGTCTTTAATGGCTTGACCATTTGCCGCGACAATAACATCACCTGTTTCCAAGCCTGCTTTTTCGGCGGGAGAATTGCTTTCAATGCGACTAATCGCCGCGCCTTGTTTATTGCTCAAATTAAAAGCAGTCATTAACTCAGGGGTTAAATCTTGAGTGGTGACACCTAATAAACCGCGTCTGACTTCGCCGTGTTTAACTAGCGAGTCTTTTATAGTCATCGCCATATTGGTGGGAATGGCAAAACCAATACCGACATTACCACCGTTAGGCGCGAGTATGGCGGTATTCATACCCACTAATTCACCGCGTAAATTCACTAACGCACCACCTGAATTCCCTGGGTTAATCGAAGCATCGGTTTGAATGAAATCTTCATAGCCTTCGATACCCAAACCTGAACGACCCAATGCACTAATAATCCCTGAAGTCACCGATTGCCCTAAGCCAAACGGATTGCCAATTGCCACCACAAAATCACCGACGCGTAAGCGACTGGAATCAGCAATCGGTAGCTGCGTTAAATTGTCAGCGGGGATTTTAATAATCGCCACATCGGCTTCTGCATCGGCACCTACCAACTGTGCCGCTAACTGACGACCATCTTGTAACGTGACTTTAATTTTATCGGCTTTGGCAATAACGTGGTTGTTGGTCAATACCAATCCTTGATTACTATCAATAATGACACCAGAGCCTAAGCTATTGCGTTGTTGATGGCGCGGCTGATTAGGCATTTGAAAAAATTGCCGAAAAAACGGGTCTTGCATCAGCGGGTTTTCTTTAATCTCAATATTGGTTGAGGTAGAAATATTGACAACAGCAGGCGTACTGCGCTCTAGCATCGGTGCTAATGAGGGCATGATCTGCCCATCAACCGCAGGCGGTAAACCCGTGGCGAAAGCGGGCGTGTGAAAACACAAGGACACGGGTAACAGAGTCATCAATAGCAGTTGTTTGACTAATTTACTATTCATTATTATTTTCCATCGGTTGTTAGTGTGTGTCTTCACTATGGGTTTAAAAAACGTTAATTCAATGAGTTAAAACAACTGTTTTTATAGTCCATTACCCCCTGTAATCTTGGCTTATTTTGCTTTTGCTGCGTCTTCAGACTTTGAAATCATCACCGAATAACATTCCACCACGCTTTCCGTATAGTTAGAATGGGCTTCGGTAAGTGCTTGGGGCGAACCGAAATCGGTGCGTAATTGTTCCATGACTGCTTTTTGATCCACCGTTGATTTTGGATCTTTAGGGGTAGTTAAACTTAGCATTTTTGCATAGTTGCGATAAGCAGTTAAGCGCGTGGGGTCAAACGCAAAAATTCCAGGCATTTTTTCAGCTGTTTGTGCGACCACACACTTCACCATATCCTCAGGTGGTATTTTATAATCTTTAACATCTTGTTCTTGCTGCATTTGTACCAAGACCGCTTGTTCATATTGATTTTTATCGGCACACGCCGTTAGCAATAAAGCACAAAGAACAAGTAATAGTTTTTTTTTCATGGAGTTACCGTGGTTGGTTTAAAAATTGGGTGGTTGGAACGTATAAAAATACGTCTACATATTCTTCAAGGCTTGAGCTATCCAGTTTTCTGCCTCGCTATTAATCTCAGTAGCTTTACGCCCTTTGCTTTCAATGACAGGGCCGATTTTGACTTTAATCACCCCTGGATATTTAAAAAAACTATAGCGCGGCCAAAAATCGCCTGCATTATGGGCGACAGGAATCACAGGATAGCCTGATTTATGCGCTAACATCGCGCCGCCAATACTGAAACTTTTGAGTTCTTTGGGTGCGGTGCGTGTACCTTCTGGGAAAATTAGTACTGATAAACCTTCATTCAAATACCGTGTGCCTTGCTCAAGCAAAGCGCGTAATGACGCACGTTGCTTTTTGCGGTCAATCACAATGGATTTTAGCGTCAGCAATGACCATCCCCAAATTGGAAAATACAGCAACTCTTTTTTAATCACTACAGAATGCGGCGGCAAAATATAACGTAATGCCAAGGTTTCCCACGCGGATTGATGATTGCTCAAAAAAACCACAGGTTGATTTGGGTCGATATTTTCCATGCCTTCGACTTCAAAAGTAAGACCGCAAGACACTTTAGTTATCCAACTGATAATTGCACACCAGATATGACCAATTTTCCAGCGGAATTTGAAAGTCGTTAACATACCCGTAATAAGCAGAATGCCAATAATAGTCGCGGTAAAAAAAATGCCCACAAATAAGATTGTTGAGCCGATATAGTTTTTAGGTCTTGGGTCTTGAAATGATGTGTTTTGCTGCGTCATATAAGTTCTCAAAAACAAGAATTGTAAGTTGTGGATTATTCAGTAAAGTTTTTTGCCCTTTGCCCGTTTTAACCAGAATTGGGATTGCGCCCACCAGCTCTGCGGCTTGTAAATCGCGTAACGAATCACCGATAACAGCAATCGAGGTCAAATCAGCATCAAAGTCAGCGGCAAAGGTTTTCAGTAAGCCTGCTTTGGGTTTACGACAGTCACAATCACTGTTCGCACCGTGTGGACAAAAATAAATCGCGCTAATTTCTCCACCGTGTTCGCTTACCAAACGGTGCATTTTAGCGTGAATTTGATCTAACATCGATTCATCAAATAAACCCCGCGCCACGCCAGATTGATTAGTCACCACAATCACTTGAAAGCCGTGCGCATTCAATAACGCAATCGCCTCAAGACTACCCTCTATGGGTAGCCATTCATCGGGGGATTTAATGAACGTATCAGAATCATGATTAATCACACCATCGCGGTCTAGTAAAACGTAGTGTTTTTTTTGCATCAGTATTTTATGGTTCGCAAACGAATGGTCAGGCAAAATGCAGAGTGAAAAAAGGCAATCCCTGAACCCCATTATTAATCAACAAGACAATGGTTTTCAGATTGCTCTACCGAGAATATTGTAACATTAGAACACAACATAAATTCTGCGTAACTACTTATGAAAAACGGCGATGAGAGTAGATCGCATGATTAACCCCATAACACGCCCGATACGACCATCGTGTATAATTATGCAAACACAACAGTCAGACGAGTAAATGTTCCACGTGGAACATTCATGTCAAAACAGGAAAACAAACGCTCATGACTAAAATCACCCGACTCTCACAACTGGATTTAAACAGCACCTACACCTACGCTGATTATTTAACATGGCGATTGAATAAAACGGTGGAACTCATCAAGGGTAAAATCATGTTGATGTCGCCCGCGCCTAATCTAAAACATCAAAGTATTTCTTGGCAATTGAATGGCTTATGTTTTAATTATTTTAGACATAAAACCTGTCGTGCTTTTGCCGCCCCGTTTGATGTGCGTTTAATCGACTCAACAAAATCAGCTAAAGCCAATAAAGATATTTACACGGTGGTGCAACCAGATTTATGTGTTATCTGTGATCCTAAAAAATTAGATAGCAAAGGTTGTTTAGGCGCACCCGATTGGATAATTGAAATCTTATCCAAAGGCAACTCAAAAAAAGAAATGCAAACTAAATACGCGCTGTATGCAGAAAGCGGTGTAAAAGAATACTGGATTATTTATCCCTATGAAGAAGCCGTCCATCAATTTGTATTAAATGAAGCCGACCATCACTACCAACTCATGGCTATGTTTTCAGGTGAAGACATTGCCAGCCCTTATTTATTTCCTGATTTAGAGATTGATTTGCGGGAGGTGTTTAGGGATTAATGCTGTTTATTCTATGCTCTTAAAGCAATACTATCCTTTCTACATTACACTTTAACTTTAGGAAATGCCAAGATGAAAAACCTGAAATATATCATTTACCGCGAAGGGGATTATTACGTTTCGCAGTGTTTAAATATCGAAGTTGCTAGTTTTGGTTCAACCATTGATGAAGCTCTAGCTAATTTAAAAGAAGCTGTTGAATTATATTTTGAAGATGATAAAAACGGTGCAGCGTTTCACGAAGTCGGCGAATTTATGCTGGGTGAGTTTGCACTTTATGCCTAAGTTACTGTCATCAAGAGAGATTATCGCTGTGTTATTGGCGCATGGTTTTATGAAAGTAAGTCAGAAAGGCAGTCATCAAAAATATTGCAAAGACAATCGGGTTGTTATTGTGCCTAGTCCTAAAAAGGAGATTCCAATAGGTACGTTACAATCTATCATCAAGCAAGCTGGATTAACACGCGAAGATTTTAATGTGTAACAGTCCTGATACAATTACCAGAATTTTGTTTATTTAACTTACTTGCTTATTTAAGGACAGCTATGAACCGTTTTTTTACGCAACTGCCTGTTATTATTACTCAATTTTCTCTTGCTTTAATTAAAGTGCTGACAGACCAGCTTAAATGGCTGGGGTCGATTTATTATCATATTGAAACCGCGTTATTGGGAACAGTGGCAGATATTAGTTTAGCCATTCTTTCATTGCGTTATCTATTGTTATTGCTTTTAATTGGTGGCGCACTGGGTTATTTTGGGCTGTGGTGGTTTTTGGCAGTGTATGTACTGGTTATCTTAATAGCTGCTATACAATTGTTTCAATCAGCTCATAGTGGAAGTCCAGACCCTGATGTAGAACGGGAACTTAAAGAACAGCGTAACAAGTTTATTTCGTTTTTAAGGATACCTCTTAGATGTTTGGCAATGATAGTATCGTTGCTTTTATCATTATATTTCATAGGCTTAGAAAGAGATAGAAAGGAACAAGCTATAATTGATGCTCAGATTAATATAACACTCCGTAACGATAACTGCTGGAATGAAGATTTTTATGCTAACGGTAAACTTGTCGCCAGCGTTTCTGCCCATTCATCGGTAAATTTTAGAATTAGTCCTGGAGAATATACGGTAAAAGCTTGTTCTCCAGGAACATCGAATTGTGCCGCAGCAGTTAATGTTGTTTGGACAAAACCAGCAACTCAGATTCTTATCCCGCATCCAGATTGCATTAAGGAACAGTCCAAAGCCAAAGAAAAAATACCCTCAACAGAACCAGAGCCTGCTACAGAGGCATCAAAATGTATAGAAGGTAACTGCTTTAATGGATATGGCACAGAGGCTTATCCAGATGGTAGTAAATATATTGGTCAATTTAAAAATGGTCTATCCGAAGGACAAGGTACATTGATTTTATCTAATGGTGAAAAGCGTATTGGTAATTTTAAATACGATCGGTTTCTATCTCCAGAGCCAGAAAATGTTGGGCAACCTCTACCTGTTGAACCAACTGTGCAAACACCAGATAAAGCAATGCCCGTTCAAACTTGGGTGGGTGATTGGGGTAGTGATATTCAGGCTCTAATTACAACAAGGAAATGCACGGATACTGAATTATTACAACAGGGATATAGCTATCAAGTATCTTCTTCTATTCCACTATCTAGGTTAAAAAGTCCAAATGACTCTTGGTTTATATCCAATGATCGAGCAACCACCATTATGGGATGTTGGTTTGAAAAAGAAGATGGACGTTTACATTTGAAAACGAGAAGAAAAAAAGATAATAAAATATCTGAGGTAGATGTAAATGTTAATGATGGATCGTGGACTAAACTGAAGGAACAAATGGAAAAGACAGAAAATTCCGCTAGAGAAAATCAGTTGTCCAGAAATATAGCACTCTCTTCCGAATCTACTTTACCTTCTGATACAGCTTGCCGCGTTGCCAGTATTAACAATGGTATTAAGGAAGTATATTGTAAAAATACAAATGGTGACTACGTTAAGATGCAATGATAACGCAACGCGATAATTCAGCTCGTAGCTCGTAGGTTGGGGTGAGCTTGCGAACCCCAACCTTGTTATTAACATCCAATACTCGAAATAATAAAGGAGCTTAAACATGACTGATATTGAAGAACTTGAAGCCAAAATAAGCGATTTACCTACTGAAAAGTTAGCAATATTTCGAGACTGGTTTTATCAATTTGAAGATGAATTGTGGGACAAAAAAATTGCTACAGATTTTCGTGCAGGAAAATTGAATCATCTGATTGAAAAAGCGCGTCTTGAATTGTCTCAAGGCAAGGCGCGTGAGATTTGAAACACTACACTTCATCCGATTTTTGGCAGCACTACGAAAAACTACCGATGGACATCAAAGAACTGGCGGATAAAAACTATCAGCTTCTGAAAGAAAATCCACGCCATCCTTCCTTGCAGCTAAAACGTATCGAAGAGCTTTGGTCTGTGCGAATAGGATTACGTTATCGCGCTCTTGGTATTGATGCACCAGACGGCATTCAATGGATTTGGATTGGTAGCCATGCTGAATACGATCAACTCATTGGATAAATGCACACTCATCCTCCCTTAAGATACACATAGTTAATAGTGTATAATTACCCCATCCTAAACAAACCCACACCACCCCAAAATCCAGATTAAAGTGTTCCACGTGGAACATTGCAACACAAATCGAATAATGTTCCACGTGGAACATTCATGTAACAACAGGAAAACAGAAAGTCATGAGTAATAACGATCACTACGACAGCACCAATATTCAGGTTTTAAAAGGCTTGGACGCAGTCAGAAAACGTCCAGGTATGTATATCGGTGATACCGATGATGGCTCTGGTTTGCATCACATGGTGTTTGAAGTGGTGGATAACTCCATAGATGAAGCATTGGCGGGCTATTGTAAAGAAGTTCGGGTGATTATTCATAGCAATGGTTCAGTCACTGTTGCCGATGATGGGCGTGGAATTCCTGTCGATATACACGAAGAAGAAGGCGTTTCTGCCGCCGAGGTGATTATGACTGTGCTTCATGCAGGCGGTAAATTTGATGATAATTCTTATAAAGTGTCAGGCGGTTTACATGGTGTTGGCGTATCGGTCGTTAATGCGTTATCAGAAGAATTAAATCTGGAAGTGCGCAGAAACGGGCAGTTGTATAAACAAAAATATGTGATGGGTAATCCTGTTGCACCGTTAGCCCCAGTCGGTGCGATTGAAGGCACAGGCACATTAATCAATTTTAAACCCAGCAGCGCAACCTTTACCGATTTAGAATTTCATTATGATATTTTGGCAAAACGACTGCGCGAATTATCGTTTTTAAATTCAGGTGTGCGTATCAGTTTGAATGATGAACGCACCGAACGCCAAGATGTGTTTGAATTTGAAGGTGGTATCAGCGCGTTTGTCACCCATTTAAATAAGAATAAAACGCCATTATTCCCCGATGTGTTTTATTTCATTGCTGAAAAAGAAGGCGTAACTGTTGAAGTCGCTATGCAGTGGAATGATTCCTATCAAGAAAATGTGTTTTGTTACACCAACAACATTCCACAACGTGATGGTGGTAGTCATTTGGCAGGTTTTAGAGGCGCGTTGACTAGAACCATTAATCAATACATCGAATCCAGCGGCGCGGCGAAAAAAGAAAAAGTATCCACCACAGGTGATGATGCTAGAGAAGGTTTAACCGCAGTGTTATCAGTGAAAGTGCCTGATCCTAAGTTTTCATCACAAACCAAAGACAAGCTAGTGTCTTCAGAAATAAAGCCGCTAGTTGAATCAACCATGAATGAAAAGCTGCAAGAGTTTTTATTGGAAAAGCCGCAAATTGCGAAAACTATTGTCGGTAAAATTATCGATGCGGCAAGAGCCAGAGAAGCTGCGCGTAAAGCCAGAGAATTAACACGTCGCAAAACCACGCTAGACATTGCAGGTCTTCCTGGAAAATTGGCAGATTGCCAAGAAAAAGACCCTGCCCTATCTGAACTGTTTTTAGTGGAAGGCGACTCTGCGGGCGGTTCAGCCAAACAAGGCAGAGACAGACGCACTCAAGCTATTTTGCCGTTAAAAGGTAAAATTTTAAATGTGGAAAAAGCCCGTTTCGACAAAATGATTTCTTCCGAAGAAGTCGGCACGCTCATCACCGCCTTAGGTTGTGGTATCGGTAAAGACGAATATAACATAGCCAAACTACGCTATCACCGCATTATTATTATGACTGACGCGGACGTTGACGGTTCACATATTCGTACACTGTTATTAACTTTCTTCTATCGTCAATTGCCTGAAATTGTTGAAAAAGGTTATATTTACATTGCCCAACCACCTTTATATAAAGTCAAAAAAGGCAAACAAGAAAGCTATGTTAAAGACGATGCAGAATTAAACAGCTATCTTATTCAACTTGCCTTGGATAAAGCGCAACTGTTCACCGATGCCAGCGCACCTGCTATTCAAGGGCAAGGGCTGGAAACATTGGCAAAAACCTTTACTGATGTAGTCATCGTGATTAACCGTTTAGCCAGACGTTATGACGATGTATTTTTAGAGCAGTTCTGTTACATGGAAGTCATGACTGACGACATTAGACAGGACGAACAAAAACTCAGCGCGTGGTTTGCCTCTATGCAACAACGCCTAGTTGACTGTGAAAGCAAAGCAATTTTCACGATCACACTGGACTATAAAAACGATCATGAATTTTCTGCTGTCGTCAGTAAACGTCTGCACGGCATTACCAAAACCTTTGTTTTCCCCTCCAGTTTTTTTGCCAGCAAAGACTATGTGAAAATTTCCCAATACGCAGAAAATACCGCAGGGATGTTTAACGAAGGTTCGTATATGCAAATGGGTGAACGTCAACAACCCGTCAGCAGTTTCAAACAAGCCTTTGAATGGATGATGAAAGAAATCAAAAAAGGTCAGCACATTCAGCGTTACAAAGGGCTAGGCGAAATGAATCCAGAACAATTATGGGAAACCACGCTGGATGCCAATAATCGCCGTCTGCTACAAGTACGCATTGAAGATGTGATTGCTGCCGATGAAATATTCACCACCTTAATGGGTGATGTGGTCGAACCACGTCGTGATTTTATTGTGCAGAATGCGTTGAATGTGGGCGTGTTGGACGTGTAGAGCTAACCCACAATAAAATGATAACGTTCGTGGTGAGCTTGTCGAACCACATTCACGCTTCGACAGGATCAGCGCGAACGGTTTTTTAATCATTTTATTGGCTGTTAGCTATAGTTTAAATACTACCTTCCATTCCTCAATAGTTCGGACAGTTTTACCCAGAGACTGTCCCGTTGTACAAAGCTCCTGATAACGGGGCAGAGGATTGAATCAAACTTAGGTCGATCTAATTAAAAGTTTATAAGGGTTCGTTCGATGAATAACTGATGTTACGCGGCCCTTAAACATTGCAACTCAGCAAAAGCCTGTTGAGTTGCTTTGATGAATGGTTTTGTCCGTAAGCAGCATAAAACTGGAATGATGGCTTAATATTCGTACTCCAAAAATGCTATTTTTTGCCTTTGAGCAAATCTGTCAACATAAAATCATTGCCCTTAGTATAAACCACGGGGTCTTGGCTAATTCCTATGGTTTTTTTAGAAAAAGCGGGTAGGGTTTTAGCGATGTTTTCTGCGATGCTGTGTGCAGTAATGGATTTATCTGACTCTTTGTTGGCTATTTCTTGGCTTATCAAATAAGTAAATAAACCATGCCCCAAGCTTTTCATTTCGGCGGCTTCCTGATCTTTGGCAGCGGCGGTTATTACGGTAATCCCCAATGAGCGACCCAATTGACGAGTAAAATAGCGTTGTCCGTTTTGTAGTGTGCTGAATACGTCCATACTCGCGCCTGAATGGCAGGAATCCACCATTAACAGTATGTGCTGGATTTTAGAGTTTTTGAAAATATCGCTTAAATCGGTTGCAGAAATACCCGCCGCGACAATCTTTTTAAGACTGGGTTCTAATTTGGTTTCGTAAGGTAAAAAGTACCATTCTTTATCCAGTGCTACCCCGTGACCAGCAAAATAAATAACCAGCACATCCTGTTCTGTACCCTGACTTATTTCTTTCAGTTCGGCAAGAATTTTGGCTTTGGTGGCGTTTTCATTAATGAGTAGTTTGTTATTAGCGATTTTCGAGCCATTTTTTAGCGAATCGTTAATTAACTGGGCATCCGCAACACTGTAGTTAAGGTGTAACTGGCTTTCTTTATAATCATTAATGCCAACGGTCAGCAATCGAACGGCAGAGCTATAGGCTTTGGTTTTACCATCAAAACTTAATTCAGAGCTGCTACTTTCAATGCCCATGCTGTTGCTGGCAGTGACTTTAAGGCTGTTCTTACCTGCACTGGGTGTTACATTGAGTGTCAAAGCACGGTGTTCCGCCTCATTTTCTGTGGAGGTTTGTTCATCTGTCGTATGCTCTTCATTGCGGATAAGTTTACCATTATGATAAACACTCACTTTGTCTATGCCTCCACCTCGATCATAAACATCCAGTTTGACTGTCACTTTATCGATTTTGTCTTGATGGTCATCCAGTTGTAACTGGACTTTAGGCGGCAAACTGATTCCATCGGCTACCATCTCTGGATTGCTATTTAAGTAATCCTTATTTTGTAACACATTGGTTAATAGCCCTGGTTCATAATAGTTTTCCGAGAAGCTATCCAACGGAATATTCTCTTCACCCGCTAACCAGCTAAAATTTTCCATCGCTTCATCGGAGCCATCAAAACGCCCGTAAGCATCCATCACTGTCCAGCCTTGTTTGGTGGAAAATAGGCGTAATAGTTTTTTGCCTGATTCGACATCCCAGAGGGCTACATCACCACTTGCTAGTACAGTCAGTAATTTTTTGCCATTGTCTAACAGTTTGGCTTCCTTAATCGGGTTGTCTTTATTTTGAATGCTCAGATGAAGATGACCTTGACCATTGCCAATGCGCACTGTGCCATTTTCAGCAACATAGGCGTAAGCCTCTTTGGAATTATCAACAGCAACCATGCTTTCAGTAAATTCGCCTGCCGCTTTTTTGCTACCCGCCGCCATAGACCAGTTTAACAATTTACCACTGGCGAGTCCCACAAGCAGGGTATCGTTATTCTTAAAGCGCATATAAACAATATTTTCACCTGCATTGGGTAAGGCTTTAATCACCTTACCCGTAGCCAGATCAATAATATCGACCGCATCAGTCAGTGGTTTAAATTTGTTATTCTTATCCA
Organism: Methylococcales bacterium; assembly: GCA_037133675.1. Lineage (GTDB taxonomy): Bacteria > Pseudomonadota > Gammaproteobacteria > Methylococcales > Methylomonadaceae > UBA4132. The sequence continues at coordinate 21,550 of JBAXNR010000041.1, forward strand.
TCGCATAAACATTGGGTTGGCGGCTTAACACCGCGCCGTAGTGTTTGTCATCGCTCAGTGCCAGATTATTCACCACACCACGTTCATGATCGAACGACCAGCGTTGTTTGCTTTGTTTGCTATCCCATAAACTCAGTTTATTAGCCCCCACGTTCATCAGCAACAAACTACCATCATTAGCCGTTACAAAATGATTAATACCAAGCTCATTAATCGCCAACTTATCATCAGTAACCGAACTAATAATATCGTGAAGACCAATACCTGCTTTGCTGGCAATCGATAGTGACTCGCCTTTGTCATCAACCGCACTGATGTCAGTTAAGGCTTGCTCTTTATTTTCAGTCATAATGCTACGTTGTACGCCACGTTCAAAATCCCAAATGCGCACTGAACCATCTTCCATCAATAACGATAAAAATTGTTTATTTTCACTTAGCTGCAAACGTTTGACTTTGCCCGCACTGTTTTTTATTTGAAGTATCGGCAGAATGGTTTTTTTATTATCCTCCTGTTCTGAAAGAGACTGGAAAAATGAGTTACTTGGTGTGTTACTTGAAAAATCATTGCTAACATCACTCACCGACAAGTCAGAGTCAGGCGTACTGGCAGAATTATTTGTAGAGGTATCAATCACAGTGGAAAAGGGTTGAAACGTAGTAGATGTTTGCAAGCTAGTGATCTGTGAAGACAATATCTCTGGGTTAACGGGTGTAGATGTAACGGGAGTTACATCGGGATCAATAACAGGATCAATAACAGGAGGCGTTACAACAGGAGCAACAACAGGAGGCGTTACAACAGGAGCAACAACAGGAGGAATAACGGGTGGCGCAATGCTATACAAAAACCAGTTGCCCGTTGTGGCATAGCCAGGCACACTGCCCGTTGTATAAGTTTGATTGTAATGCTTATTCACACCTGTAGGAAGAGGTCCAAAGTTAAAGGGGTTCGTAGGGATTCTTGAATACACCCAATACTGCCTAGCAGTGATAGGCATGAATATAGAAGTACATGAGGGGCATATAAATAAACCACCTGAGGGATTGAGTGAGGGGTCAGGGAAGGAGTTAGCGACTAAGGTTACTGTCCCTGTCCCCATATCAATACTGGAATTTAGCGTTATATTGCTTGAAGAAATATTGGGGTGGAGGAGAGGAAGAGTTGGGTCATCTGTAATGGCGATAAAATTACCGTTACCCGTACTCTGAATAGGCGCATTAATAGTAATATCGCTATCTGCTCGTAAGGTCAGTGTGTTAGAACTCGACCAATTGATAGCCCCGTTGATGTTAATATTGCCCGCACTCCCCAAATTACCACCTGCTGTTGTAATAGTGACATTATTCCCATTAAGTGCGACACTAATATCTGATGCAAGAATAGTGGAGTCTTGCGTGGGCGTAAATGTATTGGTAAATGGATCGCCGCTAGCAGGTGTTGGGAAATTTACAATGTTGACATCAAAGGGATCAAGTAACCATGACCCTGACTTTCCCAACGGTGCAGACGTACCAACTTTAATATTATCAGTGCTTAGCCAATGCCCAGAGGTTTCAATACGTCCACCATCACCGCCATTTATCCCGCCTTTCGCCAGAAAAGTACCATAAGCCCGCGTAACAGAATTAGTATTATGAATATCTGACCACGCCACCACTGTACCGCCTTTGCCATTATCGGTAGCACTGGCATCAAGCACCGCGCCCGCTTTAATAACTGTAGCTGTGGCTTGCCGTATGCTAGGATCTGAGTTTTGCCAACTGCCACCTACTAACACCTCTCCGCCCCCTGTATTACCTGTCGCACTCAGCTTGGCAGTGCTTTCTATCAATACCCTATCGCCTGTGACCACAATTTTTCCGCCTTGTTCACCTGCCTTATTACCACTAGCATTGAGAGTGCCACTAACTTGGGTGATACCAGTATCACCGCCATCGAGAATAATTTCCCCATTGCGTTCAATCATACCTTGAGCTTTGATAATCCCCGCTTGATTTATCACGGTGTCGATTAATTGCCCTGCGGCTTTTGCTGTTAACACCACCCTGCCCCCGTCGGCTTGTATCGCGCCTTTGTTGGTGATTTGTGCATTCAATGCCGCTTCGGAGACTTTGACTTCTATCAGTCCATTGCCTGTAAAATCTAAATCCACGGTTTTACCCGCTGCCAGTGCAGTCGTGCCTTTGGGGGTGTTTATCGTACCGTCATTACTGACTTGATTACCAATGAAGGCAACTACGCCACCGTCGGGCGTTGTGATCGCGCCTTGATTGCTAACCGTGCCTGTCGCGTTGTCTTGGGTAAAATGCTGAACGCCATTTAAAAAATCCGCATCTTTAATATTGTGAGTGCTGGCAATCAAACCACCGACATCGACTTGCGCGGTTTTGCCAAATACTACGCCGTTTGGATTGACCAGATACACTTGTCCGTTAGCGTGCAGTTGTCCTTGAATTTGACTAGCATCTTGTCCGACGACGCGATTCAATAATGCGGCTTGGGCATTGGGTTGTTGGATATTAACGGCTTCATTGGGAGCGATGGAAAAGCCTTGCCAGTTAATAATGGCTTGCTGGCTAGTTTGGTCTATTTGCATTTGCCCTGCGCTGGGTGTGTTGACAATCGCTTGTCCTGCAACCAGCTGTTCACCTGTTGGCAATGCCCACGCCGCAGAAGAGCAGAGCAATAAACTTGTCGCTAATAGCGGTGAGCATGACAGCCAGTCCTTTGAAGGACTAACAGTCATTACCTCAACCGATTTATTACCTTTGGATAAATTTTTAGCCTTGCCTTTGGTGTATTCAGGGACGGCTATCCAAGTGGCTAGAGATTCGCTCCACATGCTGCGGTAAATGTGATTCATGGGAGGGCGACCTTTCTGTAATGTTGCGTGGATAAACTCCGCCATTACCTATCAGCCGTAGAGGTATGAAGAATGTTGAGCTTAAGATATTGATTTTTTATAAGCGACTAAGTACCCAAAGAGGCTGTTATATTCCTCTATTTTTTTGATGTGCTTTTATTACATCTTAATGCCAATAGTCATCTTTTTATACAGGAATTTTCTAATAGTTACGTTTTGCTCTAGTGTGGGATTCTTAATAACTTGATTTCATTAGAAATAATTTTATTAAATTTAAATATTGGATATTTTTGCTAAATTCTTAACAAAAAGTCGGCGTGTCTATTCATCCATCGTCATTCCAGCATGAAACTGGAATGACGGCTTACTATTCGTACTCCAAAAGGTTATTTTTTGCCTTTGAGCAAATCGGTCAGCATAAAGTCATTACCTTTGGTGTACACCGCTGGATCTTGGCTCGAACCCAGCATTTTTTTAGAAACAGCGGGTAAGGTTTTGGCAATATTTTCCGCGATACTGTGAGCGGTGATAGGTTCATTGGTGTTTTTCTTGTCTATTTCTTCTGCTATTAGATAGGTAAATAAACCATGCCCCAAACTTTTCAGCTCCATTGCTTCTTGATCTTTTGTAGCAGCGGCAATGACGGTAATCCCTAATGAACGACTTAATCTACGCGATAGATAACGTTGCCCATTTTCTAATTTACTGAAAGCATCCAAGCCTGCGCCTGAGTAACAGGCATCAACCATTAATAGGATGTGCTGTATTTTGGAATTTTTGAAAATATCGCTTAATTCGCTAGAGGTGATCCCATAAGTGGCAATTTGTTCAGGCGTTGGCTCTAGTTTGGTTTCGTGAGGTAAAAAATACCATTCCTTACCCAATGCCATGCCGTGTCCTGCGAAGTAAATAACTAATACATCTTGCTGCACACCTTGGCTTAAGTCCTTAAGTTCAGCCAAAATCTGTGGCTTGGTGGCTTTTTCGTTGATTAGAACCTTGCTGGCGATCATATTGGAATTGTTTTTTATCGTTGTTCCAATCAAGTTCGCATCGGCAACGCTGTAATGTAGATTCAAATCGCTGTCGCTGTATTTGTTGATACCAACCGTCATAAGACGCACGGCAGATTGGTATGCTTTGGTTTTACCATCAAAACTGATTTCAGAGCTGCTGTTTTCAATGCCCATGTCATTGCTGGCAACCACTTTCAGGGTGTTTTTCCCTGCACTGGGGCTAATATTGAGAGCTAACATACGATGTTCTGCATCACCTTGTTCCGATGTTGGCTTAGTGATAACAGCCTCTTCATTGCTAATGAGTTTGCCATTATGATAAAGCTGTATTTTATCGATACCACCACCGCGATCATAAACATCCAATTTTAATGCGACTTTGTCGCCTGTAGTTTGCTGCTCTGCCAACTGTAAATCTACTTTAGGCGGCAGACTAAATCCCTCGTCTACTCTGTTAGGATTACTATTCAAGTAAGCCTGATTTTGTAACACATTGGTCAATAAACCTGGTTCGTAATAATTTTCCGAGAAACTATCCAAGGGAATTTCATTTTTTTCATCGACCATCCAACTGAAATTTTCTATCGAATCATCTGAACCATCGAAACGACCAAACTCATCCATCACTGTCCAGCCTTGTAGTGAGGAATATAAGCGCAATATCTTTTTGCCCGTTGCAACATCCCACAATGCTGAATCACCATTCGCTAACACGGTGAGCAATTTTTTACCATCTTCTAATAGCTTGGCAAACTTAATCGGGTTTTCTTTATTTTGTACACTGAGTTGAATATGACCTTGATTATTGCATACGCGCACCGTGCCATCTTTAGCGACATAGGTGTATGTTTCTTTGATGTTATCAACAGTATCCACGTCTTCTTGAAACCCACCTGCTGGTTTTTTGCTACCCGTTGCGATAGACCAGTCTGACAACATACCATTGGCTGATCCCACAGACAGGGTATCATTGTTCTTAAAACGCATATAAATAAGGTTTTCACCCGCATTGGCTAGGGATTTAACAATTTTACCCGTGGCGAGGTCAATAATATCGACAGCATCGGTGATGGGCTTTGCTTTATTATCCTTGGTCACAGCATAAACCCCAGCTTGGCGACTCAGCACTGCACCGTAGTGTTGGTCATTGCTCAGTGCCAGATTATTCACCACACCACGTTCATGATCGAACGACCAGCGTTCTTTGCTTAGTTTGGTATCCCACAAACTCAGTTTATGGTCTCCCGTATTCATTAACAAAAGATGACCGTCGTCAGTAGTTACAAAATGATTAATATCAGCCCCATCAATAGCCAATTTGTCATCAATCATTGAACTAATAATATCGTGAGGACCAATTCCTGCTGTGCTGGAAATCGATAATAACTCGCCCTTATCATCCACGGCACTGATGTCAGTTAATGCTTGTTCTTTACGTCCCGTCACAATTTTACGTTGTACACCGCGCTGAAAGTCCCACACGCGAACCGAACCATCTTCCAGCAATAACGACAAAAATTGTTTATTGGCACTCAGTCGTAAACGCTTGACCCGTCCTGCACTGTTTTTCATCTTGAACACAGCGAAAGTGGGTTTCCTTTTATCATCAACCGTCAAGTCAGAGTCAGGTACGGTACTGGAATAAGGCGAAGCTGGGGTAGCTTCTTTGACGGTAGAGGTTTGTAATGATGAGATTTGCTGATCTAGGTTAAAGATAGGAATAACACGAGGAGGAGGAGGAGAATTAACCGTTAGTTCATTGATAGAGGCAGTATCATCAGAGAAAAGATAACCTAAACTACTGGCTAAACCGCGTAGATAAGCAACATCATAAAAACCCGCCGTGTTTGCTAACCGAGCAATACTATCCTGACTAAAAAACCCACCGACACTAAATTCCGCTGTGCCAGTGATACCCGCTGTACTACTGGTATCGCCGTTAATAAAACCCGAAAAGCTGGCTGGGCTAAAGTTGGCAATCGTCCCGCCAAAGCCTATAGTTTGACTATTAGGCGTAACACTTAGTACAGGCGTGATGCTGTATAAAAACCAATTGCCCGTCGTGGCATAAGCGGGTGTTGTTCCTGTATAGGGTTGAGCATAATGTTTGTTGGGGGCAGTCATGCCATTGAGAATATTTTGTGCAGGGTCGGTGGAATAGACTGTCCATTGATTGGCGGTAAGCGGTGCAGTTGAACCTGAATTATTGACGAAATTCCCGCCGTTAGCGGCTAAAACAATATTACCTGTTCCCGTGTTGATGTTTGCCCCTGCACCTAAGGTTAGAGTTGCTGTACCTGGATCACGATCGGCTGCAATTGCATTAGGATCACCTGCAATGGCGGTGAAACCGCCATTGCCTGTGGTAATGTTGGCGTTAAGGGTAATATTGCGTCCTGCCTGTAAAGTCAAGTTGCCTCCATTGTGAGCAGGGAAGATGGATATAGCAGGGGTAGGACTGACAAAGATGTTAGCCCCTGACTCTAAGGTAATGTCGTTATTAGCTTGCAGAACGACATCGGTGCCTGATTGTAGGGTTAAACCTAATCCCTGAGAAATTCCGACAGTCGTGATTGCTCCAATATTATCTGCAAACGAAACGTTACTAATACTAAGATTACTAGCTGAAATAATGATATTTTTAGGGTCTAGCAATAAACTACCTCCCACACCCGCACTGGCAGAACCTGCATAATTCAACGTGCCTTTGCTAGACACTTCAATACTGCCCGCTTTATTGGCACTGATACTGCCGTAATAATCGGTTTGCTGGTCAGACCACACCACTACTTGACCCTTACCACCATCGGCTGTTAGCGTACTGGCACTGTCAATGCGCGTTGTTTTGGCGTTGGCAAGCGTAGTGTTCGCACCATGAAAATCACCGCCTACTCGAATTAAGCCGCCTTTTTTAGTCCCCGATGTGTCTAATTTAGCGGCGGTCAAAGTCACGCTATTGGAAGCAATGACATCAATAGTACCGCCTTGTTCGCCTGTCGCACTCAGCTTGCCAGAACTGGTCACGCTGTTTGTGGCGGCTAAATGCACTGTGCCACCTGTGGTCGTGCCGTCGGCATGAGTATGTGCAGCGGCAGTTTGAGTGATAGCATCACTGGCAGTCAGGGTGATTTTTCCGCCACTGCCTGCTGACCCATCGGCATTGCTTGTGCCTGAGTCAATGAGTGTATTTGCGTTGATGCTTATTGTACCGCCTGTTTTACCTGAAACATCAAGCGTCCCTGTTTGTGTGACTGTGCCGCCTTCAAGAATAATTTCACCATTGCGACTGACTAATCCTTGAGCGCGAATAATACCGTCCTGATTAATCACGGTGTCGATTAACTGCCCTGCGGCTTTAGCCGTTAAAACCACCCTGCCCCCGTCAGCTTGTATCGCTCCTTTATTAGTGATTTGTGCGTTTAATGCGGCTTCGGAGACTTTGACTTCGACTAGCCCATCGCCTTTAAAATCTAAATCGACGGTTTTGCCAGCGGCAAATATAGCCGTCCCTTTGGGGGCGGTGATGCTGCCAGTATTACTAACTTGCGAACCAATCAGCGCAACCACGCCGCCATCGGGGACGTTGATTGTGCCTTGGTTGTCAACCGTGCCTGTGGCATTGCCTTGAGTGAAGTGCTGAACACCATTTAAAAAATCGCTATCTTTAATGTTGTGGGTACTAGCAATTAAACCACCGACATCGACTTGTGCGCTTTTACCAAACACCACGCCATTAGGATTAACCAGATAAACTTGCCCATTAGCTTTAAGCTGCCCTTGGATTTGACTAGCATCTTGTCCAACGACGCGATTCAATAACGCGGCTTGGGCGTTAGGTTGTTGTATGTTGACCGCTTCGTTAGGGGCAATAGAAAATCCTTGCCAATTAATGATAGCTTGTTGGCTAGTTTGGTCTATTTGCATTTGCCCAGCGGTGGGCGTGTTGATAGTGGCTTGACCTGCCACAAGCTGTTCACCTGTCGGCAACGCCCAACCATTAGAGGAACAAAGTAGTAAACCTGTAGCTAATAATTTTCGCTGTGTGCTTGAACATTTACCTTTGCTTTTGGTATTTTCGGAAACGGCGACCCAAGCACCTAATGCTTGACTCCAAATGCTGCGGTAAATGTGGTTCATGGCGCGATTCCTTTTTAGTTATACGATTTTTATTAAATAAGCTCTTTAGTAATTAGGAAATTGAATCTAAGCATTGATTTAAGATAGGGATAGTTTATTTTTTCTTAGGATTATATACTTAAGTCTCAGTAGAATAAATTCCCTGTAACTATTTGTCGCAAAACAAAACCCAGAGGTTAATTATGAAACTTAATGCACTCAGATTACTGTTTATTGCCTGCTTGCTATTAATCGGTAGCATTTCTTATGCAAAAGGGACAGCCCCTAGTCATCACTCAAAAAACAACGATAAAGTCAATATGGAGGAGACAGATTACGAGGGTGACACCCCTCAAGGTGCTTCGTCACGGTCGATAGGCAGTGCTTTAGCAAATAAGTCTAAAGGCAGCCAAGCTGACCCTGATAAAAAGCGTATAGAGGAGCTAGAAGATTTAGTTTCACAACAGCAAAAGCTTATCGAAATGTATAAAAAACGCCTCCCTCCTGAGTAGATGTATAAAAACAAGCGCATTAGCAAGGGTTGTCAGGCATATCGGTTTTATTAGAGTTAACACGCAATAAAATGATACCGTTCGTGGTGAGCTGTGAGCTTGTCGAACAGTCGAACCACATTCATACTATTCGATAAGCTCATAACAGGCTTCGACAAAACGGTTTTGCAATCATAAAAACTTCCTTAGCTATAATCAAACAACCAACTAAATTGAAGGCTAAAATAATGAGCAGTGATGGCACAAAAAACTCGGATATGGCTGAGCTTGAAAAATCTATTCAGGAAAAAATGCAAAAGTTGCAGTCTGATAAAATAGATTCAACCACCGCAACAACTGTACAAAAAACATCCTCCGATATTGACTGGTGGTCAGTACAAGATGCCATGACTATCAGTGCATCGGTGTTAGTGTTTGGTTGTTTTATTATGTTGCTGGCAACGATTTTGTTATACAAGGGAACAACTTCCCACGATGTTTTAAAATTATTTGGCACGATGGTCATTGTCATTTCTGCGGTATTTTTGGTTGTTGCAGGTTATTCTGATACACAAATAGCCCCTGTTATCGGTTTATTAGGTACGATAGCTGGATATTTGTTAGGGAGTAGAGATACGACAGAAAAAGAAAAAGAAAAAGAAGAAAAGGATAAGAGTAAAGACAAATAAAATAACTATTCGCACTATAGCTAAAGCACAATAAAATACTTTAGCTATATTTGAAGCATAACTGCCAGTCTTTTAAAGGGCTGCCAGTCATTACTCCGATTTGATTCAAAAACCGTATAGTTGCCATTTCAGCACGGATAACATCCCTTCAAGGGATGTTATCCGTTATTCTGCAATAAAAAATGTACGTTTTCTAGCTAAGAAAGGATTAATGTCGCTATAACAGCTTTACCCATTACCCGAAAAATAGGCAAAACAGCCGCGTCCGTTGTCTTTCGCTTGATAAAGTGCGCTGTCTGCATGATCCATGAGACTTTCAGGGGTGTTGCCGTGTTGGGGATAAAGACTAATGCCGATACTCGCCCCAATTTGTACCGTGTTATTATTGGATAGTTGAAACGGCACGGTTAACTCGGTGATTACTTTTAAGGCAATGATTTCAGCCGCTTCGGGGATTTTCAGATTTTCTAGCACGAGGACAAATTCATCACCGCCTAAACGCGCAACCATATCACTCTCACGCAAACAGTTGATAATTCTTACCGCAACCTGTTTGAGTAACTCATCACCAGCTGCGTGTCCTAGCTTATCATTCACCGCTTTAAATTTATCCAAATCCAGCATAAATACCGCGAATTTGGTATTCGCCCGATGATTAATCGCGATGCTATAGTGCAATCTATCCAATAATTTTCGCCGATTCGGTAAGCCTGTTAGTGGGTCGTAAAAGGCTAATTGTTTAATTTTCTCTTCGGCGGCTTTGCGCTCGCTAATATCGTGAACTGTTGCTTGCAGCACGGATTTTCCATTTAAAATTAAGGCACTGAGTAATACTTCAGCAATAAAATTTTCTCCTGTATCCATTTTTTTATGCGTCCATTCAAAGCGAAATACCCCTCTTTCCTGTGCGGTAGCGATGTATTGTTGCTCAAGTATCAGGGAGCTTGTTCCACAAGGCTGTTCTAACGGTGACAAATCCGAAGGATGATAGGTACAAAGTTCAGTGATTGTTTTGCAGCCAAATAGGGTTAAAGCCGCCTGATTACAATCAAAAAAATTCGGGATGCCCAACATGATTGCATCAGTGCTTGAATCGAAAAGGGTGCGAAACTTTGATTCTGAATTTTGTAAAGATTTTTCCATCCGCTTGCGCTCGGTGATTTCTCTTGTAAAGGCTAATTGAACACAATCGCCATTTTCCAAACTGAACGGCACGGCGTGAGTTTCCATCCAGTGTCGTGTACCTTTCAAGCTGAACATTTCAAATTCCATCT
>JBAXNR010000042.1:0-30784 GCA_037133675.1 Methylococcales bacterium
GCCACACCTGTTACCAGTTGCGCGGTGCGCTCTTACCGCACCATTTCACCCTTACCTATCGAGATAGGCGGTATATTTTCTGTGGCACTTGTCGTAGGCTTGCGCCCCCTAGGCGTTACCTAGCACTCTGCCCTATGAAGCCCGGACTTTCCTCCCTTTCATCTTGCGATAAAACGGCGACTGCTCAGCCGACTCTTTCAGCCGAACAGTATACGGTACTTTATCCAATTAAGGTATTTAATCAGACAGGATTTGATAAAAAGACAGTTAGCCTAATTGATTTAATTGCGCAATAACGTGGTCAGCAGTGATGTCTGTCAAACAACGAGTATGCCCTAGAGGGCATTCGCGTTTGAAACAAGGAGAGCATTCTAAAGCTAAATAAAGAATTTTGGCTTTCTCGCTTAAAGGCGGGGTAAAGTTGGGATCAGACGAACCATAAATGGCGATTAGGTTTTTATTTAACGCACTGGCAACGTGCATTAGACCTGAATCATTACTGATTACGACATCGACTAACGATAATAAATCGACGGCTTCGGTGATACTGGTTTTGCCGCTAAAATCTACGCAGTGATTGTCAGTTAATTGATTGATCTCAGCCGCAACTGCTTGATCTTTGACTGAACCAAATAACCAAACTTGCCAACCCTCATTAAGTTTATCGCGGGCGACTTGGGCGTAATGACTGACAGGCCAGCGTTTTGCTTCGCCATATTCTGCCCCCGCACATAAGGCTAGAATTTTTTGATTTTCGGGTAGGGCGTATTGCTGAATTATGTGTTGCTGACGGTCTGGATTGATTTTAAAAACAGGCGTAGGACAGTTTGGTAGACTATTAACGGTTGACGGTGCAGCCAATGCAACAAAGCGTTGCACCGTTTTGGTCAAAAAGTTTTTATCCAAACGGCGTATATCGTTAAGCAAACCCCATCGGCATTCACCTATATAGCCCGTTCGTTTCGGAATATTGGCGAAAAACGGAATTAAGGCGGATTTCCAAGTATTAGGCAGCAATATCGCTAAGTCGTAATGATATTGGCGTAAGGATTTGCCTAATTTGATACGTTCTAACAAGCCTAATTTACCTCGTTTTGCAGACATAACAAAGCCTTGTGACACCTCAGGCATAGCCTGTGTCAATGCCAATGTCCACGACGGTGCGACCACATCAATCTGGCAATTTGGATATTGTTGTTTTAAGGTGATAAACAGGCTTTGTGCCATGACCATATCACCTACCCACGATGGAGCGATTACTAAAATACGCATGGATTTTTAATTTTTAGTGAGTATGGCGAAATTACGGATTAGAAAATTTTTCAAGACTTGTTTGTCCGTCTAAACTTAGCAAGGAAGGATCAAAACCATCAATGATTTTTATTGCTCTGATACTTTCCTGATGATTGATTCTCAGGCGTTCACAATACTTGTAAAAAGTATTGGCATCTTCTGTCAAAATAAAAGGAATTTTTTCACATAATGCTTGTGCTATTATTTTTACATCATCACGCACTACTGAACGATTATCACCGCTGTCATGTCTTCCTAATAAATTCCATATACGAGCCGCTTCTCCTGAATGTTTAAGATTGAATGGAAGCGTCCGAAAATTTCTTATAGTCAAATCTGTGATAGATTGTTTTATTAAAAACTCAGCGGCAACAATAACAGAAAAATAGATAGCTATATTTTGTTCTAGCAGATATTTGTAGTATTGATGTGCGTCATTGTGATTAGGACGGTTTTCATTAGTTAATGAGATGAGAAAGCTGGTATCTAACAAAACCGATATTTTCATGCAACATTACCACGCAATTCTTCTAACCATTGTGATGGGTCTGCAACATCTGCCCACGCCTTAGTTCCTCTCTCCACCATAAGATTAAACTCTGCTTCGTCGTAGCTAGGTTGATAGTCTGCAAATTCAACTAATCTGTAATTACGCAATTTACCATTAAGTAAATGCTCTTCAGCTTCAACGTGAAGTAAAGCTGGACGATGTAAGCGATTTTGTTCCATTTGTTCTATTAGTTGCTGGGTTGCTGAAATTTTTAGCACTGAACCATCATCTAATTCTAAATGAACATTAGCTTTATTTTTCCCCCCCATGTCAAAAACTTTACCAAATAGGTATTTTTCTACTTTTACCCACACATCATCCGTTCGATAAAAATTAGATGTCGAATCAATAGACAAAAAAGATGTTCGAGAAGAAGTATCTACAACTGAATAGCGTCTATGTGGATTTTTTCTAGCCATTGATTGCCAATGCTCTATGATTTTCGCTCGTTTTGGGTCAATCGCACTTAGTGAATCGGGTTGTCTCAATTGTTCAAAATCGTGCCATAACGTAGCAGATGCAACTAATAAGGCACTGCTTACCGCAACAGCTAAAGAGCTATTTTCTATAGAGACAAATGTTTTATTTGAGTCAATATCATGAGTTGAGCCTTTTAAAAATTCACCTACGTCTTTTGGAAAATCGAGCAAAGATAAGGGAACGTGTGACGGGCTAACATCGACATTTTCAATGTTATCGCTAACAGCAAAGCGCAGATTATTGATAGAGTTCATGGCATTTTAATTTTCTCGGCATGGCTTTTGATTATTATATGCTTACCGAATCTTCAAAAAAAGCAGTAAAGTTGGATTGGTAATCCACCAACCCAACGAACAGCATACTGAATTTATTTCACAAAACTAAAACTATCCGCCACTGGCTCAATCTGAAATACGCGATTAGGCATTTTGGTATTGTAGGATTTTTCTTTGCCGTTTGTGTCGCGCTCACGCAATTTGAAGGTATTGCAATCGGCGATAAGGTGCGTACCAAACGGGGTTTCTATCGCATCTTGCACCCATTTCACAGGAAAATAACGGTTAGTACCCGCGATGGTTTCGATAAGCTGAAAGTTTTTATCGAATATCCGCACTTCACCTTTACGCGAATTGGACAGCATATAGCCTTTAGAATGCGGGCGGATATGGTGTGCGCCGTTTAAGTCGCTGATGACAATTTCGGTGTTTAGCGTTTCTCTATCAATACGCGCTACTTTGCCTTGATAGAAGAGGATGGTTAAGATTTTGCTGCTGTCGTAAGGATCAACGATTGCAGAATTCAAATGTGTGGTTTGCAAACGACCTGGGTAGTTTTTTAAACGGTGATCTATTTGTTTGTTGATAACGCGTGTACCACCACCATAAGCTTGATCGTAGCCGTGTTCAGTTGCCCACCAAGACCAAATCAATTCACCTGATAAATCAAATTCTAAGAGAGCATCCACACCGCTGGCTGTAACTAATAAACCGCGTTCAGTACGGCGTAATGAGCGCACTTGTGTCAATAATGGGCTACGAATTTCTAAATCAATTTCACCGTTATCATTGAGTCTGGCGATATGCTCGTCACCTGAGACACCCTCTTCACTACAGGGTAAGCCTGTGATGAAATACAAACCTTCACCCTCGACATATTGCAAGCCAAATGGCTTGACAGGATGCAGTTCGCCTAGCGATTTAATGCCGCCTAATTCGCCGTTATGCTCAAATAATTCCAGTTTTCCACCAGGTAAACCTCTAAAGACATCATTGGATTTATCTTTACCTAGAATGATACGGTTTAATCTGAACTTGACATAATCCCAATTGGTTTGTGGATAGGAAACGACGAATTTCATGCTGTTTGCTCGGTTGTGTTTTAAATGAAGTCGAAGTGTCGGGTTACGCTGTTCGACCATTCGACAAGCTCATGGCTCACAGCTAACCCGACCTACAATGATGATTTAGCGCATGGATTTTAGGCGACCTGATTTTTTTAAAAATCGCATCGTTAAAAAAGCACTGGTCATAATGACGGTGATGATGATTAAGGCAGTTTGATAATTGCCTAATTGATTAGCTAACTGCAATTTCCACGCAATTAAGACCACAGGCACCATCACCGACATAAAGATAGTACCACCGTCTTTCACTGCAACGGCAGGCCAGTCGAACTGATAACCTTTGACGGTATCTGAAAATCCTTCAAATTTTGGCATCCAGCGCGGCACATCGGCACAAAAATCAGCGTAGGCTTGACCAAATTTTTCGCTTAAAAAAGTTTCTTCACTGTGAACAATCAAGCGATAAATTGCCAAAAAAGCCAATGAGCCGACAATAATACTGCCCCAATTACCGCCGACAAATAAATAGCCGATAGCGATTAAAATATTGCCAACATACAAGGGATTTCTACAATGAGAAAACAGTCCGCCTGTGACTAAGTCTTCTGCATAAATCCGTCTATTACGTCCACCGCGAACAATGTAGTCCAAGCCAATAGTCGTGATACGAAACAATTGCCCTAATGCAACCATCAGTAAACCTGCTGTCATAACAAAACAACTCGCGGCGTTTGTTAGCGCGACAGGCGGCCATATAAATAGCAGGACTAAAATAAAGACAGGGAAAAGTACGTTACGGGTATGGAAAAGAAAGTTTCCCCATTGATTAAATAAATCATTCATAAGTTGTGAATTTTTATTGGTGAGTAGTTAGTTAATGTTAGGAATACTAATTGCTTAAAGCTAGCAAGGGAAGTTTGCCATTGCCATTTTTATGATAATGGTAAATTTTAGGCAAAAAAAAAGGGATTACATGGTAATCCCTATTTTTCTTTGGTACCGAGAGCCGGAATCGAACCGGCACGATGTCACCATCACCGGATTTTGAATCCGGCGCGTCTACCAGTTCCGCCATCCCGGCACAGAACCGACATTATAGGCAAACAGCGTTAAAAATGCTAGTCTATTTTCAAACTAAATTTATTATTTTGAACTTACCATGAAAAAAAGTGATTTTAACTATCTATTGCCTGACGCATTAATTGCACAAAAACCTTTGCCAACTCGTGATGCTAGTCGCTTGTTATGTATGAATCGAGACACTGGGCAAATAATCGACCGACAATTTACCAATTTTATCGATTTAATCAATGATAAGGATTTATTAGTTTTTAATGATACCAAAGTAATCCCAGCACGACTATTCGGTAAAAAACGTAGCGGTGGTAAAGTTGAAATTTTGATTGAACGCATACTGAATGAGCATCACGCGATAGCACACGTTAGAGCCAGTAAATCGCCAAAAGAAGGAACATTGATTGACTTGGATAATGGGTATAGTTGTGAAGTACAGGGTAGGGAGAATGATTTATTTATTTTAGAATTTAAAGGCAGTGATAGTGTATTAACGCTGTTAGCACACATTGGACACATTCCCTTGCCTCCGTATATTACTAGAGCGGACGATGAATCTGATTTAAGCCGTTATCAAACAGTGTTTGCTAAACAAGCAGGCGCAGTTGCCGCACCGACTGCTGGATTGCATTTCGATGAAGTATTGCTAGAAAAAATTAACGCGAAGGGGGTGAAAACCGCTTTTGTCACTCTGCATGTCGGTAGTGGAACATTTCAACCCGTCAGAGTGGAAAATTTAGCTGACCATTTAATGCACAAAGAATATTTTAGCGTCCCTTCGGCAACGGTTGATGCAGTTCATCAAGCAAGAGCTAGAGGTGGACGGGTGATTGCTATCGGAACAACTGCCGTGAGAGCCTTAGAGTCTGCGTCTAAAAGCGGGCAACTGATAGCAAGTTGTGGTGATACTGATTTATTCATCACACCTAGCTACCAGTTTAAGTCAGTCGATGCCATGCTAACGAACTTTCATTTACCCGAATCAACTTTATTAATGCTAGTTTCTGCATTTGCGGGTTATCATCCGATTATGAACGCCTATCAACACGCCATCGCTCAGTGTTATCGTTTTTTTAGTTACGGTGATGCGATGTTTTTGAGTCGTTAATTGCTGTTTTGAAAATGAACAACTAAAACCTACTATTGAAACCTTAGCTGACAATCAAGCCATCTTCCATGTGTAGCACTTTACCCATTCTTCCTGCGAGTTCGTGGTCGTGCGTCACCACTAGAAAACTGATATTCAGCTCTTGATTTAATTCCAGCATGAGCTGATAAACCGAATCAGCGGTTTTAGTGTCCAGATTACCTGTGGGTTCATCGGCTAAAATCACGCTAGGTTTATTAATCAACGCTCTGGCAATAGCAGCACGTTGTCGTTCACCGCCTGATAATTCACCAGGTTTGTGTTCGATACGATGCCCTAAACCAACACGCTCTAATAACGCAGTAGCGCGAGTTTTGGCTTCCTTGGCTGCCAATCCTGCAATTAATAACGGCATGGCAGCATTTTCCAACACGGTAAATTCGCCTAACAAATGATGGGATTGATAGATAAAACCTAGCGATTTATTGCGTAGTTGCGCCAATTTGGTGGTGCTAATTTGGTTGATATTAACACCGTCCAAAATCACTTCGCCACTGGTCGGCTTATCTAAGCCTCCTAATAAGTGCATCAAGGTACTTTTACCCGAACCAGACACGCCCATAATGGCAACCCGTTCACCTGCGGTAATGGTTAAATCCACGCCTTTTAACACATCAACGTCTAATTCACCTTGATAGCGTTTGGTGAGTTTTTTACATTGTAAAATAATTGCATTACTCATAGCGTAATACCTCGGCTGGATTAACTTTAGCGGCTTGCCAAGCAGGGTAAATGGTGGCAAGCAATGACAGTAAAAATGCCATGCCAGCGGTAGCCCATACATCGCCCCACATTAATTTAGAAGGTAATTCGCTGATGTAATACACTTGGGCGTTTAAAAATTTTACATGAAATAGTTGCTCAATCGCACTGACTAATTCGGGGACATTAATGGCGAGTAATACCCCACAGATGACACCTAGTATAGTGCCGAACAAACCAATCACTGTGCCTAACACCATAAAAATCCCCATCACTGACGCGGAGGTTAGCCCCTGAGTTTTTAAAATGGCGATGTCGCTACGTTTATCTGTTACCACCATAATCAGCGTAGAAACAATGTTAAACGCCGATACTGCAACCATGAGCAATAAAATAATCGACATCACCTTTTTTTCCATTTTTATTGCTTGGAAAAAATTGTCGTGCGCCATTGTCCAATCACTCACTAAATATTTATCGGCAAAAGTTTTGGCTAACGAGGCGGTAATTTGTGGCGCGTTTAATAAATCGTCCATTTTAATGCGTAAAGCCGACACGCTGTTTTCCATGCGAAATAATTTAGCCGCATCATCAATATGAATCAACGCCATATTCCGATCATATTCATACATACCGACTTGAAAAATACCAACCACGCTAAAGCGGCGCATTCTAGGCACAACACCTGCGGGGGTAGAATTAACTTGCGGGCTAATGATGGTGACTTTATCACCTACAGTAACACCTAGATAATTTGCTTGTTCTAGCCCCAAAATAATGCCGTATTCACCCGCCACTAAATCCGATAATTTGCCTAATTTCATTTTATCGGCTATTTCGGATACTTTACTTTCATAGTCGGGCAAAATACCGCTGACCATCGTGCCGTTAACGCGACGATCCGCATTAATCATCACTTGTCCAGTAACAAAAGGTGCAGACCCTAGAACATGAGGATACGTTTTTAATTGCTGCTCTAAGGCGTGCCAATCGTCTAATTGACCATATAGCCCTGTGATAGTGGCGTGTGAAGTCATGCTCAGCATACGCTCGCTGATTTTATCGACAAAACCATTCATCACTGATAACACAGTAATCAACGCGGTGACGCTCAAAGCAATTCCTAGCACTGATGCTAAGGTGACAAAGGAAATAAACTGCGTGCGCCGTTTAGCCCGCGTATAACGCAAGCCGATGTAAAAAATAAGGGGTTTAAACATGAAGTCTCTGAGGAGTGATTGATAGTTAAGCTTGACGGCATACGGGACAGTAGCCGTACAAATATAAACCGTGATCGGTTAATTCATAACCTAATTTTTCGGCAATTTCTCTTTGGCGGATTTCAATCGATTCATCGGTAAATTCATCCACTTTGCCACATTTTAGGCACAAAATATGATCGTGATGAGTGCTAGTTGATAATTCAAAAATAGAATTACCGCCCTCAAAATGATGACGACTTACTAAACCTGCGGCTTCAAATTGTGTTAATACCCGATAAACGGTTGCCAAGCCTATATCTTCGTCTTCGCTTAATAAAATTTTATAGACTTGTTCTGCCGTTAAATGGCGTTTATCTTGCTGTTTTTCTAAGATTTGCAGAATTTTAAGCCGTGGTACCGTAACCTTTAACCCTGCATTCTTTAAGTCGTACGTTTCCAACATTCATCTCCTGTTAAATCGCCGTGGGCGCATTGTATAAGTTAAGTACATTGTAGCATGACAGTTTTATAGGATAATCTTTTAACATCCTGTATCATTTTAGTTTTTTAAACCTTTCCTGCTATCAAATGAGAAAATCGCTTTTTTCTTTCACTCTATTGGCAAGCTTGACACTAACTTCCTGTTCCACGATTTTGAACAACTTGCCAGGTGTTTATAACCTAGAAATTCAACAAGGTAATATTGTTGATCAAAACATGATTAATCAACTCAAACCCAATATGGATAAACGGCAGGTGCTGTACATCATGGGTTCGCCAATGCTAACAGATTTTTTTCACAAAAATCGTTGGGATTATGTTTATTACGATAAGCCTAGCGGTGACGATCCCGTAGAAAAGAAAGTCTTCTTAGTGTTCAAAGAAACCGATGGTATAGAAAAATTAGCGGGGCTATTCGGTGACTTTAAACCCAGCAATCTGCCTGTGCTAAAACCCTCTGATGAAATGATTGTAGATTTACCTAAGCGGGAAGTTGATAAAACTTTGTGGGAAATGATTACTGGATTATTTGGCTTTGATGGCAGCGACACTGACAGCACTGCGCCGAAAGAAAAATCAAGTGCCACAGCGAATTTGCCATTTTAAAGTCTGAAACGTGTGCGGGTAATCATAAATATTCGCTACAAAGCATTAGTATAAATGCTAACAACCCCGTATCGTTATTGTATTTTATGGAAACGTCTTCTATTCTTTATTCGGTAGGTTAATGAATCGAAAAATATTAGAATTTGAGAACTAACATAATGAACATAATTGATTTGCGTAACAAATTACAGCAATCATCAACAGAACGGCGTATTTCTTCTGATAACCGTAAAGTGTTTTATCAATTTGGTTCACCAGAGTGGTTAGAACGCATGAAAAATAAAGAACTTAAATACCTAGAGGAGGAACGTCGTAAAATCATTAGACGCAGTGAAGATCAAGAATCCATCACTGAATCTGAAACTATCGATACTGAAAAAACAGTCAAGCGGATATTTCTAACTCCAGGGGAAAAAAAATTGCTTCAAGACATCTATCTAAGCGATTTAGATTAATGCCTTTCAAAAACACTACTGAATGAAACTGCTGGAGTCCAAATATATTTTGGACTCCAGCCCTCAAAAGTGACTACGCCATTGCCTCTACAATTGCATTGCCCATTTCAATCGTTCCCGCTTTAGAATTGGGATTTAGATCGGGCGTAACATAGCTACCTTCATTAACCACTTTTTCTACCGCTTTTAATACGCGATCCGCCGCTTCAATCTCACCGATATGATTTAGCATCATTGCACCCGCCATAATCACAGCGGTTGGATTAGCAAGATTCTTACCCGTAATATCAGGTGCGCTGCCGTGTACCGCTTCAAATAACGCCGCATCTGCACCAATATTAGCACCTGGAATTAGCCCCAAACCACCGACCAATCCAGCAGTTAAATCCGATAAAATATCGCCGAACATATTAGTGGTAACAACCACATCAAATTGTTGCGGATTCATCACCATGTGCATACACGCGGCATCAACGATTTTTTCGTCAAACTCAATGTCAGGATACAGTGCTGATACTTCTCTAGCCACATTCAAAAATAAACCCTGCGTATATTTTAAAATATTGGCTTTATGACAGACGGTGACTTTTTTACGCTTATTGTCACGCGCATATTGAAACGCATAATGCACAATACGCTCTGAAGCCACACGAGTAACGACCGCCAAGCTTTCGGCAACATCTTTTTTGGGCGTAAGATAATGCTCCAAACCCGCATACAACCCCTCGGTATTTTCACGGACGATGACAATATCAACATCTTCATAACGAGTTTTTATACCCGCCCAACTTTTTGCAGGACGCACATTAGCATACAAATCATACTGTTGACGCAACGCGACATTAATACTTCTAAACCCAGAACCTACCACAGTGGTTAACGGGCCTTTAAATGCCAAACGGGTTTTATCAAATGAAGCCAGTGTCTCATCGGGTAACGGATTACCAAATTTCTCAAATGCCGATAGCCCAGCATAAGCTTCTTCCCACTTAATTTTTGCCCCTGACGCGTCAATTACTTTAACCGCCGCATCCATAATAGAAGGCCCAATACCATCCCCTTTAATCAATGTTACAACGCGCATTCGTTTCTCCACGATTTAATAAAATTGTAATGATACACAGAAATAGTGATTGTTCACAGAAAACTGACCATAAAGCCCTTAAACACAGGGTTTAAACACGCGCAAGCATGCTGGCATGACTACGCGGAGTAAATTTCATCGCCACCAGCGACAGCACAGCAACAGCAATCAAAATACCTGCCAATAACGGACGATAAACAATCCAAGCAATAGCAATAGTAATCGTGGTAAACGGCAAGGACAGTAAAAAGGCGAACAACCCCGTTCCCATGGCAATCAAATCGCCCAAAAATGGCAACACTGCCGCCAATACCGATAACGGTTTAAGGATCATAGACAGCCCTATCCACATCAATAAAAAGCCTGCGATACGAATTCCCCAAGTGATAAAAGTATTTTCACGTTCAGCAATGGCAAACAACGCGTTCGCATCCAGCAAGCCCATTTCCAATAAATCAATATCACTGCCAGCTTTGGTTTGATAAGCACTAAAACTATTCCCCGTTTGCTCGGCAACAAGGCTAATATTGCTTGGATTGATAATTTTAAAACTGATTTGTAAATCACCAATTTGCGGATCAGCAGGATTATTGCCCAAATAAAACCCCGTACCCGTATTGTTCAAATTTTTACCCGCTAATTGTGCAGGAGCTTGTACATTCTGAACGGGAAAATCCTGTTCCCCAGACAAACGTCCGATTTGATTGGCATTGAGTTTAAACGCGCCCAAACTGACATTTTGTGCCTGAAATGTCTGACTTTTATAGGACATAGGCGGGTTGTTATGCTCGGCAACTTTTTTAAATTGGCTGGAGTTGATTTGCTCATCACTCCATGTTTTATCATAGGAATAGGTTTTAGTGGTCGTTTTTGAACCACCGACTTTTTCCTGCGTTTCGCTTTTTTCCGTTTCCTTCCATTGATACATGGCAACATGACGCTGCAATTGAATGGCAGGAACGGCAACAGAAAATACCATATCCTGCAATATGTCCTGAGTGGTTGCCAAGCCTTGGGTATGCACCAGTTTTCCATCATTACTGGGATTGACAGCATCGGCAGGCACAGAAATAACCATCCCCTGCCCTTCTTTTAAGCTGTTATAACGATCAACAGAACGCCCTTCATTCCACCACAGTAAAGGAAATGCCACTATAAAAAGCAAAAAGCCAAACAAAATCCCTTTAATAGACTCGCCAATACGACTAAACCAAGATTGCTCAGTCACTTCAGTATAAGAATCATCAGACATCATGCACCTCTATATTTTTAAGTTGTGAGATAAGCATTGATGCTAACCCAGTTAATCAAGTGCAACAAGAAATTAAACACGCTATCGTTATTTTTGGAGTAGCATTATGACATTACAGCAGTTAACAGGTGCTTAAATGGAGTTCAATAGCTAAAACCTTCACAGTCTCTTTGGCTATTGGCTAAAAACAGCTAAAGCTGTTTTACTCCATCTGTAGCGCAACAATCCTAATGTATTTTCAATCCCTAAAAACAGGAGACTTACGCAATGAAGATTTTAATAACAGGTGGTACAGGTTTAATAGGTCGTAGGCTATGTAAGACTTTATTGGCAAAAGGTCATGAGCTGACGGTATTAAGTCGCAAGCCAGAAACAGTGGCGGCTAAATGCGGCGCGGCAGTTCAAGCAATGGCAACACTGGATGAATGGCATACTGATACGGTTTTCGATGCCGTGATTAATCTAGCGGGCGAACCAATTGTCGATGCGCGTTGGACAGCAGAGCGAAAACAACGCTTATGGCAAAGCCGCGTTAGTATCACCGAAGCATTAATACAATGTATTGCCAACGCTACCCATAAACCCAGCGTATTGTTAAGCGGTTCAGCGACAGGCTTTTATGGTGACGGTGGCGACACTATTCTGGAAGAATCTCGATTACCTGCGACAGATTTTGGTGGACAATTGTGTAGTGCGTGGGAAAGCGTCGCGCAAACCGCTGATGCGTTTGGTGTGCGAGTGTGTTTATTACGCACAGGCTTAGTGCTGGATTCCGCAGGTGGCTTATTGGGCAGAATGCTATTACCGTTTAAACTCGGTTTAGCGGCACGACTCGGTGATGGTAAGCAATGGATGAGCTGGATTCATGTTGATGATTATGTTGCTATCGTATTATTGCTATTGGAAAACCAGCAAGCGACGGGGGCTTATAATATGACTGCACCAAAACCTGTCACCAATAGTGAATTTACCCAAACTCTGGCACAAGTATTACACCGCCCTGCCCTATTTGTCGCGCCAGCGTTCTTGTTAAAATTACTGCTAGGGGAAATGTCAGTTTTATTATTAGGTGGGCAACGGGCGTTACCGACCAAGTTACAAACATTGGGTTATGATTTCACTTATGCGAATCTTGAGTCGGCATTAAAATCTTTATTGTGAATTCTAAACGCTATAAAAACGTGTCATTTACTCAATTCTAAAAGCTCCAGCTTTTGTGTGAGCCAGAGCTTGTTCAATCGTTTTTAAGGAGAACAATCATGCTCTGGTTACTCGCATTTATCATTCTGGCTAGTGTTTTAAGCTATCGCCAAGCCACCATACATCAAGCTGCGTTGTGTATCGGTTTATTACTAGGTGGCTATAGTCTTGTTAACCTATTTAATGAAAGTCTCTGGATTACTTATTTAGTTATTTTTGTTCCAATCACTGTGCCGTTTATACGCCAAAAATTCATCAGTCGTTGGATATTTCAGTGGATGAAAAAAGCCTTGCCCACCATGTCAAAAACCGAACATGAGGCACTAGAAGCGGGGAATACTTGGTGGGATGCTGAATTATTTTCAGGTAAGCCACATTGGAAAGTATTGCAGGATTTGCCGATGGTTAAACTCACTGCCGATGAGCAAGCCTTTATCGATAGTGACGTAGAAACCTTGTGCGCGATGCTCAATGATTGGGATATTACCCATAAGCGTAAAGATTTACCGCCCGAAGTCTGGGCTTACATCAAACAGCACAAATTTTGCGGCATGATGATTCCTAAAGTCTACGGTGGTTTGGAGTTTTCTGAAACTGCGCATTCTGAGGTAGTGATGAAAATTGCCAGTCGTTGTACCACAGCGGCAGTCACGGTGATGGTGCCTAATTCTTTAGGCCCTGCCAAATTACTATTAAATTACGGCACGGAAGCGCAAAAAAATTATTACTTGCCACGTTTAGTTTCGGGTGAGGAAATTCCTGCCTTTGCCTTGACCAGCCCTGTTGCGGGTAGTGATGCAGGGGCAATGACTGATACGGGTATTGTATGTACTCAAGATGGTGTGTTAGGTGTGCGGCTGAATTGGGAAAAACGCTATATTACTTTAGGGCCTGTTGCCACCGTATTAGGTTTGGCATTTAAACTTTATGATCCTGATAAACTCATCGGTGAGACTGAAGCTATCGGTATCACGGTAGCGTTAATTCCCACCAACACAGCAGGCATATCTATCGGCAGACGGCATTATCCCTTAGATTCAGCTTTTCAAAATGGACCGAACTGGGGTAAAGACGTATTTATTCCGCTGGATTATTTAATTGGTGGTGTGGCGCAAGCAGGTAATGGCTGGAAAATGCTAATGCACAGCTTGACCACAGGCAGAGCAGTTTCCTTACCCGCACTCAGTGTTGCTGCGTCTAAATTTACTTGTCGTAATACGGGGGCGTACTCACGCATACGCAAACAATTTAATGTGCCGATTGGTGAACTAGAAGGTATCGAAGAACCGTTAGCGCGTATGGCAGGCGAAACCTATATTCTTGATGCTGCGCGTTGTGTGACCAATGCCGCGTTAGATAATGGTGAACGCCCTGCGGTGATTTCCGCAATTTTAAAATATGAGCTCACTGAAAGAATGCGCCGCGTGCTTAATGACGGCATGGATATACAAGGTGGTTCTGGGATTTGTTTAGGGTCGAAAAATTATTTAGGGCGTTTATATCAAGTTATCCCCATTAGCATCACTGTGGAAGGTGCGAACATTCTCACCCGCACCATGATGATTTTTGGGCAAGGCGCGATACGTTGCCATCCCTTTATTCAAAAAGAAATGGCAGCAATACAAGCCAATGACTTGGCACAATTTGATAGCCTGTTATTTCAGCATCTTGGTTTTTGGGCGCGTAATAAAACCACCGCTTTTTGGCTAGGCTTAACGAATGCGCGGTTTTATCAGACCTTAGGTGATAACAACACACAACGCTATTACCGACAAATTGCCCGTCTCAGTGTTGGTTTCGCGCTAGTCACTGATTTTGCACTGCTCACTTTGGGCGGTTCATTAAAGCGTAAAGAGCGATTATCAGGACGTTTTGCCGATGTATTAAGTAATTTATATTTATGCTCTTGTGTGCTGAAACACTATGAAAACCAAGGCAGTCAGCAAGATGACGCGCCGTTATTACATTGGGCGTGTCAACACACGCTATACCGCGCCCAGCAATCTTTACTAGCGATTTTTTACCTATTGCCGTTTCGTCCTGTCGCGTGGGCATTGCGTAGCATTGTTATTTTTCCATTCGGTAAACCTAACACGCCACCTAGCGATAAACTGATTCATCAAACCGCAGCCTTACTGTTGCATGATTCAGCTACGCGTGGCCGTTTAACACAGGGCATTTATATCAACAACAATCCCGATGATGCGACAGGCAGAATTGAAGTTGCTTTTAAAGCCGTATTAGCCGCAGCACCTGTGGAAGCAAAAATTCGCGCAGCTAAATTGGGTAAAGGAGATGTGCTTACGTTGCTAGATACCGCATTAGCGCGTGGAATTATTACTCAAGAAGAAGCGGCATTAATCCGTGTTGCCGAGCAAGCTCGTTTAATAGCCATTAGCGTGGATGATTTTGATGCGAATGAAATTCTTGGACGGTGAATTAACCAGCATGAAAAGAGAAGCGAGTTATTTAAATCGCTTCCATCTACCATGAATATAATCTAATGCTTCTTGTATATTCAAATCACGCGTTCCCCCGCCTGTACGAACAAAAAATTTGGGAGCGTTACCTTGATCTAAAAATACGGGTCTGGATGCAGGGGAGACAATAAGCCGACACACGTCTTTATCGTCAATTACATGGAATAACACATGGACAAATTGGCAAAGATCTGTGCCTAAATTGTTTGCAATAGAGGTCATTAAATTTTGTTCAAAACCATCTTGACTGGGTTTTTTCAAGGTTTGATAATCTTTTTCCAGCCCAATAATGTCGCCATTATCTGTCACACCAATCAGTAACGTTCCTCCTATTGGGCTATTTAAAAAACCTGCCAGTGTTTTTAATACCACGCCTTCCAACGAACGATTGATGCGTGACTCAACCATATCCCAACGTAACGAAGATTTGAATTCTAAATGTGAACCTTCGCCTTGCTGAATAATTGAAAAAATATCTTTGTTCAGCTCAGATTTTAAGTGGTCAATATTAATTACGCGCTTATGAATAAATTTGTATAACACTAGGGAAAATAATCCCAGCATCGCGCCAATTTCGGCGTAAAACATAATCAACACAAAGTTATCTCGGGAAATTTTCCCCGTCAGCATATAGCCAATCTGTGTTAGCACATACTCGATTGATGACAGCGGGTCGGCTGTTTGTTCACGCGCATAAATGTAGTCGTAACTTGGAGCTAATACCAAAATGCCAATTAATGCACCCGTGATAGCAACGATAAGATAAAGCTTGAATTGTTGATGCCAAATTGACAATATCAGTAAAAAAAATCTTTTCATGATGTTGTTAAGCTCTCTTTAGTGTTGTGCGCAGTCAAAATTAACCCGCCGACCTTAATTATTGCTTAGAATGGCTTTTAAATACTTGATAATGCTTGTCGCTATCGAAACTCATCACATCGTAAGGGTCTTTTTTACCGTCCATTTCCATACCAGGTGTACCGCTAGGCATTTGTGGCACAGCAATACCAACCACGCTGGGCTTAGCTTTTAGCAAGGCTTTAATATCGTCTGCGGGAACATGACCTTCTACCACATAACCATTCACCACCGCAGTATGACAGGATGCCATTTCATCACTGACACCGTACTTGTGTTTGATGGCATTCATATCCTCAGAAGGAATGTCTTTGATAGTGAATTTATTTTGTTTTAAATGTTCCATCCATTTACCGCAACAACTACACGTTGGGCTACGGTAAACGGTAATGTCCGTTGCTTTTTCAGCGTGTGCAGGAATAGTGCTTAGCACTAAACCGATGGTCAAAAGAATTTTTAATGATTTCATGTTAAACCTAATGAGTAAGTGAGATCGTTGAGGTTTTTAAATCCTACCTCAAAGCTCTGCATGATAAGCAGGGCTGTATTGATGGACGGCATCCACCATCGCTTTAACGTGTTCTGGATTAATATCGGGTAAAATCCCATGCCCTAAATTAAATATGTGACCTGAGCCTTGACCGTATTTATGTAAAATAGTTTTTACTTTTTCAGTGATGATTTCAGGTTGAGCATACAAGGCAATCGGATCCATATTGCCTTGTAAAGCCACTTGATGTCCAACTCTGGCGCGAGCATTGGCTATATCTGTTTGCCAGTCTAAACCCAGTGCGTCATAACCCGCATCGGTCATGGCTTCTAACCATTGCCCGCAACCTTTACTGAATAAAACCGTAGGAATTTGCTGCCCATCAACATTGGTGTTGAGCAAACTGCGAATTTGTTTCGCGTAGTACAACGAAAATTCTGCGTAATCTTCGCTACTGAGAACTCCACCCCAAGTATCAAATAACATCACTGCTTGTGCGCCTGCGGCAATTTGGGCATTCAAATAACTCGCCACTGATTGCGCCAGTTTATCGAGCAGCGCGTGCATGACTTTGGGTTGTTCATACATCAAACCTTTAACGCGGTGAAAACTCTTGCTACTGCCACCTTCGACCATGTAAGTTGCCAACGTCCACGGACTGCCAGAAAAACCAATCAGCGGCACGCTACCCGCCAAGTTTTTGCGAATTAACCGCACTGCATCCATGACATAGCGTAATTCTAATTCGGGGTCTGGAATCGGCAAACGCTCAATATCTGCCGCTGTGCGTAGCGGATGGTGAAATTTGGGTCCTTCGCCTTCGGTAAAATACAGTCCTAAACCCATTGCGTCAGGAATAGTGAGTATGTCAGAAAATAATATCGCGGCATCAAAATCAAAACGGCGTAATGGCTGTAAGGTCACTTCACAAGCGAGTTCTGGATTGGTGCAGAGATTTAAAAAACTGCCTGCTTGTTCGCGTACTTGGCGGTACTCAGGCAAATAGCGTCCAGCTTGACGCATCATCCACACAGGGGTGTAAGTAACAGGTTGTTTTAACAGTGCTTTAATAAAAGTATCGTTTTTTAATGTCATCGTGTTTTGTTTTTGTCTGTTAGCGGTTTATAGCAATGTTTAGTGATTCTAGCACCGAACTAAACCAAGCTAAGTTAAGGATGTTATTTTTTGACAACACTAGCAATAAATAGCCAGCCACACATAAACTAAGCATCATCGTTATCACCCACCGTGCTGTTGGTTTTTTACGTTTTTGCGGATGGTTCAGACTGGATAGTTGGGCAATAATTTTTTCTGGAATGCCGTGAGTTTGTTGATAGACACTGGCTATCATGCTATCGGTAATGCCCTGCACTGGTACTTCAAACACCGATTTTATCGCTAAATGCTGTAAAAAATCGCCGCATTGCGATTCGGATAAGGGGGGGATTTCAATGATATGGCATTCTTCTATCGCGCTATCAGAATGAGCTTTTATCGCTAAATCATCGTGACTTAGGACAAAAACAACTTTTAACACAGGATGGGAATTCGCGTAGTCAATAATTGTGGTGATTAATTGCGGTGCTAAACTGCCTGCATCATCGATTATCAAGACAATTTTTTGTTGCTGCTTTGTTAATTGCTCAAAAAAACTCTCTAAAGTTTGCGTAGGTGAGTGTGTTTCAAGGAGCTGAGTTTGTATTTGTTCAACAGTTAAATCTTCCCTTCCCTGCACTGTGCAGGTCTGCCATAACGCATTACGCCGTTGTTGAAAAACTGTCAGTAAGGTCGTTTTACCCACACCTTTAGAGCCACAAAGTACAATGGCGTGTGGTGAATTGCTCAGTAAATGAACTAACAACTCTAATTTTTCAGTGCGTTCCTGTGTTATCAGAGAATAATCTACAGCACTTTGATTACTCATCCGATAGGAAAAATCCTTATTCTCTACCATAGGTTTTCAGCGTCAATCCTAACAAGTCTTGATCTACATAAATTGGCAACGTCGCTTTACCAATTTTTTCCAACAATATGAGGCGAATATTGCCATCGATATTTTTTTTATCGACTGCCATCAATTCCAAAAAACGCTCGCTATCAAGGGCTTTTGGCGGCGTAGTCGGTAAGTTAGCTTGCTCAAATAAGGCGATAATTCTGTTTACA
Source organism: Methylococcales bacterium (assembly GCA_037133675.1). Taxonomy (GTDB): domain Bacteria; phylum Pseudomonadota; class Gammaproteobacteria; order Methylococcales; family Methylomonadaceae; genus UBA4132. The sequence continues at coordinate 18,880 of JBAXNR010000042.1, forward strand.
TCGACATCGTTTAACCAGCCTTTGCGCCGTGATAAATCTGCGGCTTGGCAAGTACCAATCGCTACCGCTTCACCGTGTAAATAGTGACCATAACCCGAACCTGTTTCAATGGCATGACCAAAAGTATGCCCCAAATTTAGCGTCGCACGCACACCTGTTTCGGTTTCATCCTCGGCAACAACTTGAGCTTTATTCAAACAAGATTGTTCAATGGCGTAGGCTAATGCGGTGTTGTCTCTGGCTAATAATGCTGAGAGATTATTTTCTAGCCACACAAAAAATTCGGCATCTCTGATTAAACCGTATTTAATAACCTCAGCCAATCCAGCCGATAATTGTCTATCATCCAAGGTATTCAAAACACTGGCATCAGCAATCACACATTGCGGTTGATAAAACGCACCTATCATGTTTTTGCCCAGCGGATGATTCACGCCTGTTTTTCCACCCACAGAAGAATCTACTTGTGCTAACAGTGTGGTAGGAATTTGCACAAAGGCAATGCCACGTTGATAACACGCCGCTGCAAAACCACCCATGTCGCCAATTACACCGCCACCTAAGGCAATTAGCGTAGCATTACGGCTAAATTTTTGTGCAAGCAATTTATCAAAAATATGCGCAACATATTCCAATGTTTTGTACTGTTCACCATCAGGCAATATCACCGTTTCTACACAGTAATCTTGTAACTGTTGTAATACCTTTTCAAGATACAAAGGAGCAATAGTGCTATTCGTAACGACTAACACCTGTTTGGCTTTGATATGCTGGGTTAATAATGCGGCTTGGCTGAGTAAATCAGCACCGATATAAATTGGGTAGCCGCGCTCGCCTAGCTCTACTCGTAATACTTTCATAGTGTTAACGATAAACGGATTTGTATTCTTCTAGGATGTGTGTCACAACGACTTTACTCTGCAAAACCCCTGTGTCAATTTTATAATCAGCACAGGATAAATATAACGGCTCACGTTGAGCGAATAGCGTTTCTATGCGCTCCCTAGGATTATCGGTATTTAATAAAGGACGCTGAGTGTCTCTACGAGTCCGCTCTAATATGCGGTCTACTGAACATTGTAAATAAACGATAAAACCATTTTCTTTCAATAGCTGGCGATTTTCTTCACGCAATATCGCGCCGCCACCTGTTGCTAACACAATACCGTCCATTTTGGTGAGTTGTTGTAGCATTTTATGCTCTCTATCCCGAAAACCTTCTTCGCCTTCAAATTCAAAGATGGTTGGAATATCAACACCTGTACTTTCTTCTATCGCCTTATCACTGTCGTAAAAAGGCAATTTAAGTGTTCTTGCCAATTGGCGACCTATGGTGGTTTTCCCTGCACCCATAAGACCAACTAAATATATATTCTCAAATCGCGACATAACAGCTCTGCTTATCTAGGGGTTACACATTAAAAAAAGGGGGCATTATGCCCCCTTTTTGCGCTAAGTAGAAGCTATCAATCACTCGCTTGATTATCTTTAACGATTTTTGGCGTGATGAAAATCAACAATTCAGTTTTATTATCCTGCTTTAGAGTATTTTTAAATAAGAAACCAATACCAGGTAAATCAGCAAAGAAAGGTACGCTATTAAGACTATTTGTAATAGTTTCCTGAAAGATACCACCCAACACCACTGTTTCACCATCTAATACATGGGCGTTAGTATGAATTTCTCTTTTGTCGATAGAGACTTGACCCGTAGGCGTTGTTGTTCCCGGACTATTGTTGGTAATGTTAAGCTTCATGATAACACTGCCATTCGGTGTTATTTGTGGCGTAACATCTAATTCCAATACGGCATCAACAAAAGTAGTCGTCGCCACTGCTGCGGCACCTCCTGAGCCTATCTGAGATGATGAATAAGGAATTTGTACCCCTTGCTTGATGGTTGCCTGACAACGGTCAGCAGTCATTACGCGAGGATTAGAAATCAATTCGCCCTTCCCCTGTGACTGTAAGGCTTGCAATTCCAAATTCAACACATAATCTGCACCGCGCACCAAAGTCATCCCTAATGCTCCCATTGGATTACCCGCAGTTCCAAGACTAACTAATTGCCCCATCATACTACCAGCAGTACCTCCGTTAATTAGGGTATGTGCTGGTACGCCTGATGTGGTAATAACTTGATTGCCGTTCGCATCGGTGCTGGATGAAGACGTACCCGTTGACATCACTCCACCAGTGCCAGGACCGCCCATAGCAAACTGTTTTCCACTACCTGTAGACCCAGCTTGACCTATCCCAAACTTCACCCCTAATTCTTTAACAAAGTTATTGGTTGCAACCACAATTCTGGACTCAATCATGACTTGCTTAACAGGAACATCCAGCCTGTGAATCAAGTCTCTGACTTCATCTAAACGTTTTGCCGTTTCACGAATGATAAGAGTATTGGTTCTTTGATCGACAACTACCGAACCGCGTGCAGTAACCACATTCAAGCCCACTTTGTTACTGTCATCAGTCGATGACCCTGTATTGCCATTCATGCCTTCGCCTTGCCCTGAGCCATTCATACCGCCCTGAGAGGTGTTACCAACTGCTTGTGGAGCTGTAGGTGATGAGGGTGATGAAGCTACGCCGCCAGCCGTTGTCGAAGCACTACAAGTATTGACACCCCCACTCGATCCATTTAATAGCGGAATTAAAGCTCCCGCATTGGCATAATTAATTTTAATATACTCAGTGGACAACGGTTCTACTGCCGCAATTACCGATGCTGTTGCACGTTCTTTTTCTTTATAAGTTCTAATTCTGTCTAAGGGTGAAATCAGCGTGACATTACCTGTTTCATATTTACCTAAGTCTTTAGTCATCATAATAAAGGCCAAGGCTTCATCCCAAGGGACATCATCAAGCTTTAGGGTAATATTACCTGTGACATCATCACCAGCAACCACATTTTGCCCAGTAAATTCGGCTAAAATAGCGATAACACTGCGTATCTCGATTTCTTGAAAATTGAGCGATAGTCGATCACCAGTGAATTTTGCTTTCGATTTTTCTAGGGCTAGTTTTTCATTCTGACTTAAAGGTCGAAATTCAACCGTTAACAAACCATTAGATTGAAACGAAGAATAGTCATAAAGATTATTTTGCAAAGTCACACTTAGAGTAGTTTCCTTGCCTGAAGAAACAGCATCAATAAATTTTACAGGTGTTCCAAACTCAGAGACATCCAGTCTTTTTGATAAGTTACTAGGTAAGCGAGTATTGACAAAACTTAATACCACTTTTCCAGCTTGTTCTTTGGTATTAATAATCGTGTTAGGGTTTGCCAGTGAGATCAAAATACGTCCCTCACCTTTTCCTCCACGTTTAAAATCAAAGCCACTAATCGCCTGTTCTGGCATTAATGTAGGAATAACCGACTTGTTCGGATTACTACGACCCGCTGGCGTAACAGCTAATGCAGAAGCAGGTAAAGGCAAGACATTTTTTTGAGCAATCGGCTCAAATGCTGCTGTAGGTTTGCCCTGTGTCAACGTCAGAACTATTTTATTGCCAACAATCTTGGTTTCAAATGGCGTTGATTCAAGTAGATTAACAACAACACGAATCCTGTCAGCTTCGGACGCGACAAACACGTTGCTGACAGCCCCCTGATTGATGGGATACATTTTTTTAGTTAGCGCGTTTTTTATTCCCGAAAAATCCAGAGCGATTCGTGCTGGGTTGTCCGTTTGAAATACTTTTGGCAAGGTAGCAATTCCGCCACTCATTTCCAATTGTACTTGCAATTTATTGTCTGCTAATGCAACAACACCAACGTTTACAAGACTCAAATCACCAGCTCTAACAGGGGTAATGTGAACGACAAGTAACAACAACCCCAAACCAATATAGGCGCATAGAGATCGCCACATTTTATTCAACATAACGCCACCTTGTTTATTAGTCATCACTTATCCTCCTTCTTCATCTGTCAACATCACCGACATTTGTTGTTCACGCCATGTACCAGGCTTATCTGGGACTATTTCCATTAATTCAATTTTATCGACACTGACACGAATAATTTTTCCGTAATTTTGCCCCATATAATTGCCAGCTTTAACACGATAAACGGTGCCATCACTCGATTTTACTAAGCCCCATAGCGTTGATTTCATATCAACAGTACCAATCATCTTTAAAGTCTCGATAGGAAAAGCCTCTAGCTCTTCCTTACGGCGAGAGGTATCTGGTTTTATGCCGCTACCCACTTCTGCTTCCTGTTCACCAACTACCCCAGTAGGTTTTAGCGGTTTAAATGGGTCACGCAAATCTTCAGGTTTAAATTCAAACGGAGTAATTACTTTAGGTTCAGGTAGCCCTTTAATGGTGCCTTTGGGCTTAAGTTTAACGCCTGCAATATATTGGTGTAAGTCTGAATAATTGTTATCACTGCAACCCGCTAATAATGCTAGAAAAATAGTGCAAATTATTGGTAAATTGACCGCTTTGCGATGCAACAATAGCAATTTGTAATTTCTCATTGCTTGCCTCTCTTTTTCTTTCTGGCATCGGCTGGATTGGTGCTTGCCGCTTCATTGTAGGTTTTAACTGTCGCATTCATTTTCAAAACACCTTCTTTTTCGTCAGGTGAAATATTGACATCATGCACGGTAACAATTCTGGGTAAGGAAGCTAAGCCACTGACAAATAAGCCAATCTCTTCATATTTTCCCATTACCTCAATTTTAATGGGCAACTCTGAGTAGAAATCCTTAAGAATGGGTGCTTCTGGCTTAAACAATTTAAATTCTAAACCACTCGCTAATCCTGTCTGCGAAATATCAACCAGCAAACTAGCTACTTCTGCCTCGGTGGGCATTTGCTTGATCATTTCATCTAACGAAGCTTCAATTTGTGTGAGCTGATACTGATAGTCGGGTAGGTTTGCCGCTTTTGCTTGTTTTTCCTCAAACGAGACTCTTAATTCGACTTCTTTTTGCTGGACAGCTTCAAATGCCCCTATTTGATCAAGCGTATCGAAGTAAATACATCCACCAGCAACCATTGCACAAACAATCAATATTATCGTTGCTTTTACAGCTAACGGCCATGTTCCCGCTGCATTAGGATCCCAATTAATTTCTGATAGATTCATTATGCACCCTTATTTAGTCGCTTCGACTTTAGTAGCGTCAACAGTTTGCTTGCCTAGTGTTGCTTTCATCTTAAAGTTACTTTGCGTTGATTTAGCATCCTCTGCCTTAATCTCCTCTAACACGGGTGATTGTAGCCAGTTTGAGGCATCAATTGCTCGCATAAAAGCAGAAACGCGTGCGTTTGATTGGGACTTGCCTTCAAAAACCAACGCTTGTCCCGTTTGAGAGAATTTGGTAAGAAAAACACCATCGGGTGTATTTCTAGGAATTTCATCTAACAAATGCACGACTTCAGGGCGACTTTCTTGTAATTTTTGAATCAGCTCTATTTTTGCTAGCAACTTATTTTTAGTTTCTTCGATGTTTTTAATTTCGCCAAGCTTTACGTCCAATCTAATAATTTCTTCTTCAAGTAGAGCATTTCTTTGCTGCTGATATTCCTGCATACCTTGAATGTGCGTATGAACAAAACCAAAGACAGCCAAAGTCAGAAACGCAAGCCCACCCATTGTAGTCAAAAAATCTTTCTTTTTTTGTCTACGAAGCTCTTCCCGCCAAGGAAGTAAATTGATTCTGGCCATTAATCAAAACTCCTTAATGCCAAACCACATGCAATCATCATGGCAGGGGCATCATTACTCAAAATCTGAGGTTTTATTTTATTGGACAGTGCCATATTCACGAATGGATTGGCAATATGGACAGGCACGTCCAGACTTTTTTCGACCAATTTTTCAATCCCTGGAATAGAAGCACAACCACCCGCCAAAATAATGCCGTCGATACCTCTATTTGCAGAAGATGCGACAAAAAATTGTAACAAGCGTTGAATTTGTTGCACCATCGCTCGTTTAAATGGATCAAGCACATCAGCATTATAATTATCAGGTAAACCACCGTGTTTCTTCGCTAAGCCTGCCTCCTCATAGGACAGACCATAACGACGCTGAATTTCTTCAGTCAATTGTTTACCACCAAATACCTGCTCTCTTGCATAAACTGCGCGTCGATCATACAAAACATTTAACGTTGCCATAGTTGCACCTATATCTGCTATCGCAAAGGTATGTCCATCTACTGAATCAACAAACTGTTCGGATAACAAGGTAAAGGCATTTTCCATTGCAAAGGCTTCAACATCGACAATCCTAGTTTTTAACCCCGCTTTTAATAAAGCCTCAACGCGATCATCGACATTTTCCCTACGCGATGCTGCAAGCAATACATCAACCATTTCTGGATTATTTTCGTTGATACCTTGAACTTCAAAATCAAAGTTAATCTCATCAAGTGGATACGGTACATATTGATCAGCTTCCAGCATAATCTGCTCTTCCATTTCATCATCAGAGAGAGACGCTTCCAGCGTTATAATTTTGGTCATCACCGCAGACCCAGAAACAGCAACTGTTGCTTGTTTTGCTTTTGTACCAGATTGCTTAACAGCTGCTTTTACAGCATCGGCGATGGAATTGACATTGGCAATATTCTTATCAATAACAGCATCTTGAGGCAAAGGCGATACAGCATAACTTTCGACTCGGTAGCGCGTACCTACCCTGCTTAATTCCAGTAACTTTACAGCGGCTGAACTTATATCAATACTAAGAACAGAATCCTGTTTGTTGCTAAACCAGCTCATTACACACCCTTAAAATGCTTATCGTTAATGTAACGTTACATTGCAATGGCATTCCTGTCATTGCAAAATTTGTTACTGTCAGAGAAGAGTATAGTAGTAGTTTTTTTAAATGCTAAAAATTAATCGACTCATTTTCTCGAAAAATATCGAACTACAACCATCATCCCATTAGTAAAAACAACTCTTCATTAAAATAAATACAGCAGAAATTGTCATCTTCAGCACCTTAAGTATAGACCATAACAAAGCACCTTAACGCCCGCTGTCAAAAATAAAAATTTGAAGTTTTATCGACTCACAATTTAACGGAACTAGAGTCTGAATAACAAATGCTGGGGGATTTTCAGGCAAAAAAAATCAGCTACTTATAGAATAAGTAGCTGATTATTTGGATATTCTGCTGATGATATTCATAGCCAACTGATTGCCGAATCAGTTCTTTTTCAGGGCGTGTTTAGACTAAAACTGAAACAAAAACCTGAAAAACTTATTTTCCATATCTCTTACGGAATTTATCAACACGACCTGCGGTATCGACAACACGTTGCTTGCCTGTATAAAAAGGATGACAAGAAGAGCAAACTTCTATCAGCAAATCCTTAGTTAACACAGAGCCAGTTGTAAAGGTATTACCACAACCGCACGTTACAGTAATTTGTTTATAATTAGGATGAATTTCTGGTTTCATATTGCGTTCACATTACCCCAAAGTGGGCTACATACTTGATTAAAGAACCGCGTATAATACGGATTTACTAGCTAATTCGCAACCTAATTCCACTTATGCGCATTATTACCCTCAATGCCAATGGCATACGCTCAGCAGAACGCAAAGGCTTTTTTACTTGGATGCAACAACAAAATGCCGATATTATCTGCATACAAGAAACCAAAGCACAAATACACCAACTCGATGACACTATTTTTTGCCCATGCAATTATCATTGTTTTTACCATGATGCCGAGAAAAAAGGCTACAGCGGTGTCGCTTTATATTGCAAACAAGCCCCAGATAAAATAATTAACGGTTTAGGGTGGACGGAATTTGATAACGAAGGGCGATTTATTGAAGCCCAATTTGGTCGCTTAAGTGTTATTTCCCTCTATCTACCCTCTGGTTCTTCAGGCGAAGAGCGGCAAGGCTTTAAATTCAGCGTATTAGATTATTTACTGCCTTATTTACAGCAAAGACTCACTGAGAATAGAGATTTTATTCTATGTGGCGACTGGAATATTGCCCACAAAGCCATCGACTTAAAAAACTGGCGCGGCAATCAAAAAAACTCAGGCTTTTTACCCGAAGAACGCGCTTGGCTGGATAAATTATTCGCTGACGGGCAATGGCTAGACGCATTTAGACAAATCAACCAACAAACCGAACAATACACATGGTGGTCAAATAGAGGACAAGCGTGGGCAAAAAATGTCGGTTGGCGCATCGATTACCAAATTATCAGCAAATCGCTTAAAGATAAAGCCACAGCAACAGCCATCTACAAAGACCAACGCTTTTCCGATCACGCGCCGCTATTGATAGATTATGGCTATAATTTGTGACAGTACCGAATTATTCATAAGGCATCCAGTCGTTGAGCCAATTTTTCATAAAAATACCGCGTATTTTTATTCAGATCATAATCAGACAAAATTGTCGCCCTGCCCGCCTGACCTAATTGTTGGCGCAATGCCTGATTTTCAGCTAACAGTTTAATGGCTTGCGTGAAACCTTCGCTATCAGAGGCTGACACCAATATGCCATTTTGTCCATCCTGAATTAATTCGGGTATCCCTGTAATTCTTGAGGTTATACAGGGAATTGCCATTGCCATTGCTTCCATTAATACCACAGGTATCCCTTCGGCAAAACTGGGTAAAACAAACATATCGGCTTGGTTGTAATAAGGCAGGATATTATCCTGATCCACTGCACCCGTAAAAGTAACTTGTGAGCTAATGCCCAGAGATTCGGCATAGTTTATTAAAGTTTGCTGGTCTGGCCCCGTGCCTACCAGTGTTAAATGTACTGATACGCCCTGCTGTTTCAATTGGGCAACAGAGTCCAATATAATCGATTGTCCTTTGGCAAGAAGCAAGCGTCCAATACAAAGTATCTGACAGGTTTCGTTTGCCTGACTTTTGTCAACGGGAGTAAAGCGTTGGGGATCAACGCCTAAACGGCAGATATCAAACCCTGACCACGTCTGGAGAGGAGCCCATTTCATGATCTGACTACGGGTATAATGACTGATACAGAAAAGAAAATCAGCGGCGATTATCTTTTCAGGCAGGTTATAGCCACTGATATTATAAAACTCGTCTGAGCCATGCACCGTAATGGAAAAGCCAAAACCAAACACGGTTTTCACCAGCATACCGACAGAAGCGGCAGGCGTAGCAAAATGCACATGAAGATGTTTAACATTCTGTGCCTGCATCCAGTTACCCACCAACAAGGCTTCTGCCAGATAAAAGAAATGATACAGCACCATTTTGATGTTCCAGCCACCCAGTTTAATCGCGTGTTTAATACCGCGAAACAGACCGACAGGATTTGATAGCAGGGTTTTTATTAACACCAAACCCGCTTTCGCAATGCCCTGTTGTTTGATATAAAAAGCCTGTTCCGCTTCCTGTCTTTCTAGTTCGGTCAGTTTATCAAATGGGCGGTCTGGCAAATTGATGGAGGCGACTAAAATCTCAACGCCAAACTGGCGTAGCTGTACTACTTCACGCAAAATAAAAGTATGCGAATACGCTGGATATTGACTGACTAAATAAGCTATGCGGTGTTGTGTCATGATTTTGTTTCCAGTAATTCACGATAAAAAGAAACGGCACTGGCGATTTTTGCATCCCAGCTATAATAAAGTTCAACGCGACGGCGACCTTCCAATCCTCGGTTACGCCAAAGTTCAGGCTGTAAGCGCACGTCTTCAAGAGCCTTAATCAATCCCTGTACCACATCGGCTTTGCCTGTTGCGGGTAATTTAACGCCAACGCCTTCATCAACGATTTCCGCAGGACCGCCAAAATCAACGGCAATCACAGGTCGTGCTACTGCCATTGCTTCCAACAGCACCGCTCCGCCTGATTCGCGCACTGAAGGCAAGCAAAAAACATGGGCTTTTTTTACCCTACTGGAAACTTCGTTGAGCGGTAAATTACCTGTAAATTCAACCTGCTCGGTCAAACCAAAATTTAAGCTGTCCGCCTCCAGATTTTCACGTTCAAAACCATCGCCAACGATGGTTAGTTTGAAAGGAAAATTTAAGGCTTTAACTGCTTCCAGTAACATTGTCACGCCTTTGAACGGTAATAAACGCCCGACAAAAACGATTTGCAAGGGATTATTATCTGACGGTGCTTCTGGCCAAGGTGTGCTTTGAAATAACTCTAAATCTACGCCATTTTCAAGCAATGAACGGCATTTGTTTCGATAACGCTCAGGAACACCCAATAAGGTTGAACGTGTTGCACTCAGAATCATGCTGGCTTTACGCGTCGAACCAACAAAAAAATCAATAATCCGACCAAAATTACGCACAGGATAAAGCCATTTTGATTCCGCTTGCATGATTTCGGGAAAGTTTTTCGGCGAAGCCAATGCACCATTCCAAGGACCTAAAATACTTGGAATACCTAAGCTCGTTAAGCGCGTTGCTGCCAGCGGAGAAACGGGTGTCACTGAGTGTACTATATCCCATGATTCTCCCTGTTTTAATAATCGCTGACAATGTCTTGTGGCAACCCAGTCATAAACAAAAAAATCCAGAGAAGAAATAAGAAACAACGGGTGTTCACTACGTCGAAAAAAACGTGATGCTAAGCGATAAAGTGGCCCAGCAAACCATTCTGTATCAATAAAAATAACAGTTGAATCTTCTATAGGAACGCCTGATGCTTCCAGTGTTGACCGATTACGGATATGAGTGATTAACGTCACCTGACACTGTTTACTTAAACGTTGATACCATTCCCAACCGATTTGAGACACTGATCCCGTGCCTGCACCACATTGATAAGAGGAAAGTAACACGCGAATTTTATGTGATTTAGTCATGGCTTCATGTTAAGTGTTGTCGCAAGTTTTAAAAAATTTCTGTTAGTTTTAAGCATTTAATTAAATTTTGATAAAGTATCTAACGACGAATTCAAGTTATCCATCTTAAAAAATAATAACAACCTTTTTTATATTCTAAACTATTTTCTATGTTGAAAATTAGCTAAAACTTAAAAACTTTTCTTGCTAAAGCCCATCCATCAAAAAACCAGTAGTTTTGAGTTATCACGGCATCGAAAAAAATAATTCACAGCAACGTAACCAAGCGGCGTTAGAAAACTTTATCGCCCCTTTAACAATTGTCGATTTTTCACTGGATGCAGCGAAAAAAGCGGCAAACATCCGTAATGCACTAGAAAAACAAGGCACACCGATTGGCGCATAAAACATTCTTGAGCGGCGATTGCCTTGTCGTTAGACATGACCTTATTGACCAACAACACCCGCGAATTTGAGCGAGTGCAAGGTTTTGAACAGGATTTCAGTAATCACATTGATTACATACATTACAATCTCGTTAAACACGGTTATGTAAAACGTCCAGTTGATTGGGCGCATAGCAGTATTCACCGATACATTCGGCAAGGTATTTTACCCGCGATATGGGGTGGTGATGTTATTGTCATACACGATAGTATCGGGCATGAGTAGGTTGAGTTGCGGCTTTTTGCAACCCAACCTTGTATATTAACCCTACGCTGCTCAAGTGACAGGCATTACCGAAACCGAACTGTAAGACAATATCTTACCCAAAATAATAGCGAGTTTTTATGAGTGATGAAAAATTAGATTTAACAGTACGCACAGCGTACTCTGCTTGACTCTACGATAAGGTAAAAAACATGAAATTAAAAGTTATCATACATCCAGCCGAAGAAGGCGGGTTTTGGGCAGAAGTCCCTGCTATTCAAGGGTGTGCAACACAAGGCGACACCATTGAAGAGCTTTTAACCAATCTTTATGAAGCGGTTGAAGCCTGTCTTTCGGTGGACTTGGAAGACATTGAATTGGCGCAAAATGACAGGGTTTTGGAGATTGCCGTGTGAAATCTGTTTCAGGAAAACACTTTGCCCGAATTCTGGAAAGTCACGGCTG
>JBAXNR010000043.1:0-30554 GCA_037133675.1 Methylococcales bacterium
GCTTCTACGCTTGCGTTTTGTGTGGGTGATGCTTTTCGAGCGGGTTCTTTTGCCAGTTCTTGGGCGGTTGGTCATCGCAAACCAGCGGGGTATTGTGGTGTGTCATTGGGTTTTTTAATAGGCTCAGGTGTCAATGTAGCGGTGGTATTGGGCTGTTCGTGAGTGTGACAGTCAGATTTTGTTTGCTAATAACAAAGGCGGTTATTCATCCGCCGATAGCAAGCAAACTGCCCACAATTAGAAAAATAGGTGTTTTTTTAGTGCGAGGCGGTGCAGTCTCTTTTACCTGAGTGGGTAGTACAGTGTGTTCAGTGGCTGGTTTTATAGCTTTCTCTAACACGTTCTGAGAGGCAGACGCACTGCCGTTTAAGAGACTGCTGCAATATTTGCATTTCTTGGCAATCGCTAAGATTTTTTCACCACAAAAATCACATCGTTTGCTTGCTTGTTGTTCTCGTGGTATTGAATATGTGGTAGGTGTGTCAATTGAACTAAAGAACTGGGTTATTGAGTCCAATAGCGTCAGCTATTGGACTTAAAAACAGCTAAAGCTGTATAACAATCAATAAATGATTTTTTGCTCTTTCAACAACGCGTAAATATCATCTAGCGTTTGCTTATCGGTATCAAAAGTCATATCAGCTAAATCAGCATGACTGTCAGTAAACAAACCAATCAAGCCAGCGTTTTTAATCACGTTAATCAACAATGCTGTCGCCTCAGTTTCTAACACCGTCGTTGCATGACCGTTATCAAATAAACGTCGCTCCAATTGATAAGCCACGTCGCTACGCAAAGAACCTGTCAATAAAATAGCAGTCGGTACTTGGCTAAAACGGGCGGCACGTTCTTCTATGCTAACAGGTGCTTGCACTTCGTCATCATGAATGCCCGTTATCATACCCGCGCCGACCGTGCCGTTAGTTAAGCGGTCGATGATAATAAACGCGCCCGTGCCTTTATTGGTTTTGTAGGGATCAATCACCACAGGTGCATTAACCGATACCGTGCAAGAACCGATTTCATTGAGTTTTAACTCTTTGGCATCGTGATGTTCTAAGGTATTTACATCAATACGGTGATGAATTAAAGTAATAGAACCTGACACACTGCGCGTTGCTAATTTAACAGTATATTGCCGACCTGCAATCAATGGCTGTTCTGTCATCCAGACAATCGTGGCTTTGAATTTATCGGTAATAGTCGTAGCAATGGTTTCATTGCCAACCAATATATCACCGCGACTGACATCAATTTCATCTTCCAGCGTGAAGGTGACAGCCATCGGTGGAAATGCGCGGGTTATCTCACCGTTGTATGTGACGATAGATTTAATTTTGCTGGATTTACCCGACGGTAACGCGGTAACGGTGTCGCCTTGATTAAACACACCCGATGCGACTGTACCGCAAAAGCCACGAAAATCTAAATTAGGACGATTGACATACTGCACAGGAAACCGTGCATCGACAAAATTATGATCGTCGGCAATTTGGATGCTATTGAGAGCCGTCATTAGTGAATCACCCGTAAACCAAGGCATATTCTCACTGGCATTGACCACGTTATCGCCATCTAACGCCGACATTGGAATAAAGCAAATGTCGTGTAAATCTAAACTATGGGTAAAAGCCAAATAATCTTGCTTAATTTTATTAAACACGTCTTCACTATAGCCCATCAAGTCCATCTTATTAACAGCAACAATAACGTGTTGAATGCCCAATAAAGACACGATAAAGCTATGGCGTTTAGTTTGAGTTTGCACACCATAGCGGGCATCAATCAGAATAATCGCCAAGTCACAGGTAGACGCGCCTGTCGCCATATTGCGCGTGTACTGCTCATGACCAGGTGTATCGGCAATAATAAATTTGCGCGTTGAGGTCGAAAAATAACGGTAAGCCACGTCAATGGTAATGCCCTGCTCGCGTTCAGCTTGCAAACCATCGACCAATAACGCAAGGTCAATTTTACCCGCGCCTGTCGTGCCAGATTTGACGCTATCGGATTGCACCGCCGCCAACTGGTCTTCATAAATCATTTTAGAATCGTATAACAACCGCCCAATGAGGGTACTTTTTCCATCATCGACATTGCCGCAGGTTAAAAAACGCAGTAATTCTTTACGTTCGTGTTGTGCTAAGTAAGCATCTATATCAGTGCTGATTAAATCGGATTGGTGGGACATGGTTTTTTATTTCCTAAAAGATATAAATTTAGAGAATTGGAATATTTAGTCATTAACAATATAGCCACGTTTCTTAGCTATTTCTTCATTAAGAACTGCAACGGAGGTTTGTTTCCAAATTTTAACAAGGGGTTTAAGTTTTTTTTCGAGCTTACTTTGTAAATCGTTTAATGATTCGGTTTGATGATTTTTTACCACTAAAACCAAAACAAAACGAATTGCAGAAAATTCGAGGTCTTTAAAGTTTTTAGGTAGCTCGAGTTTAGCCGTATTATGAAGATTCATGTAAACGGCAGCAAGCAATGCCAAAGTATCGTTGAATTTAGATTGAAGATCATCAAAGTAAATGTCGTGTTTTACTTTTGTATATAGCTCATCAAGAAAAAGTGTTTTATCCAAGTTTTCTGTATTTGCTATTTCTTTTTTTACAAACTCTTCTAATTTTATTTCGCTTTTCAAAAGGTTGGGTGCTGTTTTTTTTGCTTCAATGAGTAAAATAGTCGCTTGATTTTTATTCTTTTTAAATAGTGCAAACTCTACAGTTTTTACACTACTATTTTGCAGTTTTGCATAAATTTTACTGTTTTCAATGCAGAACAAATCATCAGTAGAATAATATCCAAATTTCATTTCAGATTCTTCAATAACAACTTTCTCAGACTCATTAATAGTTTTTAGCATTTAAATCCCTGATAAATCAAGCTGTTCTTCATAAAGCCGTATTGATTCATCAATGATAGGATTATCAGGTAAATCATCTTTTAAATCGGATTGTACCCATTCATTATTTTGATAAGAAAGCACAGGGATAGATATTTGTTGTTCTTGGGCAATTAAAAATAATTTTTTAATAACAAAATAGGAATGGCTAGCTAGAAAAAATTGAATGCCGTGATTAGCGAGTACGGCAATAATATCAAGCAGGTCAGCAATAGCTTTTGGATGCAAGGCTGATTCTGGCTCATCAATAAAAATAATAGAATTTTCATTTAAATAGCCATTACCTAGCAATGTATCCAATATGGCAATTTTTTTAATGCCTTCGGCAGTTACTCCCATAGGAAAACGTTGTTCTCCTTGTCTGAAATACCAACGTTTTCTAACTTCATTAAACTCGATTCTACCGCCAATCATACCTTCTAAAAGATTTCGTACCTGATTAAAATCGTTAGAACCGTGTCCTCGTATTAGCGATTCCTGATTGTAAAATGGTGCTTGACAAAATCCTTTTGAATCTACAGCCTCTGCAAAACCGAAATACACAGGAATATCTGATGGAGGTGTTTGCAACGCTATCGCTAAATCAAAATAGGTATTATCAAAACCAAATAATCTATCCCGTAATACAGTTGTTAAAATAATATGGTGCAGTGATAAGACTTCTTTGGCAGGTAAAAAAATGGAATTATCTGTTCGTGGGGTTACTTGGTTTTTTGAAATATTAGGTCTACTAAAATCATTAGCAAATTCATAGCTAAAGTTTTGTTGATTAAAAAACATACTGAACGATAATAATACTTCCTTATCCAAAAACTCTACGTTTGGTTCTATGTATTCTTCTTTAACCACAATCTCTTGGTCTTTTACCAAATCACCGATTTCATCAGGTTGAAATGTCCAACGGAGATTTTTTGTCAAAATATCAGTAGCACTCTCTGGATTATCACCACGTCTGTAGTCTTCCAAAGTACGAACCGCGCTATACAATGCTTTCAGCAAAAACGATTTCCCACAGCCATTATTGCCAATAACAAGGTTGATTTTGCCCAAATTCCGCCAATCCAATTCTTTTATTGGCCCAAAATTTTTGAGTTCAGCGCGGTTAATCATGACTTAAATTTTCTGTATCGGGCAAAAAATCAGCATCCAATGCTTCTTGCAAAGAATAAGGACATTGTTCAGGAAAAGTGCTTAGTGGCAATCGCGTTTCAGTAGCAACATAACGGCGGGCATATTTATAACTTTGCTGAAAACGGTCTTCAAGCTCGTATTTCAAACTGGGATTTTCATCCAATACTTCGTCAATACCAATCCGTTGTTTATTAATAGAGTTAAGCCAACTGCGGCTTTGACGCTCGGATTGATATTGCCATTTAAGCAAGTGCATCAATAATTCTTTTAAGCGATTATTTAATTCACGCCCTTCACTTTTGCCCATGCTTTCTATTTCCTCAACCAAATGATCAAAATCCAACTCATCAAAGCGTTTGGCTTTTAGCAAAGCAGCGTTGTGTAATGCCCATGCGTAAAAATCACTGTCATATAAACTTCGTGTTGCCGCCATATTACTTCTCCTTTTAATCGGTAAAGTTGACTAAAAATAGCCTTCGCGTTTCTTCTGTTCCATAGAGCCTGCTTGGTCGTGATCGATTAAGCGTCCTTGTCTTTCAGAAGTCGTGGTCAACAGCATTTCTTGAATGATTTCGGGTAGCGTGGTAGCTTCAGATTCAACTGCACCAGTTAAGGGATAACAGCCTAAGGTACGGAAACGTACTTTTTTCATTTCTACTTTTTCATTTTCACCTATCGGCATACGCTCATCATCGACCATGATTAACATACCATCACGGTTGACGACAGGACGTTCTTTGGCGAAATAGAGCGGTACGATAGGGATGCTTTCTAAATGGATGTATTGCCAGATGTCCAGCTCTGTCCAGTTGGATAACGGAAATACGCGAATGCTTTCGCCTTTGTCGATTTTGCCGTTATAGATATTCCACAATTCTGGGCGTTGATTTTTTGGATCCCAGCGGTGGTTTTTATCACGGAAGGAATATACCCGTTCTTTAGCGCGGGATTTTTCTTCGTCACGTCTCGCGCCACCGAAAGCGGCATCAAATTGGTGTTTGTCTAGGGCTTGTTTTAAGCCGTCGGTTTTCATCACGTCAGTGTGTTTTTTACTGCCGTGAGTGAAAGGGCCTATGCCTTGGTCTACGCCATCTTGATTGACGTGGATAATGAGTTCTAGCCCCAGTTTTTTCACCATGTAATCACGAAATTCAATCATTTCTTTGAATTTCCATGTAGTGTCAACGTGCATCATTGGGAATGGAGGCTTGGCGGGGTAAAACGCTTTCATGGTCAGGTGTAACATGACGGCAGAATCTTTGCCGACGGAGTACAGCATCACAGGACGCTCAAATTCAGCGGCAACTTCACGAATGATGTGGATGCTTTCCGCTTCGAGTTCTTTCAGGTGGGTTAATTTATAATCGGTCATTAAAAATCCATCGGGAGTGATGTCATGAGGAGAGCAAGCTCAATAAAACTGGGTATTCTACAGCAATTATCAGGATGATAAAAATCGGTGCAGTTGTGAAGTTAGCGGTATTGATTGTTTAACGCGGGTGGCGGTATGTTTGAAAAGTGAGACGTTGCAGTGCAACGTCTTCACGCTAGAACTCGCCTATTTGTTAATCTTTTTTGGAGAAGAATTTACCGTATAAGTTTTTCAGTTTATCGACTTTTTCAGTAATTAGATCGGCGGCTTCATCGATACGACTAGACGGTTCAATAGTGAGTGGTTTGACTTCAGGGCGTTTAGTCGGCGTAAAGCTACGAGGTGCCGCTGGTTTTATTTGTTCAACTGGAACGGCAGTTTCCTCAATTATTTTTACAACAGGCTCTATTACTTGTGGTTTAGGTTTAGGCTCAGGAACGGTTTCTGCTTCTTCTGCTTTAGTCGTGCTAAATTTTTGGTACAAGCCTTTTAATGCAGCAACATTACTGGTTTTTTCAGCAACTTCTTCAACAGGTGCAGGTTTTGATGCTACCACTGATTCAGGTTTAACAGCGTCTGGTTTTGCTGTGGTGAATTTTTGGTATAAGCCTTTTAATGCAGCGACATTACTGGTTTTTTCGGCAGTTTCTTCAATAGGTGCAGGTTTTGGTTCTACGATTGGCTCAGGCTCGGCTGCTATTTTTTTATCGTCCACTAAAACCGTTGCCGTCTGAGTTACGATAGGAGGCGTGATGTTTTGTGCTGGCGTAATTGAAGGCTGTTCCTGAACAGGTTTTTTAAATAAGCTTTTGAGTTTTTCAGCTGGTTCATCAACCGATGCTACGTTATTGGAAGTGGGCATTGCTTGTTCAGCGTTACCCGTTTCAACTGGCGTAATCTGCGCTAAATTGGTTTGATGTTGTAGTGCGCTGGTTAATTGTTGTTGCAACGTTGAAATCAAGCTATTTTGGCTATCCAGGTGAGTGTGCAAGCTTGATAATTGTGCGTCTGTTGCAGAAACTTTATCTTTTTCTGCTTGATAAAATTTTTGTAATTCTGTTTTGGCAAGTTGTTCAGTATGCAAACGTTCAATCAATTGATGAATGATTGTATGGTGTTGCTGCCACAAATCGTCAGCGTTAAGGTCTTCGGTGACAGGTAATGGACGCTGCCCAGTATCAAAACTACTGGCTAGCGTTTGAATAATCACGCCAATTTGTTGATTGTGTTTAATCAGTTGTTGTTCTGCGCTTGAAGCACGTTGTTTTTCAGCATCCGCTAAGCGTTGGCTTTGCGCTTGTTGTTCGGTAACTGTAGTTAACTGGTCTTGTGCTTGCTGGAGTTGTTGTTGTGCAGTATTGAGATTAGCTTCTGCGGCAATCTTCGCCTGTTCACTGGCAGTATTTTTTTTAGTTAGCCCAGAAATTCTGATGCTATACAGCAGTGCGGTTAGTAACCACACACCGATGACTAACGCGGCGGCGTATAAAGGATGCTCGATGGTTAGTTGCAACCATTCAGTCAGCGTAGTTTGAATCAAGGGTAGAAAGGTTTCCATAAAGTGTCCTCAATAGGATAGTCTCGTAAGTTGGGTTGCGGCTTTTTGCAACTCAACAAACACAATGAACAAATAAATATTTATAATTATAACCGTGGGTGGTTGTGTTGGGTTTCCAAAAAGACGGCAATCAATCTACGCGGCTACGAGTTAATTGACAAGTTTGACAATGCTTTGAGTTTACTATTATTTTCAATCTGAAAGTTACGGATTGACCAACATATATTAATATTGAAAAATGATATTAAAGCAATAATAATAGATCTAACAGTAAAGTCTATTTGAGCTTCAGATCCATAGTTTTCCCAAGTTGTTTGCACCGTTGGTGAAGCCACGACCCAAGGAGAATCCATAGGTAATGAATAAAGTATTATTTGAGTAATAGTTATAAATAGCGGCATCCAAGAAGGAATATAGAGTAATGATACGGTTGCCAATCGAATAATATTTTCAAGTGAAAAAATATGATTTTCATCTCTATTTGTAGAATTGAAATTAAATACAAATTTATGGCTTATTATGGTATTTATATAAGAGATTACTTCTTTATCTTTTATATTTTTACTTATTTCATAAGTCTCCTTAATTACAAGGTTTTCCCTTTTTATGGAAAAATAAAACCAAATTATTAATATTGTCATCGAAATAGAACCTATTAATGCACTATCCCAGATATGAATTTTCAATCCTAGTATTGGAATCATGAGTAACCCAAAATCTTTTTCAACAATACCAGCTCGCATTAATCTTATATCGTGCATATCATTGTGATAATTCTCTATTTTATCTTTATCATTTGGATTCATTGAAAGACTTGAATCTCTGGCAGATACTTTTTCACATTCTGCTTTTTGCGTTGAGTCAAGTGAGTTTGGTTTAGTTTTTTCTAAACCTAATTGTGGTTTTTGGCAAACATTATAAAACTCTTCTGCAAATAATGAATATCTAAGATAGCTAAAATTATAATTAAACCAAGAAGAAAATAAAATTAACCCTGCGATATTTATAAGTATGAATACATATCGAGTACGTTGAGATGATTCTTGTACCGTTTGCAACAGCCCATCAATTTTTTTTTCTTCCCAGTCACTAATATTCATAATTCCTCTTTGAAATTCAATTAGTCAGGTAGGGTGGACAAGCGTCTTTTTGCTTGCCCACCAATTATGCCAATTCAACGTAGCTGCGTAGCGCGTAGGTTGGGGTGAGGTACGAACCCCAACAAAAACAAGTCACTATGTGAGTGCTGGGGTTCGCTATCGCTCACCCCAACCTACGCATTTTTACTTTGCTTTCGCTTTATTACGTTCAATCACTTCTTTAATGACTTCTTCTGCGACGTTTTTAGGGCATGGCAGATAGTGTGAGAACTCCATAGAGAACTGTCCACGACCTGAAGTCATGGTACGCAAGTCGCCGATATAACCAAACATTTCGCTTAAAGGTACTTGTGATTTAATACGCACACCACTGGCACCTGCGTCTTGGGATGTAATCATACCGCGACGACGGTTTAAGTCACCGATAACATCACCAACGTGATCCGATGGTGTGAAGGTGTCCACTTTCATAATCGGTTCGATTAACTGTGGACCTGCTTTTGGAATCGTTTGACGGAATGCCGCTTTTGCCGCAATTTCAAAGGCGATTGCAGACGAATCCACCGCGTGGAAAGCACCGTCTAATAAAACTACTTTGAAGTCTAAGCAAGGGAAGCCAGCCAATACGCCTTTATCCAGCATGGATTTGAAGCCTTTATCAACCGCAGGCCAGAATTCGCGTGGTACGTTACCACCTGTAACCGCAGATTCAAATACATAACCAGAACCAGGTTCACCTGGCTCAATGCGGTAGCTGATTTTTCCGTATTGACCTGAACCACCTGATTGTTTTTTGTGGGTGTATTCGTCTTCAACGGTTTTAGTAATGGTTTCGCGATAAGCCACTTGGGGTTTACCGACGATAACTTCAACGCCATGAGTACGTTTTAAAATATCGACTTTAATGTCAAGATGCAATTCACCCATGCCTTTCAGAATGGTTTCACCGCTGTCTTCATCCGTTTCAACGTGGAATGATGGATCTTCTTGAATCATTTTGCCTAGAGCAATACCCATTTTTTCTGACGCAGCTTTGTCTTTAGGGCTAATCGCTAAAGAAATTACAGGCTCAGGAAATACCATCGGCTCTAAAGTCGCTGGAAATTTTGGATCACATAAAGTGTGACCTGTTTGAATATTTTTCATACCTAATACCGCAACAATATCACCCGCTTGCGCTGATTCTAATTCGTTACGCGTATCGGCGTGCATTTCCACAATACGACCAATACGTTCAGTTTTACCTGTAAATGTATTTAATACGTTAGTGCCTTTTTCTATTTTACCTGAGTAAATACGCAAGAAGGTCAACGCGCCAAAACGGTCATCCATGATTTTGAATGCTAAGGCGCGAAGTGGTTTACTCGCATCAACCGTCGCAAACAGTCCAGTGGCATTGCCTTCCAAATCAACTTCAGGCTGTGGATTCACTTCAGTTGGGCAAGGTAAATAATCGATTACACCATCAAGAACTAACTGTACTCCTTTGTTTTTAAACGCAGAACCGCAGAATGTTGGGAAGAAATCAAGATGAATTGTACCTTTACGAATACAACGTTTAATGGTGTCAATATCAGGCGTTTCGCCGTCGAGATAGGCTTCCATGACATCGTCAAATTGATCGGCAACTTGGTCGATCATTTTTTCGCGCCATTCTTTGACCAATTCAACCATATCGGCTGGAACGTCATGAATGGTGTAGTTCATTGGATCGCCTGAGTTATCCCACACCCACGCTTTTTCGGTTAATAAATCAACCACGCCCACAAATTCGTCTTCTGTACCAATCGGTAAGGTCATAACCACAGGCACTGCACCTAATACATCTTCCACTTGTTTTACCACGCGGTAGAAATCAGCACCGATACGGTCTAATTTGTTGACATAGATAACACGCGCCACTTTAGAGTCATTCGCATAACGCCAGTTGGTTTCTGATTGAGGTTCTACGCCGCCTGAACCACAAAAAACGCCGATACCACCGTCTAATACTTTTAATGAACGATACACTTCAATAGTGAAATCAACGTGTCCTGGGGTGTCGATAATGTTGAAGCGGTAATCTTTCCAGAAACAAGTTGTTGCCGCTGACTGGATGGTAATCCCACGCTCACGTTCTTGATCCATGAAGTCAGTGGTGGTTTCACCATCGTGTACTTCACCGATTTTATGAATTTTACCTGTGAGTTTTAAAATACGTTCAGTGGTGGTGGTTTTGCCCGCGTCAACGTGCGCGAAAATACCGATGTTTCTATAATGAGCTAAATCTGTCATGTGTTTACTCTAAAGTTGGCATAAAAAACGAGTTGGCGACCGCCCTTGAGTAGTCACTCAGCAGGGTTCGGACTGGGGTTTTAGAATTGCACTATGCTCTACAGCCATAAACCTAAGACCGTAGTGGCAAGGCAAAAATGAGGAAGTCAAGCAGCTAGTTCAAAACCAAGTGAGGGGGCATTCTAAAAGTCACCATCGCCACTCACTCATCCAGCATCGAAAGTGAGTATTTTAACCTAAAAATACAATAGAAATACAGGAAACCATTAATTTGACCATTCAATGGTTTTAGCGCCTCAATAAAGCTTGTTGTTTTTATTCAATAGACAGTGTAGTTTTCAGGCGTACAATCAAACATCGATAATCATCATCGCTTAAGGAATCACTGGCAATAACAAGTGTCTGCTTAGGCTTATCATCGATTTTAACGTGTAAAAATATCGCAAAAATACTGATTACAGTGGAGGGTAAAATGCGTATCGCATCAAGCTTATCGCCCTCTGCTAATATCCATCCTTGTTCACTATGCTCAATACGGTAGTGCTTGATTTTTAACTGCTTATGTAAAATATAAAAATGGCAACTAACAGCAATCAACAAAACACATTTTAAAATAATGGGCAAGCTATTCATGATGCTTGCCAGCAAAGCCAAGCCGTGTATCAATATCATGAGTTTATTTAAGCGTTTAGAGTCGCTAATTTCTAATCTTAGTGGTGGCTGGTATTTTTTTGTTAGCATAAAAAAATTATCCGTGATGATGATTTGATACGATGGGAGCGAGAAAATTTTTTACATTAATAACGGTTACTTGAATAAGTGACTATTTCGCCCCATTATTTTGCCTGCTAATAATAGGGACTGGCAAAATTCAATATCACCTCCCTGTTTCCCTTAAATCCGTGTTATGACAATAATATTTTTTGCTTTATAAGTGATTATGATAGGATTTAAAAAAACATAATATATGGAGTCTTTAACTATGACTAAAACAACTATAAAATCCGCGCCTAAGGTCAGCACACAAACCACTGCTGAACCCGAAGCCGATGACGATGAGCTTTTTGATAGCGGTGAGTTTGTCCCACCATTACCCGTTCTTGATGACGAAACGGTAAAAAGAGATGCCCGTAGAAAAATTGAAATTTATTGGGAAAAAAAACGCTTAAAAGAGCAGTTTGATGATTTTGATGATTCTGAATTTGGCTTCTAATGCCCCGTTTAATGTTGCAGTAACAATCCTTCCAACGCCGTTTTTATAGTTTGCGTTCTTATTTGCTGCCGATTGCCGCTAAAGTGATGTTTAATAACGGTCGCGGTTTCATTTCTATAACACCATGCAATGAATACCGTACCGATGGGTTTTTCTACACTGCCGCCGTCAGGGCCTGCAATGCCTGTCACGGCAACCGCGCAATCGGCAGTGCTGTATAACAACGCGCCACGAACCATTTCCAGTGCGACTTCTGCACTGACTGCACCATACTTTTCTAAGGTGGCGGGTTTGACCGCCAGCATTTGTACTTTTGAAAGATTGCTATAAGTGACAAAACCTCGGTCAAACCACCTAGAACTGCCTGAAATTTCGGTCAATGTGTGTGCAATGCCACCGCCCGTGCAAGATTCAGCGGTGGCTATCATGTTGCCATTCGCCGTTAAATGTAGCCCCAGTTGTGTTGCCAATGCTATTAATTCAGCATCCATTATTTTCTCCGACTAAAAAACCATGAGTATAGAGCAAAACCTGCATACCCCGATGATGCAACAATATCACCGTATCAAAGCGCAATATCCCAATACGCTGGTTTTTTATCGCATGGGGGATTTTTATGAATTGTTTTTTGATGATGCCAAAAAAGCGTCGCAGTTGCTGGATATAACGCTTACCAGTCGTGGATCATCGGCTGGCGCACCGATTCCAATGGCTGGGATTCCCTATCATGCCGCCGAAAACTATCTAGCTAAATTATTACGCAACGGCGAATCGGTGGCAATGTGTGAACAAATTGGCGACCCTGCGATCAGTAAAGGCCCTGTGGAACGTAAGGTCGTGCGCGTGGTTACGCCTGCTACTGTCACCGATGAAGCCTTGCTGGAAGACCGAAAAGATAATTTATTAGTGGCTGTTTGTCAGCTTGATAAGCACTATGCGTTAGCCAGTTTAGATTTAACCAGCGGACGTTTTATTCTGCAACAGGTCGATGCTGAACATTTATTACTCAGTGAAATTGAACGCCTCAATCCTGCCGAACTGCTCTATAGCGAAGACTGGATTTTGCCTGCCAGTGTCAAACAACGCAGTGGTTTATGTCGCCGCCCTGTGTGGCATTTTGATGGTGAAAGTGCGCGGCAACAACTGCTAAAACAATTTAACACGCTGGATTTAAAAGGCTACGGCTGTGAAAACTTACCCGTCGCCATTGCCGCTGCGGGCGCGTTATTACACTATGTTAAAGACACCCAACAAAGCGCGTTGCCACATATTCAAGGTATTACCACCGAAAGCAGTAACGACACCATTTTGCTAGACGCTGCCAGTCGGCGTAATTTAGAGCTAGATTTTCACCCATCTGGGCAGTTACAACACACGCTGTTTGGTGTGTTAGATAACACCGTCACCGCAATGGGTAGTCGCTGTTTACGCCGTTGGTTACATCGCCCATTGCGAGATCAAACGGTACTCAACCACCGTTACGCCTGCATTGATAGTCTGCTCAATAATCAGCTATACCAAGCGGTGCAAGCGCATTTACGTCATGTCGGTGACATTGAACGGATTAGTTCGCGTATTGCGTTAAAATCTGCACGTCCGCGTGATTTGCTGGTGTTACGCAATACGCTTGCCGTGTTGCCTGATTTGCAACACACGTTAGCCGCCAGTGATAACCCACAACTCAATCGTTTAAGCCAACAAATCGGCGAGCAACCCTACTTAGTGGCGTTATTACAAACTGCGATTATCGACAACCCACCTGTATTAATTCGTGATGGTGGTGTGATTGCTGACGGCTATAACGCTGAATTAGATGAATTGCGCAATCTCAGCCAAAACGCTGACCAATTTTTAATTGAATTAGAAAACCGTGAAAAAGCTGCCACAGGTTTGAATTTAAAAGTGAATTACAACCGCGTTCACGGTTATTACATCGAAATTTCCCGATTACATTCTGAAAAAGTCCCTGCTCATTATCTACGGAAACAAACCCTAAAAGGCGCGGAGCGATACATCACCGAAGAACTCAAAGCCTTTGAAGATAAAGTGTTGAGTGCGCGGGGTAAATCCTTGGTATTTGAAAAGTTTTTGTACGATGCGTTACTAACTACTATCGCCGCTGATACCGTTGCCTTGCAACACTGCGCCACTGCGTTGGCAGAACTCGATGTGCTAGTCAACTTTGCTGAACGCGCCGACACGCTGAATTTATCGCAACCCACGCTAGTGACTAAATCAGGCATACACATCGAAGGCGGACGGCATTTGGTGGTCGAGCAAGTGTCAGAGATTCCTTTTGTTCCCAATGATTTAAGCTTTTCTAACACGCGACGAATGCTGGTGATTACTGGTCCTAACATGGGGGGGAAAAGCACCTACATGAGACAAGCTGCACTCATCGTTTTAATGGCGCATATCGGTTGTTATGTGCCTGCAAAATCCGCTACCATCGGCGCGATTGATAAAATATTCACCCGTATTGGCGCGTCTGATGATGTCTCTAGTGGTAGCTCTACCTTCATGGTAGAAATGTCAGAAACTGCCAATATCCTACACAACGCCACCGCAAAAAGTCTAATTTTAATGGATGAAATCGGACGCGGTACCAGCACTTTTGATGGATTATCACTGGCTTATGCCTGCGCGGATTACCTCGCAAAAACCACCAAAGCTTTCACGTTATTTGCCACCCATTATTTTGAATTAACCACCTTAGCCGATGAACAACGCAGTATTCATAACGTACATTTAGACGCAATGGAACACGGCGACAAAATCATTTTTTTACACGCAGTCAAAGACGGGGCGGCAAATCAAAGCTACGGCTTACAAGTCGCCGCACTAGCAGGCGTGCCACGTTCAGTGATTGATAAAGCTAAATTGAAATTACGCCAACTCGAAGATAATGCTTATTTGGAACAACAAGCAGAAGAAGGCACACAGCAACTAGATTTATTCTCCAGCAAAGAGGCTCATCCCGCAGTGGATAAACTCAAAGACCTAAACCCCGATGAACTAAGCCCTAAGCAGGCGTTGGCTTTGCTGTATCAGCTTAAAGACATGGTTTGAAAGAGCAACTTATAATGATTCAGTTGTTTCGATTGATTATATTAACCTAGCAAAGTGTCTATTTTTATTAGACCACTACACGTTAGTTATCGTGCAAATTGCAACAAACTATAGTTATTTTATCTCTCATCATTGCTCCTTTAAGGATACTTATGGTACACATGAGCTAAAATATAATTGACCTTCAACATTTATTTCCAAAGGACGTTATGAACAAACGATTATTATGTACTATGTTGCTGTGTCTGCCTGTGGTAGCACACGCCACAGCAAGCAAAGTTTCTGAGCGCGTTTTAAAAAATGGCTTAAAAGTGTTGGTTAAAGAAGACCATCGCTCGCCTGTGGTAGTATCTCAAGTGTGGTACAAAGTGGGTTCTAGTTATGAGCCTAACGGTATCACAGGGATTTCACACATGCTGGAACACATGATGTTTAAAGGCACGGACAAACATCCAGCGGGGGAATTTTCTAAAATTATTGCTGAAAATGGTGGCGATGAAAATGCTTTTACCGCACAGGACTATACCGCTTATTTTCAAACTATGGCAGCATCCAAGTTAGAAGTTAGTTTTGAATTGGAGGCTGATAGAATGCGATATTTGCATCTTCTGCCCGAAGAATTAAAAAAAGAACTGGAAGTGGTGACAGAAGAACGCCGTATGCGTACTGATGATAATCCACAAGCTAAACTTGGCGAATATTTTTCAGCAGTTGCTTATACCAATAGCCCTTATAAAAATCCTATTATTGGTTGGCCATCGGATATTGCCAATTATCAAGTAGAGGATTTGCAAGCGTGGTATTCACGTTGGTACGCGCCAAATAATGCCATCTTGGTGGTGGTGGGTGATGTGCAAACTCAAGCAGTATTTGATTTAGCGGAAAAACAGTTTGCTGAGCTAAAAACTAGCGAGATTAAACCCTTAAAACCGCTATCTGAAATTGAACAATTAGGCGCACGGAGACTGACTGTAAAAGCACCTGCTAAATTGCCTGTGCTAGTGCTAGGCTATAAAGTACCCAGTTTAAAAACGACCACTGATGAAAGTGAAGCTTACGCGCTGGAAGTATTAGCGGGTGTGTTAGATGGGGGGAATAGTGCGCGATTATCAGCTAATTTAGTACGCGGCAAGCAACTAGCAGTCTCCGCCAGTGCCAGTTATAGCTTAACATCCAGATTGGACAGTTTATTTGAATTGGAAGCGACACCCGTCGAAGGTAAAACGTTACCCGACTTAGAAAAAGCCTTAAAAGCCGAAGTGAGCGTGTTACAGCAAACCTTAATCAGTACAGAAGAGCTACAGCGTATTAAGGCGCAAGTATTAGCCAGTGCAGTGTATGAAAAAGACTCCAATTTTTATCAAGCCATGCAGTTAGGTGCGTTGGAATCAGTAGGCTTACCGTGGCAAAAAGCCGATGAATATGTCGATAAAATCAATCAAGTTACTGCCGAACAAGTGCAGAATGTGGCAAAAAAATATTTGCTCGAAGACCATTTAACCGTTGGCTATCTTGAACCACAAGCGATTCAACAATCAATTACTAACCGTGAACCGCAAGCGACTCAACAATCAACTACTAACGCCAAGGGAGTAAAATAATGACTATTCGTTTAGTAGGTTTACTGTTATTACTGTGCAGTTCTATCAGTTTTGCGGCGGCAAAAATTGATAACTGGCAAACACCACAAGGTAGTCGGGTGTTTTATGTGCGTACCGAAGGTTTACCGATGGCAGATATTGCAATCATTTTTGATGCGGGCAGTGCTAGAGATGGTCAACAATTTGGTGTTGCGGCACTTACGGCAGGAGTGCTTGATACAGGCGCAAGTAAATGGAGTGCCGATGATATTGCACAGCGATTTGAAAGCGTTGGCGCATTATTTGGTATCTCTACCTCTGCGGATATGGCAACGCTGACATTACGCACACTGACCGATAAAGTCTTATTTGATAAGTCACTAGAAACGGTACAGACCATTTTGACGCAGCCACGTTTTAATGAAGCCGATTTTAAACGGGAAAAAAATAGAACGTTAGCAGGTTTAAAACAGCAACAAGAATTGCCCGCTGCTGTCGCTGGTATTGCTTTTAGTAAAGCGTTATATGGTACACACCCTTACGCTCATCAAGATGCAGGCGACATCAAAACCGTTACTGCCCTTAAAGTTGCTGACTTACGCAATTTTTATAAAAACTACTATGTAGCAGCAAATGCCACTGTTGTCATTGTCGGTGATTTATCTAAAGAGCAAGCCGAGCAAACCGCAATCACCTTATTAAAAGACTTACCTATTGGAAAAAAACCAGAAGCTATACCCGATGTTGCCGCACTGACAAAATCTAGCCAACAACACATTGAATTTCCTTCTACACAAACTCATGTATTGGTTGGTTTGACGGGTACTTATCGTAAAGACCCTGATTATTTTAATCTCTATGTTGGCAACCATATTCTTGGTGGTAGCGGTCTAGTCTCTAAACTGTTTGATGAAGTACGAGAAAAACGCGGCTTGGCATACAGTGCCAGCAGTGGCTTTGCACCGATGTTAAAACAAGGTCCTTTTACTGTGTCACTACAAACACGCAACGATCAAACCCAACAAGCCTTAGAGGTGCTAAACAAAACCCTGAGTGATTATGTCAATCAAGGTCCTAGTGAAGCTGAATTAAGTGCCGCTAAGAAAAATATTATCGGTGGTTTTGCCACCCGTTTTGATACTAATAAAAAATTGGCAAACTACGTTGGCATGATAGGTTTTTATGAGTTGCCATTGGATTATTTGGATACTTTTCAGCAAAAAGTTGAAAACCTTACGGCTGCTTCCATTACCGATGCTTTTAAACGCCGTGTTGATTTAAATCTATTACAAACGGTTACTGTCGGTAAAACGGCAGAAAAAAGTGCAAAATAAACTGAACATCATTGGTGGCAACTGGCGTAGTCGCAAAATTAGCTTTGAAGATGCAGACGGTTTACGACCAACACCTGCCAGAGTACGCGAGACTTTATTTAACTGGTTGCAATACGACATACTTGGTAGCCGCTGTCTGGATTTATACGCAGGCAGTGGCGCGTTAAGCTTTGAAGCCGCCTCGCGGGGTGCGAAATCGGTGATTCAAGTTGAAAATAATCCTATCGCCTGTCGAAGTCTAAAAACCAACGCGCTTAGTTTAGGTGCGGAACAAGTAAAAATCGTCCAATCAGATGTGTTTCGTTATTTAGCGAGTGATGCACAAGCCTTTGACATCGTGTTTATTGACCCGCCGTTTAACCTAAACTTAGCGGCGCAAACCTGCAAATGGTTAGAAGATAAAGGCTGGTTAGCTTCTTATGCGAAAATTTATGTTGAAACTGAAAGGACGAATGTTGACACACAAGGTGTTTTTCAACTTCAAGAGATACCCGAAAACTGGCGATTGTTAAAACAAAAAACCGCAGGTGAGGTGATGTATCACTTATTCGAGCGTGTCGCTAGAGCTAACACACAATAAAATGATAGCGTTCGTGGTGAGTCCTTCGATACCTCAGGAGAGCATTGTCGAACTACAGTGGTTTGACTAACTATAAAACGACAAGTGGGCGCGAATGACTTCGCGCCCACTTCTGACAATGATTTATTTCTGTACCCAATTACCCGCTGATTGATACCACCACCCACCTTGTGCATTACCTATCCAACGTTTAGCAAAGGTTGCTTTTATATCCGCTACCCAATCAGGATGAGCATCAGCAATAGCTTGATACAAGCCGTTACGATCAGCATTTTCTGCGCAGACTAATGAATTAACGGTGTTTCTTTCTTGTAACGCTATGGAGACTGTGAAAGTATTAATAATTTCAAGAAAATATTCCTTGTCTTATGCAACAATCTTCAAACCCGTCATTCTGGCAGGGATGCCAGAATCCAGTGCCACGGATGGTAACTACATAATTATAAATAATTATTGTACAGTACCCAGTTTCAAAACCCTCACTACACTCTCCCTGTGACTGGATTCCAGCATCCATGCTGGAATGACGGCATTTTTTAGCTGAACGGTGAATACTTTCACAATCTCTATGGCTATCGCATCTCGAACCGCTAATAAACCATCCGCTTGAACCAATATAGCCCGTAACATAACCCCCGCGTCAATTAGCAAAACCGTCTTACATTTTAGTCCGCAGTTGGCGAATTTCATTGAAATTGGGAAGAACCCGAAAATCATAAGGTTTAACCTTAGCATAACTTCAATGTATCATTACGCTTGTTTAAAAAGATATTCGATAGGTTAAATTATGACGATAAACACTACGCCTAGAATTTCAGGCTATAAACAACTGAAAAAACTGCGCACAGTATTGGCGATTGCCAGAGGTAGCAAGGTGTTATCGATGTTGCAGCAAGAAGCAGAAACCACAGTTTCGCAAGACCAAGCCAAACGAGTAACCTATCTAACTGAGCTGTTTTCGCGTATTCATCGAGAGATGTATCATGATTGGAAAGAGCAAATCACCGTCAATCATCGACCAGGTAGCATGACTGATGCGAGCAAGCGTAAGGCGTTTCGAGAAGCTATCGAGCATTTGGTATTAGACGGCGAGGGCAATAATCAAGATAGCGCGATTTTTGATAATAACGGTTTTGTTATTTATACCGAAAATATTGCCGAACGTTTAAGCTTGTTTTACCTCACTATGCGCAGTGTTCGTCCCTTTTCGTATGGTAATCGACTGACTTTAGACTTGTTTATGACTGCCTTAGGTAATCTGCCTGCGTTTAAAGGTGTTTATGCACAAGGAATTGATTTTAGACGCTTAGCTGTTCAAGATGCTATCGCACTACATGATACCCAAAGTTGCTTGGCAGACATAAACCTTGCTTTTCAGCACGCACTAAATGCGACATTAAGTAAAAATCTACAAAATCAGCCGAATGGTTATGGTCGTTGGCCTGAAAACAAACGTTTCATTTCAGGCATTCCATTTTTGTCGCATAAAACTGCCGAGGGTATCGATTGCCTAGTGTCGGTCAACGGTGGTTTAGTACCGTTTGACCGCATTGAGGAAAAGCTGTTTATCGCAGGTAAGCATTTAGCTGATTATCCGCTGTGTGATGCTGAAAATGTGATAGGTTATTTACCCGATACTGAGGCGTTGCGTGGTGTGGGTAAAACGGATATTGATGGTATTCCCGTCGGTGAAAACGGTGTCGCACCGTTGTTTTGTCTGGATGTGAATATGCTTTCAGGGCTACGTTCACCGTCGCATACTGAATTGGTGGAACTGTTAAAACAATGCGCGGGCAATAAAGCGCAAGTATTTGATTTAGCGAATAATGATGCATTGAAACAGAAAATGCTGATTGCTGCTAATGGTGATGAGCGACTGAATCGATCTGTGGAAATTGCTTACGAACGATTATCCAGCATTAGTCAAAAACTCGATCAAGCCAAACAAGCGATTTTTGAAGGCAAAGTTCCCGATACCCAACCTAAATTATTTATGAGTATGGGTGGCGCGGGTTCTGGAAAAACCGCTGTTGAAAAACTGGCGTGGGCATTGTGCGGCGATAATTTTGTGATTGCCTCATTAGACGAGTTTCGTAAAATCAGTGATTTATACTGCGTATTGACGGCAGCAGAACATCACAGTGATGATTATATTTATGTTGAACCATTTGCTAACCGTTTGCGTAGTTTAGTTGCCGATTATGCCAAACAAAACGGGATAAATATTCTTTACGATGGTACGGGCATACCCTATAAGCCACGTTATGCCAATATTATTGAGCAATTCAAACTTGCGGGTTTTAAAACGCAAGTCACGGCGGTTGATGCCTTTTTAGTCAAACCCGAAGGACGCGAAGATGAATTGCCTCGTTCAGCGGTAATTAATAGCGTTAAAAGCCGTTTTGAAAAAACGGGACGCGCTTTGCCGTGGGTAGTGACCGTCGATAAACACATTCGCGCCCCCGTTTCATTTTTAGATGCTTTAGAACATAACGCTTTGGAAAAAATATCACTGTTTGCGAATGACAGAGGGCGTGATAAACATTATTTGGTTGCCGAAAGTTTTATTTTTTCCGATCAACAAATCGATATTTTGCAAGACCATCAACGCCTAGGTACACTACATGACTACCTGAGTTTTTTAAGCAAACATCGTGATGATTCGGTGTTAAAAAACTTAGCTAAAAACGACAGTGTTAAGATAGAAGCCCTCATTAATCGCAATCCCGCTTTTGATGAAACCAATGTCGGCTATCAAATTTACAGTAGCGGCAATGAAAATCGGGTATTAGTCATTTATAACGCTAGACGATTAGCGGATTTTATTGAAAAAAGGCAATTAAACCCCAATGCGTCGAGTGAAAAAGGGCTATTACATAAACCAGAAACGCTTTCTTTTCATGTAGATCCTTCTTGTAAAGAGCCGTGGATGACGCGGTTACAAGATTCTTGTTAGGTGATAGAAAATGAACTGCCCTAAATGTAAAAAAATAGTGCTGGAACAAGGTATTCAGTGTCCACATTGCGGTATTTTTTTTGCCAAATATGCACAATATCATTCGACACCCACTGAGCTGCCAAGCAATATCAAGGTTTATGATGAAGATGAAATTGTTCATCCGTTCGCCGCTTTGCTATTTCAGGATGCTCAGCAAGATAACCGACTTTATTTTATTGGACGGGCAATTCTTTTTATCGGGCTAACGATATGGGGATGGAAATTCATTAGTTCCTCTATTGAAAGTAATGTCGTGGGCGAATCATTTTTGCATTTGATTAATTTACCTTTTCATGAAGCGGGGCATATTATTTTTCGCCCTTTTGGGCAATTCATTACTTCGCTAGGTGGCACACTAGGGCAATTATTAATGCCGCTTATTTGCATGGGGACGCTATTAATTAAAACCCGCGATCCATTTGGTGCATCAGTTACCTTGTGGTGGTTTGGTGAAAACTTTCTCGATATAGCTCCTTATATGGATGACGCGAGGGCAGGGGACTTGCCATTATTAGGCGGTAATTTTGGACATTCCTCACCTTATGGATTTCATG
The DNA here is from genome assembly GCA_037133675.1 of Methylococcales bacterium. Taxonomy (GTDB): domain Bacteria; phylum Pseudomonadota; class Gammaproteobacteria; order Methylococcales; family Methylomonadaceae; genus UBA4132. The sequence goes on from JBAXNR010000043.1 coordinate 21,675, forward strand.
ATTGGGAATATTTATTAACTGAATCCAACCTGATTGAATACGATCACATACTGGCTAGAATAATTTTTTTTATTGGTACAGTTATTATATTGTTGTCCTTATTGTGGGCAGGATTTTTACTACACAAGCAATATAAATCGATTAGCGAATTTTAGCTCTTCCCAGATTGCTATAGGTTGCCCTACCGCGTAAGCAGACCAACCCTATCAATAAAATTCGCAAACACAATGTGGCTTGGGAAGGCTGGACTCAATTCTAAAGTCGTTTCTAGTAGCTTCATGGAAATCTTCTCTTCAAAGAACGCTGTTTTTTGAATCTACATTTTTCCTAAAAACTGTCCGAACTATTATTGATTAGGTATGATCCCAAAAAAATCGACGATACCATTCTTTATCGTCTTGCTTTTCAGTCTATTCTACTGCACTATTTCTATGGCAATATCTATAAATCGTTTAATTAAAAGGACACTAAGATGATAAAGAAAAAATATATTGACCTGTTTCGTGTCGATCCAGAAAAGAAAGTTCGCCTTAAAGACCATGACACAGGATGGGCGCAGAATGAAGAGTTTAAGGAATTTGGTAAAGATAAATTGAAAGAACGAGCTGCGGAAGTTCTTGAGCAGAATCGTGTTGATTTGGATGAAGTGCAAGAATTACTGTATGCCGATGATCGGTATTCACTGCTCATCGTTTTTCAGGCGATGGATGCTGCGGGTAAAGACGGCACGATTAAACACGTCATGTCGGGTGTTAATCCACAAGGCTGTCAAGTGTTCAGTTTCAAAAAACCAACCAGCGAAGACATAGATCACAATTTTCTGTGGCGTTATATGAAAAGCCTGCCAGAAAGAGGGCGCATTGGTATTTTCAACCGCTCTTATTATGAAGATGTATTGGTGACCAAAGTTCATCCTGAGCTACTGCAACACTTACCCAAAGGGAAAATAAACAAGAAATTTTGGGAACATCGTTATGAGGACATTAATGCTTTTGAACGTCATCTACAGCGCAACGGCACAGTAATTCTGAAATTTTTTCTCAATGTCTCAAAAGACAGGCAAAAAGAACGTTTTATGGAACGCTTAGAACGCCCTGAAAAGAATTGGAAATTTTCCCCGTCAGACTTAGGCGAACGTGGGTATTGGGATGAATATATGACTGTTTATGAAGATGCTATTAACGCAACCAGCACTAAATGGGCTCCTTGGTACATCATTCCCGCTGACAATAAATGGGCAACACGCGCCATAGTTGCTGATATTATTACCTCGACTTTGCGTGAACTTGATCTTAAATTTCCCGAAGTCTCAGAAGCAGAACTAAAACGTCTGGCTGATGCGCGTATTCAGCTTGACAGTGAATAATTGCTACTAAAAATAAATAAACCTCCGAGACAGTATCTCGGAGGTTTGAGTAGCTTATTTGACAGATTATAGGTTGGTAGAATGTTCCAGCAACACAATAAAAACCGCACTGGAAAATCCCAACACGGTAAAAATACCTGCGAGTTTTCCGCCGTGTTCGTAGGCTTCGGGAAACATAGTGTTGGCAAGCATGACCAGAATTGCACCGCCCGCAAATGCCTGAATGAACGACAGCGTTAACGGTGAGGCATCATTAAAAAGGCTGTAACCTGCCACTGACGCGAAAGAACACATAATGGCAATAATCAGCCAGAGCAATAAAATTTTCTTCCGACTCCACGCGCCTGCCACCATTCCTGACGTTCCCGCAATGGCTTCTGGAAGATTAGAAATAAACACCGCTGCCAACATAGCAAGACTCACTTTGCCTTCACCTAACAAACCTAAGCCAATCACAATGGATTCAGGAATGCCGTCGAGAATAGTTGCCAAGACAATAGGCACAGCCAAATTCGACTCATGTACGCCAGAAATCGCTTTACGTCTGTTTGCCCCAATCTTGCCAATGAGCAGATCAGCAAAAAAGAAAGTAAACGCACCTGCCAGAATCCCGAACCCAGCCATACCACTGCCTTTGCCCAGCTTTACCGCTTCATAGACAAGTTCATAAGCAACAGCCGAAATTAACACGCCCGCGCCAAACGCCATGATTAGCCCAAGCGTTCGCCGACCGATGTTAAACCAAGCACCAATAAAACCACCCAAGACCAGTGATGAGGTCGCAATCAAGCCCCAGATAAATGAATTTAGCATTTTAAATCTCGCAAATTAAGAAATAGCGGCGATATTAACTGAAACACTGAAAGGAGTGAGTATAAATTTTTGTTTGAAAGCGATAGCTAGCATTTCATCAATCGATGAAGTGACAGGATTAAAAAAACTCTGACATGGTTGCACTCCATAATCTTATAAGTAATAATCTTTTTTATTGCCGCTTACATATAATCTTAAATTATGAAAAAAAATCACAAGTTAGCCGTTGCGCGTTGTTGCCTCACGCTTATTTTTTCCTTGTTATTAATTAATTGTAGTGAATCTGCCAAACAAGCTGCCGCTCCTGGTGCTCCTGCTGTTGAAGTGGTTGAGGTAGGTCAGCAAGACGTACCTGTGTTTGAAGAATGGGTAGGTACACTTGATGGGATGGTGAATGCGACAATTAATTCCCAAGTCACAGGGTATTTGATTAAGCAAAATTATAAAGAAGGCGATTTTGTTAAGAAAGATCAGTTGCTTTACGAAATTGACCCGCGCACTTTTCAAGCCACACTGGCACAAGCCAAAGCCACAATGGCACAACAACAGGCGGTATTACAAACTAATCAATTGGCGTTAAATAGAATTAAACGCTTATTACCTGAGAAAGCCGTGAGTGTTCTTGACCGCGATAATGCCGTGGGTGCGGTGGCGAGTGCTAACGCGCAAGTATTAGCAGCACAGGCGGCAGTTGAAACGGCTGAACTTAATCTGGGCTTTACCAAAATCTATTCACCAATAAGTGGTATTGCAGGAGTTTCCAAGACACAACTGGGCGATTTAGTCGGTCCAAGCAGTGCAAATAATGAATTAACCACAGTTTCACAAGTTGATCCGATTCGTGCGTATATCGGTTTAAGTGAATCGCAATATTTAGGTTTTGCGGAAAAAAAACATAATGGTGGTGATAATAAACCTATTTCACTAGAGCTGAAATTGGCAGATAACAGTATTTATCCGCAGAGTGGTAAGTTCTTTTTTGCAGGTCGAGCGGTTGATGTCGCGACAGGAACGATTAAAGTCGCGGTATTGTTTCCTAATGCTGCCAATTTATTGCGTCCAGGGATGTATGCACGGATTATCGCCAACATTGATACCGTGTCTGGCGCATTAGTTATTCCTCAGAAAGCGGTGATTCAACTCCAATCGGCAACGCAGCTAGCGATTGTTAATAAAGACAATAAAGTTGAAATGCGCACTGTCAGCTTAGGTAAATCCGTTGATAAGTTAGTCATCATCAAAGAGGGCGTTAAACTCGGTGAGTGGGTGATTGTTGATGGAATGCAGAAAGTGCGCGATGGCATGACCGTTCAGCTCAAGCTAGCGAAGGCGGAGTAATTCATGTCTAAATTTTTTATTAATCGCCCGATTGTGGCGATAGTGATTGCCATTTTAATGGTCATTATGGGAATGGTCGCCATGACGGGCTTGCCCGTCGCGCTGTTTCCTAATCTTGCCCCGCCTGAAATTCAAGTCGTTGCTAACTACACAGGTGCAGACGCACTGACGATGGAACAAGCCGTTGCCACACCGATAGAACAGCAAATGTCTGGCGTGGATAACATGACCTATATGTATTCCGTTAATACCAACAGTGGCTCGACCACGCTTCGAGTGGATTTCGGTGTAGAAACCGAAGCGAATACCGATCAAATTTTAACGCAAATGCGGCAATCACAAGCCGCCTCACAACTGCCTCCTGCGGTAAATAGTCAAGGTGTAACGGTATCAAAATCAACGACTTCGCCGCTTATGTTATTTGCTTTGTCTTCACCTAAAGGCACTTACGACAACGTTTTTCTAGCCAATTACGCTTATATTAATATCAACGACCAGTTATTGCGTGTTAAAGGTATTGCGACAGTGTCGGTATTCGGTGCAGGTCAATATGCGATGCGTATTTGGGTTAAGCCTGACAAACTCGCGGCAATGGATATTACCATTCCTGAAATCGTCAATGCGGTGCAAGCGCAAAACACCGTTAATCCTGCTGGACAAGTCGGTGGTGAACCGATACCACAAGGGCAGGAATTTACTTATGCCTTACGCGCACAAGGACGACTGTCAACTGAGGAAGATTTTGGCAATATCGTGTTGCGTATTAATAAATCAGGCTCAGTGGTGCGCCTTAAAGATGTCGGACGCATTGAGTTAGGAGCGCAAAACTATTCAGTAGCCAGTCGCCTAAATGGTAAGCCCACCGCCTTAATTGCGTTGTATCAATTACCAGGTAGTAACGCGTTAGAAGCAGCGGAAGGCGCGAAAAAAGTAATGGAGGAGCTTAAAAAAAGTTTCCCTGCTGATTTGGAATATGCTGTTGCTCTCGATACCACGTTAGCCGTCACCGCAGGTATTGATGACATAAAACATACCCTGTTTGAAGCTATCGTGCTAGTGATTATTGTGGTGTATTTGTTTTTACAAGGCTGGCGACCCACATTAATTCCGTTACTGGCTATCCCTGTGTCATTGGTAGGCACGTTTGCGGTTTTTCCGCTGTTTGGTTTTTCCATTAATACCTTGTCACTATTTGGATTAGTGCTTGCTGTTGGTTTAGTGGTGGATGATGCCATTGTGGTGGTGGAAGCCGTAGAGCATCACATTGAACATGGATTATCGCCGAAAGATGCAACCCTGAAAGCAATGGAAGAAGTAACAGGGCCAGTCATTGCAACCACTTTGGTGTTAATAGCCGTATTTGTACCGACCGCGTTTATTCCAGGTATTACAGGCAGAATTTATCAGCCGTTCGCGGTCACTATTGCCATATCGGTGTTTCTATCGTCATTTAACGCCTTAACCTTAACCCCTGCTTTGTGTGCGTTGATATTAAAACCCAAAACACACTCCGATAGCTTATTACAACGCTTTTTTAATGGCTTCAACCGCGTGTTTGGGCGTATTACTGACGGCTATGTGGGCGTGTGTGGTGTGTTAATAAGACGCATGATATTAGGTTTGGTATTACTGGCGAGCTTTACGTTCATGGCAGGTAGTTTGGGTGGCAGTATCGCAACAGGGTTTTTACCTGATGAAGATCAAGGTTATCTCTATGGGGCATTGCAATTGCCCAACGCTGCGTCTTTTCAACGTACCAGTGAAGTGGCAAAACAGGCAGAAGAGATTATCCAAAAGACCGCTGGGGTGGAATATGTGTCTTCGGTGGTAGGTTACAATCTACTCAGTCAGGCAAACACCACTTACAACACCTTTTTCTTTATTACCTTGAAAGACTGGGATAAACGTAAATTACCTGAAGAGCAATACACGGCGATTAAGAAACACATTAATGGCGAGCTATCAAAGTTATCGGGTGGCGTTGCGATGGTCTTTCCGCCACCTGCTATTCCAGGGGTAGGAACATCGGGCGGGGTTAGTTTTGTTCTCGAAGACCGCGCAGGCAAAGATGTTGCTTTTTTGGCTGAAAACGTCCAAAAATTCATGAAAGCGGCTAGTGAACGCCCTGAACTCACGCGAGTATTTACCACGTTTATTCCCAGTGTGCCGCAGTTATTTGTTGAGGTTGATCAAGACAAAGTCATTAAACAAGGCGTGAAATTAACCGATGTTTATCAAACCTTGCAGTATTACATGGGCAGTGGTTTCATCAATTACTTCAATCGCTTCGGACGGCAATGGCAGGTTTATCTTGCCTCAGAAGGCGAGTATCGCACCACGACAGACCAGCTAGGGCAGTTTTATGTGCGTAATGACAGTGGCTCGACCGTACCGTTATCGGCATTAACCTCGATACGCAGTATCGAAGGTCCTGAATTTACCATGCGCTACAATCTGTATCGCAGTGCGCAGATTATGGCATCGGCAAAAGAGGGTTACAGTGAAGATCAAGCCATGAAAGCAATGGAAGAAGTCTTTGCCGCTACCATGCCCAGCGACATGGGCTATGATTATATCGGTATGAGTTATCAGTCCTTCATCGCCAAACAAGGTGTACCCCCGTCGGTTATTTTCGCGTTCGCCTTGTTATGTGTGTTTTTAATTTTAGCGGCACAATACGAAAGTTGGTCATTACCGTTTAGTGTCTTGCTCACTACACCAGTTGCGGTCTTTGGTTTGTTTTTTGCCCTAAAAATGGGGGGCTATGAAAATAATATTTACGCGCAAATTGGCTTGGTCATGCTGATTGGTTTATCGGCAAAAAACGCGATTTTAATCGTCGAATTTGCCAAAATGGGCGTAGAAGAAGGCAAGCCTTTAGTCGAAGCCGCACTGGAAGGCGCGAAATTACGACTACGTCCTATTTTAATGACCAGCTTTGCCTTTATTTTAGGCTGTGTTCCCTTAGCTATCGCTACAGGTGCAGGCTCGTTATCACGGCAAGTTATCGGCTTTGCCGTTATTGGTGGTATGGCGGCGGCTTCAATGATTGGTATATTTCTTGTTCCCCTGAGCTTTTACTTCATCGAACGAATAACCCATCGTAAAGCAGCCCCGATAACGCTGAACAAGGAAACCAATCATGAATAAATTGTTAGTTGTTTCTATCGCCGCGCTGCTGTCAGGCTGTACCGTCGGTCCCGATTATATAAAGCCTGAGATTAACACACCTACACAATGGCGTAACAGCGTTAAAGAAACGCAAAATACCACCAACAGCCAATGGTGGAAGCAACTAAACGATCCTGTATTGAATCGCTTGATAGAGCAAGCCATTCAGGGCAACTACGATTTAAAAATTGCTATTGCGCGTGTTGATCAATACATGGGCTTATATGGCTCGACACGCTCTAATTTATTTCCAAAGTTTTCAGGCTCATATAACGCGCAAACGGGTAACCCTAGCGTCATTAATCCTGCTGCCGATGATCAGGTGAATTTAAGTGGCAACATGAACTGGCAAATTGATATTTGGGGTGAGTTAAGACGAGCTAATGAAGCCGCCTTGGCAAATCTTCTAAGTCAGGAAGCTACGCAACAAGCCGTGATGTTGACCTTAGTGAGTGAAATAGCAAAAACGTATGTCAACTTGCGTGAGCTAGACAAACAGCTGGAAATCACCAAAGAAACGGTCGCCGCACTTAAAGAAGGTTTACGCATTAATACACTGAGGTTCACAGAAGGCTATACCTCTAATTTAGAAGTACAGCAAAACGACTCAGAATATCAACGCCGTAGTGCACAAATTCCACAATATGAACAACAAGTCGCACTGACTGAAAATGCCTTGGCGGTGTTATTAGGCTCAAATCCGCGTGCGATTGAACGCGGCTTACCGATAGATAAACTCAAATTACCCGCTGTTCCCTCAGGTTTACCCTCTGATTTATTAGTTAGACGACCCGATATTGCACGCGCCGAACAACAACTCATTGCCACCAATGCCCAAATCGGCGTGGCACGAGCGCAATATTTTCCTAACATCCGTCTGACAGGTAACGTAGGGCAAGTCAGCACCCAAATTGCTGGGTTATTTGCACCAGGGGCGAATTTCTGGACAGTTGGTTCAGCGGTACTCACGCCTATTTTTACAGCGGGCAAAATAGCAGGGGAAGTGCGAGCTGCCGAAGCGGTACAAAAAGCCGCTGTAGCCAATTATCAAAAAACCATCATTACAGGTTTTAGTGAATTTGAAAACGCGCTAATTAGTTTGATAAAAACTCAGCAACAACAAGACAAACAAAATGACCGCGTGGCAGCCAACAAAAATTATTACCACCTGTCAAAAGTGCGCTATGAAGAAGGTTATGTTAATTACCTCGTCGAACTCGATGCAATAAGACAATTATTTGATGCACAAATTGAACTGACCACCGCTCGCGCAGACACCTTTAAATCCTCTATTGATTTATATCTCGCAATGGGTGGCGGTTGGATAGTCGAACAAGAAAAAGCCACTAATTTACCAAAACCAAAACCAGCAGTGTATTTTCCTTAAGCGAATAATCACTAAAAACTTAATTCCACTGTCACATATTTACGATATAATACCAGTTTTCAATAACTTGCAATCTTAGGAATAACTTATGAAAAACAAATATTTAGTTCTTGTTCTTGCACTTGCCAGCGTTAGTGTTATTAGTACCGCACAAGCTGAAAAAATCGGCAAATTACCTTCAATCGAACCAGCAGTAGCTACTGCGGTTGCAGCTGCACCTAATGATAATGAACTTGAAATGTTTCGTTTCGCTCTGGAAATGGAGAAAACTGCATTCGTTAAGAAATCAATGGCATTAGACCCAGCGCAAGAAGATAAGTTTATGGGTGCGTTCTATGTTTTTAACGCTAAACTGGTGAAATTAAATGAAAAACGTTTAGCAATCATCGCAGATTATGTGGCTAACTTTGATAAAATGACTAACGCTAAAGCGGATGAACTTGCTAAACGCATGTTTGATTTTCGCACTCAACGTACTGCACTTAACGCGTCTTACTATAAAGCAGTAAAAAAAGCGACTTCGTCAATCGTTGCCGCGCGTGCGATGCAAATTGAAAATATTGTACAAGGTGCCGCCGATGTGGCTATCAGCTCTAAATTGCCTTTGATGGCAAAGTAATCAGTTTAGTTAGGATGAAGCAGGGCTGAAAATCTCAGCCACACTGCAAAAAAAGCCCTGTGAGTCTTTACCTTCTCACAGGGCTTTTTTGTTTACCAAAAAGCACCGTAAAGCCCCTTCCTTTAGGTGTGGGATGTAAGGTGTGCTATTGATTTTCTTGACAGAGTAGGCAACAAATCATACCGT
>JBAXNR010000044.1:0-30134 GCA_037133675.1 Methylococcales bacterium
ACGCGCCCAGCGCGTCGTTCCAGATACTGTGATAAATGTGATTCATGATGACCCTACCTTTAAAATCTATCGTGTGTGAAAATTAAAAACGGATTGCGTACTATAAAACGCCAAGCAATGTTGTTAAGTGATTTAAAACCTACAACTCTTTGGCATTGATACACGAAAAGCTAGTGTCGATAAAATCGATGAACTGAAGCTAAACGCATGGCTCGCAACACGGTTACTTTGGAAATGGACGTGCGCACTGCCCACGAAAAAGGCAGTAATACATTTTGTTACGGCTGGAGCTTAGGTTTTGCCTAAGCTCCAGCTTTATATAGCTAACGGTTTTATGGTAATGGGTTAAACCTGTTAAGTTAATCGTAATAAGCTCGTCTGTACAAAATACGTCATTCTGGCAGGGATGCCAGAATCCAGTCACAGGGATGTGATTAATGTAATGCCATCCTTGGCACTGGATTCCAGCATCCATGCTGGAATGACGACGATCTGGCTTGAGCAGTATATACATAGCTGCTGATTTTTTGTTATGAACTTATAGCGATATTAATGACTGGCAGTCATACTCAAAAGTAAAAATAACAGACACACCCACTACCCATTTTATTGACTGTTAGCTCTAACCGTTAAAAACTTTTGGTTAGTTGAAAATAAGCCTGAGGGGCTTGTTGATTGGGATCAGATTGCGGTTGTGTGTTCACATCACGCCACGCAAGACTGGTGCGCAAATTAAACCCTGCTGCACCTAACCAGTTGATACCAAAACCGTAGCCTGTTAAGTGACGGTTGCGCCCTTGACCTGCTAACGGTACGGCATTGATGCGTGAATAGCCTGTATCAATAAAGCTGATGAGTTGAAAATGTCCAGGAATAGACGCAAATGTGGGTAAGCCGTAACGGGCTTCGCCGTTAAATAACCAGCCTTCATCGCCGCTGCCTTCACCGACAGGATAGGCACGAATGGCATTGGGTCCACCTAAGCTCATTTGTTCTGAGCTGTCTAGGTTTTTGCTAGCGACTTGACCTGTGAAGTTGGTGTAAAAACTCACATCACCCCAATACTCACTGAGTAGATTTTGGCTACGACTGAGTTGCCAGTTGACTTTGTGATAACCGCCGTTGGAGTTGAGTGCTTGGCTGTCAAGAATAGCGGCGGTTTTATCGGTAAAATACAATGATCCTGCTGATATATTCAAGAATCCTTGTGTTAAACCACCTGCGGGAATGAGCTTGTCATATAAACTGCCTGCAAATGAAAAACTCATGACGTTAATTTCACGGTCATTATGCGGGTTAATATAATCAGGGAAACCGATGTTGTCTTGCAACCAGCGATGCTCATAATGGGCAATTCCTGTTAAGCGAGCATCACGACTTAAATATAAGGGATGGGTGACGCTAGCTCCGACAGTACGCGCCAAACCATGAGCATCTAATGGTTTAAAACTACGCGCCAAGCTGTAATTCAGTTGAGAAAAATTAACCCCTACGCGAGTACCGTAGCCATTAATAGGCGCGTTGTAATCTGCCGAGCCTAGCACGGAATTACCTGTTTCGGTGGTTTGAATGCGTAGCGATAGTTGATCGCCTAAACCAAACGGATCAACGATGCTTACACCGCCGTCAAAACGATAGTAACCTGTGGAATATAATCCGTAGTTATCGCTAGCCAGATAGCCACTGACTAAAGGACCTTCTTTAACCTTAAGACCTAAGGAGGATGTGCCTGTTTTTTTACCAGGTGATAGCACAGCTTTACTTTCAATTCCTGGTAAATCATTGATGAGTAAACTTAAATGCCCTAAATCGGCATCAGTGATTAAATCACCCGTTTTAGCCGTATTGAGAAAGCGTTGTAGCACGTTTTTGTTAATGCGGGTTGTACCAATCATTTCAATGGCTTCGCCATTCAAATGTGAGTCATCTAAGTGACCTTCGAGAATAACAATTTCAACAATACCGTGTTTGATAGATTGTGCTGGCAAATAAGCATGAGCCACAATAAAGCCAGCTTGACGATAATGTTCACTAATAATATCGGCAGCCGCTTGTAGATCATCGAAACTGACAGGATGACCTTTGTATTTGGTCAATAGTGCTTGTAGCTCGTTATTAGAAAACTGGGTATTACCCGTAAATGAAAAATATTGTACTGTAACCTGCAAATCACTTTGACGTTGCATCGGTGGACGTTGTTGATCGGTATTTTCTATATCGACTTCTGATTGTTTTTTGGGCGGTTCAGGCGGCTTGCGGTTTTCTCGCATCAGTAGACCAGAATCTGGAAACTGTATTGATTGTATTGGTGGAGCTGCCTCAGCTATGGGTACTAAGCTGGAAAAAAGTAACAATGCGATAGCATTAAGGGTATATGAATGAGGGGGGGTCATAGTAAGTTACCAATTATTAAAAGAGTGAGAAATGTTTTTGTGTGGTGAGCTTAGAAAATGGCTATTAGCATTGTGAAAATAATGTTTTGAATAATAGCATTCTTACTGCCTTAAGTTAAGCTTAAAATCTAATGAGTTAATGAGCTAAGTTTAAGTAATTCTATCAAACGTAGAGACGCGATAAATCGCGTCTCTACAAACCTTAATCGTCCCCTAACTGCGTCAACAATTCTGCTTGATGCTCACTAATCAACGGATTAACAACGTGTTCTAAACCGCCCTGCATGATGTCATCCAATTTATACAGCGTTAAGTTAATACGGTGATCGGTTAAACGTCCTTGCGGGTAGTTATAAGTGCGAATGCGTTCAGAACGATCACCGCTACCAACTTGTAATTTACGATTTAACGATTGTTCAGCGTGATGCTTTTCTTGTTCGGCGGACAATAAACGCGAAGCCAATAACGACATCGCCCGCGCACGATTTTTGTGCTGTGAGCGTTCATCTTGACATTCAACCACTGTACCTGTTGGAACGTGAGTAATACGGATTGCTGATTCAGTTTTGTTAATGTGCTGACCACCTGCACCTGAGGCGCGGTAAGTATCAACTTTTAAATCAGCAGGATTAATGTCAATGGCATCCACTTCATCCACTTCGGGCATGATAGCGACGGTACAAGCGGAGGTATGAATACGCCCTTGTGATTCGGTTTCTGGCACACGTTGCACGCGGTGTGTGCCTGCCTCAAATTTTAATTGTGAATACACATCACGCCCGATAATGCGCAGAATAATTTCTTTATAACCACCGTGTTCACCAAAACTTTCGTTGATAATTTCGGTTTGCCAGCCGCGTTTTTCTGCATAGCGTTGATACATCCGCGCTAAATCGCCAGAAAATATTGCCGCTTCATCGCCGCCTGTGCCTGCTCTGACTTCTAAGAAAATGTTGCGATTGTCGTTAGGGTCTTTGGGCAGTAGTAGTAATTGCAATTCATGGTCAATGGCTTCTAGCTCATTTTGTGCTTCGTTGACTTCTTCTTTTGCCAGTTCACGCATTTCTGGATCATTGTCCTGTGCCATTTCTTGCGCGGATACTAAATGCTCTTGAGTCTGTTCATAGCGTTTATAGCAATCAACTAACGGAGCTATTTGTGCGTATTCTTGACTCAGGGCGCGGAATTTATTTTGATTATTTTGGGTATCAGGTTCTGAGAGTAAGGCGGCGATTTCATCGTAACGTTCGCAGAGACTTTCTAATTTTTGTTGTATGGATTTTTTCATGATTAAGAATGTTATGGACACTGTGAGCCAGTGTTACCGTTAATTTGAGGTTTTGCGGCAAATTATAACGCTGTAAGGAGTTGCTTACTCAGAAAATAACAATGCTGGCTGAAAATGGTATTTAAAAAAATACTAGGGTTATACAAAACCAACGCTTAAAATTTCACTGTTATTAAACACTGCGTTATTCATGCTTCGACTGTTCGACAAGTTCACAGCTCAGCATAAACGCTTTAACTGGCAGGCATTGTGTACCTCTTTGGAGAAGACCATGAAATCCGTTATTATCGCTGGCTATTGCCGCTCACCTTTCACACCCGCTCATAAAGGGCAACTGGTAAAAACCCGACCTGATGATCTTGCCGCTATGGTGGTTAAAGGGTTAATCCAAAAAACTGGCATTAATCCCGATGATATAGAAGACCTCATTTTGGGCTGTGCGTTTCCAGAAGGTGAGCAAGGTTACAATCTAGCAAGAATCATTGTCCATTTAGCTGGGCTGCCTGTAACCGTTGCAGGGATGACGCTAAACCGTTTTTGTGGCTCGTCTATGCAGGCGATTCATATTGCCGCTGGGGCGATTCAACTGAATGCGGGTGAGGTGTTTATTTGTGCGGGGGTGGAATCCATGACCCGCATACCGATGGGCGGTTTTAATCCCATGCCCAATCCCGCGCTTTATGCGAGTTTTCCTGACGCATTTATCAGCATGGGTGACACCGCTGAAAATTTGGCTAAGCGTTATGCGATAGCGCGGGGCGATCAAGAGGCTTTTGCGTTACTCAGTCAACACAAAGCTTACTCCGCACAACAACAAGGACGTTTTAGTGATGAAATTATTGCTATCAATGGAATTACCCAAGATGGTTGTATTCGCCCTGATTCTACTGCCGCAACCTTGGCTCAACTTGCCCCCGCGTTTCAAGCTACGGGCAGTGTCACTGCGGGTACGTCTTCACCGTTGACCGATGGCGCGGCGGCGGTGTTGGTGTGCAGTGAAAACTATGCCGATAAGCACGGTTTGCCCAAGTTAGCCAGAATCAAAGCCACCGCTGTCTCAGGCTGTACGCCTGATATTATGGGCATCGGTCCTGTTGCCGCAACCCATAAAGCCTTGCAACGTGCGGGTTTAACATTGGATGATATTGATATTGTTGAACTCAATGAAGCCTTTGCCGCGCAAGCTTTAGCGGTGCTAACAGAACTGCCTATTGCGTTGGATAAGCTTAATCTTGATGGTGGTGCGATTGCCTTAGGTCATCCATTAGGCGCGACGGGTGCGAGAATCACGGGTAAAGCCGCCAGTTTATTACAACGCGAACATAAACGTTACGCTCTCGCCACCCAATGTATCGGTGGTGGTCAAGGCATTGCGACCATTTTGGAGGCGATATGAACATTCATAAAGTTGCCGTGATTGGTGCGGGGGTGATGGGTGCAAGTATCGCCGCGCATATCAGTAATGCGGGAATTCCTGTGTATTTACTTGATATTGTTCCTAAGCCAGAACTAAGTAGCAACCGCAACACCATCGCCGAAACTGCTATTGAAAAACTGCTCAAAGCGCAACCCGCGCCGTTCATGCACAAAAATAATGCCCGTTTAATCACCGCAGGCAATATCGAAGATCATCTACATTGGTTAGCCGATGTTGATTGGGTGATTGAAGCGGTGATTGAAAAGCCTGCCATTAAAAAATCACTGTACGAAAAACTGGACGCAGTGTGCGGTGATGATTGCATGATTTCCTCTAATACTTCGACCTTGCCGTTATGGTTATTAACACAGGATTTTCCTGAGCGTTTTAAACAACGGTTTATGATTACCCACTTTTTTAATCCGCCGCGTTATATGCGCTTGCTAGAGCTGGTAATAGGTTCAGAAACACGTCCCGAATTAGTGGCGGCGATTAAAGAATTTGCTGATATTAAGCTAGGCAAAGAATGTGTGAACTGCAAAGATACCGCTGGTTTTATCGCTAATCGTATCGGTATTTACTGGCTGCAATGCGGGCTGTTGGAAGCGATTAATTTAGGACTGAGTGTTGAGCAAGCCGATGAGGCTTTATTTCCTTTTGGCATACCCAAAACAGGAATTTTCGGTTTATTGGATTTAGTCGGTTTGGATTTAATTCCATCAGTGTTAGCCAGCATGAAACAAGCGTTACCCCCGAATGATGCGTTTCAGCTAGTCAGTGAATTACCTGCGTTAATGTCCAAAATGATTAGCGAAGGCTATACAGGCAGAAAAGGCAAAGGCGGCTTTTATCGCTTAAGCTCAGAACGTGTGAAAGAATCGATTAATCTCCAAACAGGTGAATATAGTCGTAGTGAAAATATTGGGGGTCGTTCCTCACCCCAAGCAAGTACGCTACAAAACTTATTATCAGCGACTGAACCCACTAATATTTATGCGTGGCGCGTCCTGTCAAAAACCTTAACCTATGCCGCCAGTTTACTCCCAGAAATAGCCGATGATTTAGTCAGCATTGATGTCGCTATGCGTGAAGGTTATCACTGGCAACTGGGGATTTTTGAATTACTCGATAGCTTAGGCATCGCATGGTTTACCGATAAATTACGCTCAGAAAATCAAGCCATACCACCACTACTCGCCAACAATAAACAACTATACCAAGCGGATAATTTTGTTGATTTATCGGGTCACTATCAGCCCATACACAGAGCAAAAGGGGTGCTATTGCTGTCTGACATTAAACGCCAAAGCTCAGCTGTGTTAAGCAATGCCTCTGCTAGTTTATGGGATATTGGTGATGGCGTTGCTTGTTTAGAATTTCATAGCAAAATGAACACGTTGGATATTGACTCACTGGCATTGATTCAACAAAGTATCAGTAAAATTAGCGATGAATTTGCCGCGTTAGTCATACACAATGAAGCGAAGAATTTTTCAGCGGGGGCAAATCTTAATTTACTGGTTCAAGCGATTCAGCACGGCGATTGGGCAGCCGTTGAACAACTTGTTCTCAAAGGACAGCAAACTTACCACGCGTTAAAAGTCGCACCTTTTCCTGTGGTTGGCGCACCGTCTGGATTAGCGTTAGGTGGTGGTTGTGAAGTTCTGCTTCATTGTGATGCGATTCAAGCTCACGCTGAACTTTACATGGGTTTGGTCGAAGTTGGCGTTGGCTTGATTCCAGCGTGGGGTGGATGTAAAGAGTATTTACACCGCTGGCAAACGCAAGCAAAACTCCCCAAAGGTCCAGTTCCAGCGGTAGTCAAAGCCTTTGAAACCATTGGTTTAGCCAAAGTATCTGGTTCTGCGTTGGAAGCCAAAGAGTTATTATTTTTATCAGCGTCCGATGGTATCACCATGAATAAACAGCGGCTATTAGCCGATGCTAAAGCCAAAGCCTTGTCCCTTGTTAGCCATTACACAGCCCCCGAATCTTATACTTATAAACTGGCAGGAAAAACGCTTCAAGCCACTTTAGCAATGGGCATAAAATCCCTGCACGCTTTAGGTAAAGCGACGGATTATGATATGGCTATTGCTGAAAAATTAGCGGAGGTGTTAAGCGGGGGTGATGCTGACATTAATACACCGCTAACGGAAATTGATTTGTTAGCCTTGGAATTACACGCCTTTGTTACACTGACTAAACAGGCGGGGACATTGGCACGATTAGAACACTTGTTAAAAACGGGTAAGCCGTTAAGAAACTGAAAGCTACTTTATCCAATGTTACAATCTACTCTCCCTTAACCTCACTCTAGGATAAAACAATGGGATTATTTGACGCACTGAGAAATGAATTTATCGACATCATCGAATGGACTGATGATGCTGCCGATATTATTTTATGGAAATTTCCGCGCTATCAAAATGAAATTAAAATGAACGCAAAACTGACGGTACGCGAAAGTCAGGTAGCGATATTTTTAAATGAAGGGGTGATTGCCGATATTTTTCAAGCGGGGATGTATACGCTTAATACCCAAAATATGCCGATTTTGGCAACGCTGAAAGGTTGGAAATACGGTTTTGATAGCCCGTTTAAAGCTGATGTATTTTTTGTTAATACCAAGCAATTCATCAATCAAAAATGGGGGACTAAAAACCCTATCATGTTGCGTGATGCTGAATTTGGACCTGTGCGCTTGCGTGCATTTGGGTCTTTTGCCTTTAAAGTCAATGATGCAGGTAAATTCTTAAAAGAAGTCTCTGGAACAAATAGCGAATTTACTGTTGATGCCGTCAATGAGCAGTTACGCAATTTAGCCGTTACCCGTGGCATGGATGCGATTGCGGAAAGTAAAATTCCTGTGTTGGATTTAGCGTCTAATTATGACGAAGTGTCGCTAATTATCACCGACAAAATCAAAGCGGAATTTAATGAATTAGGTTTGGAGTTGACCAAATTCTTAATTGAAAATATTTCTTTGCCGCCCGAAGTGGAACAAGCACTGGATAAGCGCAGTAGCATGGGAATTATCGGCAATCTAGGCGCGTATTCACAATTTCAAGCGGCTAATGCAATGGAAGCGGCGGCACATAATCCCGAAGGCGGTTTAATGGGAGCTGGAATTGGCGCAGGCTTGGGATTTGGTATGATAAATCAAATGGGCAATGTATTTCAGCCACAACAAGTTAATCCAGCCGCAAGTGGAGCAAGTCCGCCGCCATTACCTGTATCGCTTAGTTATTTTGTCGCTGTGAATGGTGTGCAAACAGGGCCTTTCCCGTTACCGCAGCTACAAGCAATGGCACAGTCTGGGCAATTGACTCGTGCTTCATTGGTATGGACACAAGGCATGAGTGGCTGGTTAGCGGCAGAAACACAGAGCGAATTAGCTGCGTTGTTTGCAGCAATACCGCCACCGATTGCATAAATCACTGAAATCCAAACAGTAAAAAATCGGAATGCAAACCCGATAAGCCGTAGCCGTATGTCGGGTTAGCGATAGCGTAACCCGACATACATCGTATATCATGTTGTGTCGGGTTATGGTTATCGCCTAACCCGACCCATCATTGTCATGAAGTTAAACCGTCATTCCAGCATGGATGCTGGAATCCAGTTACAGGGATGTATTCAACTGTAAGCCATCCTTGGCTTCTGGATTGCGGCGAACCCTCGCTACGCTTTCCCTGCCGCAATGACGCACGGCGTGGAAACCAAATAACTAAGGGGATTGAAATGATAAAAATGAGTGAAAAAAACGAATCACGCCTTACCAGTTTAGCCGCTATGACGGGTAAATCAGTGGACGATTTTATTGAAATACTATTAGAAAATTATCAGGATGAATTAGATATTAAAGAAGCCGAACAGGTATTACAGGAATCAGGCGGTATTTCATTATCAGAATTAAAAAATAAATATGGCTTATGACATTATTATTAAGCCGTCTGCTGAAAAATCATTTGCAAAATTACCAAAAGCACAGCAGATTAAAATTATTAATGCAATTGAAAACTTAGCAATTAATCCCAGACCACAGGGTTTTAAAAAACTAAAATCAACTGCTGAACTCTATCGTATTCGTGTAGGTGATTATCGAGTTATTTACAGTATTGATAATAATGTGTTGATTATTACCGTTGTTAAAATCGGACACCGTAAAGAGATTTATAAATGATATTTCATTATCGTTCCAACGCTCCGCGTTGGAATGCGTCTGAGGACGCTCCAGCGTCCTCGTTTTAGGCTGTGTTTTTGATGGTTGTACTTTTGTAATGAAGACGCTGGAGCGTCAACTGCTGCATTCCAACGCAGAGCGTTGGAACGATTAATAATCTATCTTACGGGTTAAAGAAAATGAAAAAACTAATAATTGCGGTCATCTTATTAATGGCTTTAGCAACTACTGCACAATCACAGCCCACTTATATTGGTGCAGATGGAAAATCTGTTTACACTGATGCTAACCAGTCATATTTGCCGCCACAGGCGTGCGCGTGCGGCAATTACCGTTATTGCGGACGGATTTAAGTTGGAGTTGATTGATAGGCGCGGATTTATTCGCGCTTATAAAAATAACGGGATAGAATGCGCTAAATTAACTATTCCTACGCACGGCATCATTATCGTTCCAACGCTCCGCGTTGGAATGCGTCTGAGGACGCTCCAGCGTCCTCGTTTCAGGCTGTGTTTTATTGATGGTTGTACTTTTGTAATGAAGACGCTGGAGCGTCAACTGCCGCATTCCAACGCAGAGCGTTGGAACGATTAAAACTAATAGTGGTATTTTTATGACAGACACAAATCATCAGCCAGATGCAAACGATAGTAGAACTGGATTTTCTCAATGGCTAAAAAAAATCAAAGAAGCTTTTATAGAGCTACTTCCAGAACCTTTGAAGTCAATATGTGAAAAAGGTCTTCTTTCAGCTTTTTTCTACTTGCTTATAGTTGTTGTTGTTATACCTCCTATTATCGTTTTTCTAACAGCTTTTGGATTAAAGCAATTAGCTAGTATTGATAATTCATTTATATCGGCTATACGAACTGCATACTTAGATATTATTTATGAAGGGTTCTCTATTGAAGAAGTTGCATCTCGTAGTAATAAACGGCTTGATTACATACAGCTATTTGAATATCGCCTTGATATAGAGAAACCAGCTCAACGGTCTAAAGAAGTTGGCATTGATATTTATCCAGGTCAGAAAATTGAAATTGAATTTAGAAACATTCGGATTGATCCCCCTCAACTCAATTGTATATTACCAGATGAAAATATACCTTTAGTTTCTATTTTTTTAGAAGACGAAGATGATAATTTTAAACGAATTAAAACATTCAAGAGAAATGACCCTACATTTTTTAAAGTTGAAAAGGATTGGTGGGATAAACATAAAGACTCATTTGATCAAGGAAATAAAATTAGACGACTTTATTTCAAAGTTACAGATGAGGCTAAAAAATATGGTTGTGGAATAGTTTATATAGAAGGAAATATTCGAGTTTTCAAAGATATATTTTTACAAGAAAAAGGAGAATCAAAATGACAATGTTAAAAAATGCTATATGTATTAGCCTTGTTCTGTTATTAACAATAACAGATGCTTTTGCTTGGTGGACTGAAAATAATACAAATAATAGTTTTAAAACAGATGATGGTCTGATTATTAAATCGAGGGTTTTAGAAATTGATATGCAAAAAGCCAATCTTCGGATAGTCTCTGTTCCTTTTGAGACAGATGCTACCGAATTATCCTTAAGAGATTTTGGCAATAAGCTGATTAAACTTCCAGAATATAAAACTCAAGAATGGATTGCTGTAAATGGAGGTTTCTCTTCATATTCTGTTGATATTCCTGTTGGTCTTCTAATCTCAGACGGACGTGTTTTATCAACTGAAACTTTGGAAAAAAATAATAATGATAGGTATCGTTGGAATGGAATACTTTGTCAACATGAAGAAAGTAAACAATGGGAAATTTTTCCACCTGATCAATACCATTCCAATATGTGCCGACAAGGAATCCAGGCTACTCCAATTCTGGTAAGTTCAGGCTCAAAAGTTGAAATTACTTCTGATGAACCAGAAAGGAAACCTGCATATGTACGTACTGTTATTTGTATTACTAGAGACTCGAAAATAAAGGTTATTTTAACAGAAAAAACTCATTTGCTAGCTCTTGCCATTTGGTTAGCTAAATCAGAAGAATCTGGCGGTATTGGTTGTGACTCAGCAATAAATTTATCAGGTTATACATCATCTGGTATTGCTATTAAATCTTCAGAACAAAAATATATTCAATTTATGGGTGAAGGATTATTTCCTATTCCGTCTGCATTAATATTTAAGAAAGCAAATAACTAAGTAGGAACACAGCCATGTAGCGCGTAGGATGCGCTGAGGAACGAAGCGCATCATTCGAGTTCACCATCATAAATATCAAATAAGAAACGCGACGGAATATATACCCTGTCGCAACGTTTTGATTGTGACGCTGGTTGTGTTGAGTATCATACCAAAATTCAAACGGTCGGGACGGGTTGAATAACCCGTCCCGCGCTGAAATAAAATATATAAAATGATTTATGAAATTTGAATGGGACGAAAATAAAAATCAAACAAACATTCGTAAACACGGTATTGATTTTCATGATGCTTTATGTACTTTCTGATCCTTTCGCATTAAGTATTCCCGATGATGAACATTCAGAAATGGATGAACTGTAGATTTTATTGGGGAATAATTTAAACGAGCAGTTATTACTGGTTGTTCATGCGTTTCGTTGTGATGAAGTGATACGAATAATTTCTGCCAGAAAAGCAACGGCTACCGAAAATTGACTTATATAAATAGGCTAACAAAATGAAAGATGATTATGATTTTTCTAATGCAGAACAAGGCAGATTTTATATTCCTGTTGAGCAAATTGAATTACCCATTTATTTAGATAAAGACCTCGTATTATGTCTTGAAAAAAAATGTCAGGAATCACATGAAAGTTTACAGATTATGGTGCATAAGTTATTACGCCGCGCCATTGAAAATGATTCTATTACAACGCCGTAGTTTATAGATTGATTAAGTTCATCGTAATAAGTTCGTATGTACAAAAACGTCATTGCGGCAGGGATTGCCGCAATCCAGAAGCCAAGGATGGCTTAAACTCAAACACATCCTTGTGACTGGATTCCAGCATCCATGCTGGAATGACGACGACTTCTCAATACACGCCGACTTTTTATTGTGAACTTATCTATTTTTAGTAATTTAGATGAAAATATTTATTTCACTATTAATTTTAATAACTGCTCCATTTGTCTATGCAGAACAAAGCGAAAATATACTGGGATATTCAGTTATATATTCTGATGAGTTAGATGCAAATAGTCGTTCACTGATAAGGTCGGAATTAAATCAGGATTTAACTGCCATTAATAATCTGTTTGATAGTGCAGTACGATAGAATGGACTGATGAAAAAAGCCCATCAATGTTAATCATCTTACTATCGAATCAGTTGAATAGAAACACCGACATCCAACTGTTGCCATACTTTATCAGCCGTTAAAACAGGTGAATCCAAGTGTATTGCCAACGCTAAACACGCTCTGTCACCTAAAGAAAGTCCTAATACTTTTGTTTGTTGCCATAAAATGCCAGCAATGTGGGCTTGCTGTTTATCAAAGGCAACATAAGATAATCCGATTTCAGTCAGTTCATTATCCAGATTTTCAATGTTGATATTTTTGGCTATGGCTTTTTGAATAACCTCAGTCCAGTTGACCATTGAGATAATCGCTTTATTAAAAAGGGCTTCTTCGACTTTATTTGCACCTATTTCATTATGCAGCAAAGCCAATAAAGCGGACGCATCTAAAACCACAGTCATTCTAATTCCTGCAATGCGTCAATTCGACGATCGGTAATTAATTCATCTGCCAAATTTATGTCTGTTGGAATACTAGAAAATCGTTGTTGAATATTGTGCAATAGGCGTTTTTTTTGCGTATCAGCATTATTAATGAGGTGTTGATTTGCACGTTCTTGTTGCGCTAAATAATCTTGAATAATTTTAGTAATGGCTTCTGTGCCATTGTTAGTATGGGTATAGAGTAATAATTTATGTAACTGGTTTTCTTCTATGTCTATTAAGGTTTGCATGGTGAATTATCCTTGCTATGTTGCATTTGTATTATCAGTTGCCCCAGTTCATCGTTAAGGCACTTGGTCGTTATTGTTGTCATTAGCCGCCATTGCTCATTTTTCATAAAGCAATCGATTCAATAAGTCATCACGGCTGATATTAGAATGCTGGGCAACATCGTTTAATAGACTTGTTTTATGATTTTACTGGAGTCTAAAATCCGTTTTGGATTTCTTAGGTTTTATTCCACGCTATTCAAATTATATTTTTTAACCCGATAACGTAAGGTTTCGCGAGTTGTGCCTAAGGCTCTGGCAGCGGCAGTTAGATTATTATCAGCGCGTTCCAAGGTGGTTTTGATAATAAATTTATCCATATCATCCAATGCCATACTGCCATCTAGCGGTAAATAAATACACGCTTTATCGGTATTATCAGCTTTTTCGTGCGCTGATTGTCTAGGTAGTTGTAGCCATTGGACAGGAAAGGTGTCGCTGTCAGCAAACAACACACAGCGTTCAATAGCATTACGCAATTCTCTGACATTGCCGCGCCAATCATGGGCTTTAAGTTTATGCCAAACTTCATCGGGAATATGTTTCACTTGTCGCCCTGCTTTGGCATTATATTCTGCAACAAATAGCGGCACTAATTCATCGAGGTCTTCAACTGCCTCACGCAGTGGCGGTAAAATAAGACGAAAAACACTTAAACGGTGATACAAATCTGCTCGAAAACTACCCGCTTGAGCCATTTTTTCTAAATCACAATTGCTTGCGGCGATAATTTGAACATCAACACTGATTTCTTTTTCACCGCCTAAGCGGCGTACTTTATGATCCTCAATAACTTTTAATAATTTAGCTTGTAAATCCAACGGCATTTCGCCGATTTCATCCATAAATAACGTGCCGCCATCGGCTTGTTCCAATAAGCCACGATGCCGACTCGATGCCCCTGTAAACGCGCCAGGCTCATGACCAAATAATTCCGATTCTAATAATTCACGCGGCAATGCGGCGCAATTGACTTCAATCATGGGTTGCAAGGCACGCGAACCACCGTAATGAAGAATACGAGCCGCTAACCCTTTGCCAGTGCCGCTTTCACCGCCAATAATCAAGGCACTGAATGGCACTTCGGTCAGTTTGGCTAATAATTGCCGTATGGCTTGCGCTTGCTGACTATGCCCAAGATACGCCTCAGGGGAATAGCGTCTATGCCCTTGTTTAGTTTGGTCAATAACACGACGTTGGATAACCGCACTCCGCGCCGCACTCGCTACCACTAAATCTAGCCGTTCTAAATCACAAGGTTTTTCTAAAAAATCATAAGCACCTAAGCGTAAGGCTCTGACTGAATCGGGTACGCTACCGTAACCTGTTAAAAATAACCATTCGGCATAATGAACATCCTTTTTAATAGTTTCCATAAAATCCAAGGCATTACCGTCAGGCAAATTCATATCGGATAAAATAAGTAGCGGTTCAATGCGTTTTTTGAATAGCAAGGTTTTAGCTTCTGCCAGCGTAGTCGCTAACATCACCTCCCAGCCATGTTTTCGATAATGATGGGATAATTCAAAACCTAATAATTTTTCATCTTCAATGATGAGCAGAGTTTCTATCACTTTCGTTCTCCCAGTAAACAGTCATTCGGTAATAATACCGTTACACAAGCACCGTGTGGTTGTTGATTGGACAATTTTATTGTCCCGTCTATTTCTCTAACAAAGCGTTGTACCATTGCTAAGCCTAATCCTGTACCACCCGAACGACTAGTACGAAAAGGGCGTATGCCATAATCAAGTAACTCTTGAGGAAATCCCCGACCATTATCCGATACATCAATGGCTAAGCCCATTTTATCAATACGGACTTTAATCACAACACGTCCTACCCCACTTTCTAATGCGTCTACTGCATTTAATATTAAATTCAGTAATGCTTGCCGAAGTCCACTTTCAGGTAAATGTACCCGCAACACAGGCGGTGTATCAATATCCAATTGTATCGCTTCAGGCACTTGATAACGGGTTAGTGTAATCAAATCTCGAATCAGTATGCTTATATCAAAATCCGTTGCCACTTCAGGACTATGTTTACTTTGGTTGAGCATACCATTCAGTAAGACTGCCAAGCGTTTAAGTTCGGAATTAATCAGCTCCATACGTTCACATTGAAATTGATCGTCAATTTCACGACGTAAATTACTAAATGCCATTTGAATCCCCGCTAAAGGATTACGAATTTCATGCGCTAATTCGGCAGCTACTTCACCAATAGCCGCTAAGCGTTCGGCTCTGGCTAAACTGGCTTGTTGTTCTAATAAAGCTTGAGTGGCAATTCTGACTTCCCGCTGTAAGGATTGTGCATATAAACGTTTGGCTTCTTCCAGTTCAGCCAAATGGGTGACCATTTCGTTATAACTGTTAAACACGGGTAGTAACAAAGGATCAAGATGGTCTGTGGTAATGGGGGTAAAATTTTCGTCGGCTAAACGCTCTAATAAGCGTCGTAAATCATGAAGCGGATGCAAAATACGATAGTGTAAAAATAACATCGCACCGAACAGAATAACCGCAAACATCATGAGAGCGATATACAGTTCATTTTGGGTATCGATATTAATGCCCTCCAATAATTGTTCGCGTTGTAACGCTTCATAATCGAGCATATCACTCATGATTTTCAGTGCGGCAATTAAATGGGTATTTTTTTCTTTGCTTTCGAGTTTGCTAAAATCGGTAAGCATACTGCGTACCGCTGTTAAATTATCCTTAGTGAAATCAGATAAATAACGGTTATCCGCCATTAATGCGTCCATTTCAGTCAAGGTTTTAGCCAATGTAACTGGCTGTTGGGTTTTTTCAATCAAATGACCAATCAGTGATTGCTGTAGCCCTACTGATACTTTTTGGATGCGATGTGAGTAATCTACATAGGATAAAACGATTTCAAAATGTTGAAAGTTACGCCAAATCATGCCACCCAGAATGGCAAGTGCCATTAATAATAGCCCTAAAAATGCCAATCCCCGTAATTTGGCGGGGCGGTAAAAAATGGGATTCATATAAAAACCTTTGGTAGTGGTTTGATTAAGTTCTTAGTAAAGACGGTAGTGCTAAATTATAGTGCAGGCTTTGCCTGCCAGCTTGCACTCCAAAATACACTACCATTAGTCGATAGGAAACGGCAGGAAATCCGACCATTTAACTTCACCACCAGCTTCGTCAGGGCTAGGTAACATGGCGACATTCCAGCCTCCACCTAATGCCTTAACTAACAGCACTGACGCAGACAGCCTATCTCCCAGCAACTGCACAGCGGCTTTCTGGTTGGATAATGCCACGGTTTGAGCGATCATGACATTCAAATAACTTATCGTTCCTGCTTGGTATTGATTAGTTGTCAGTGCTAGCGATTGTCTAGCCGCAGCCACAGCTTTTTCCTGAACTTGCGCTTCTTCTTGAAGAATTCGTAGTGCGGCTAAATTATCTTCGACTTCCTGAAAACTGGTTAATACGGTTTGTCTATAAAACGCAACACTGGCATCCAAACCATCAATAGCCTGCCTATACTGTGCATTTTTTGCGCTACCATCCAATAGAGTCAATGCCGCACCCGCAGGACCTAATGCCCAGTACCGCGAGGCGGCGGTCATCAACTTGTCTAAGGTGTTGCTTTGAAAGCCCTTGTTTGCCGCTAGATTCAGAGTGGGGAAAAATGCCGCTTTTGCAACGCCTATCTGAGCATTGGCAGCATTAACTTTGCGTTCAGCACTGGCAATATCAGGTCGTCTTTCCAGTAATTCTGAGGGCAGACTGACTGGAATGGGTGGCAAAGTAATATCCAACACCACTGGCTTTATAGATAATTCCGATGGTGGTTTACCCATTAAAACAGCAATAGCGTGTTCTAGTTTTGCCCGTTGTACACCCAGATTAATGGCTTGCGCCCGTGCTGATTCGAGTTGGGTTTCTGCCTGCACCAGATCTGTTTTAGCTACCACTCCCGCTAAATAACGGTTTTTAGTGATTTCCAGCGTCTTTTGATAAGCCGCTACAGTTTCATCAAGCAAGGCTTTTTGCGCATCCAATACTCGCAATTGAAAATAATCATCGGCTAACGTTGCCTGAGTAGATAGCTGTAATGCCTGTAAGGTAGCCGCACTGGCTTGTGCATTGCCTGTGTCGGATTCAACTTGACGGCGGACACTACCCCATAAATCGGGTTCCCAAGCAAAGGCCATCGCAGTACCAAAAACGTTTCTAATCCCAGGTGGCGCAACACTCTGCCCACCACTAGCAGCACGAAAACGATTGGTCATCGCCGTCACAGTACCAGTGGGAAGATAAGCTGAACGTGCGGATTGTACTAAATGTTGTGCTTGACGGTATTGCGCTTCAGCTTGGGCAATGGATTGATTCGCTTTGATAACTTGTTCTTCCAGCACGTTGAGCTGTGCATCTTTGAAAATTTCCCACCACTTAGCTTGCAGCAAATTATCACGCGGTTGCGCCTGCTTCCAGCCTTTTATTTCCTTGAAGTTAATCGGAATCGTTGCTTGAGGACGAATGTAATCAGGGCCAACAGTGCAGCCTATCAGTTGTACGGTTAATAACGAATAAATCAGGCTTGGAATAATACGAACAGTCATAAAAATCTCGGCGGCACTAAGCCATTTTGTCTGCTAGTGTCGCGGTACGGTTAAAAAAGCGGCGATGAGCCATAGCTGACAATAAAAATGCTCAGCGTTACCACGATAATGCCAGAGCCTGTGCCTAAGTCAATGAGTTTAACAGTTTAGTCTTTTCGGAGTCACGGTTGCTATTAGCCATAAAATACAGGGTTGCTCATGATACAATTCCTGCATCTACTTCAATCAATCATTTTAAAAGCATTGTTGGAGGCTAGAAAATCATATTATTATCACAAATATCCGCAGCATATTCCTCTCAAATAACTCAATAAAACTTTATGAAGCTAGAAGAAAATAAGGCAAAAACATTTCGCTGGTGGATTTGGTTGGTTGTTGTGCTTCTCGCGTCCATAGCCGCTTATTTTATTTATCATTCTAAGTCCGAAATCCCACAGGAAGCGGCTAATAAACTCGGTAAAAAAGGTAAAGATATTACCTCTGTCACCGCAGAATCAGTGATGCTGGGTGACGTACCTGTTTATTTGAATGGTTTAGGGACAGTGACAGGTTTGCGTACAGTAACGGTGAGATCGCGAGTTGATGGTGAACTGCAACACGTTCACTATAAAGAAGGTGCAATGGTAAAAGAAGGCGATTTATTAGCCGAAATTGACCCGCGCACTATTGAAATTCAGCTTATGCAGATGGAAGGTCAATTACAACGCGATGAGGCCTTATTAAAAAATGCAGAACTGGATTCAGAACGCTATAAAATTTTGTTGGCACAAGATTCTATTGCTACTCAACAAGTTGCCACCCAAGCTTCATTGGTTAAACAGTACCAAGGCACAGTAGCAACCGATAAAGCCTTAGTGGCTAATGCAAAACTACAGTTAAGTTATACCAAAATCACTGCGCCAATTAGTGGTCGTTTAGGCTTACGTTTAGTGGATCAAGGCAATATGATTAAAGTATCTGATGCCGCAGGACTGGCGGTGATTACTCAAATTCAACCAATTGCAGTGGTGTTTACCTTGCCTGAAGATAGCGTGCCTGTTGTTATGAAACAGCTAAGCACAGGCAAAATATTAGCGGTTGAAGCATTTGATCGCAGTGCTAAAAATAAATTAGCCGAAGGGCAATTACTGGCAGTGGATAATCAAATTGACCCCAGCACGGGAACGGTGAAGTTAAAAAGTCAATTTGCCAATACCGATAGCGCGTTATTTATTAATCAATTTGTTAATGTGCGAATGCTGATGGATACACTAAAATCGGTGGCTATTATTCCCAGTTCGGCAGTGCAGAACGGTGAAAAAGGCAGTTTTGTTTATGTGCTGAAAGATGACGAAACGGTGATGGTGCGTGCTGTTAAACTAGGGACAGTGAATGGTGAAAAAGTCGCGGTACTGGATGGGCTTAAAGCCCAAGAATTAGTAGTGATTGATGGCACGGATAAGCTACGCGAAGGTGCGAAAGTCAAACGGGTAACGCCTGATTCAGCACCGCCCGTCTGGCAGGATAAAGGCGAACACCCAAGGCGTAACAAATGAGTTGCGTAGACTTTATAGTAGCTACGCGCCAGTGGTAACAAGGCAATGAATCCCTCACGTCTATTTATTTTACGCCCCGTCGCCACTTTTTTATTAATGTTCGCGTTGTTGTTAGCAGGGATTTTAGCCTACCGACAACTGCCTATTTCAGCATTACCACAAGTCGATTATCCCACCATCCAAGTGGTCACCTTATACGCGGGTGCGAGTCAAGATGTCATGTCATCGTTGATTACTTCACCATTGGAACGCCAATTGGGGCAATTAGCAGGCTTAAAACAAATGTCATCGGTCAGTTCAGGTGGCGCGTCGGTGATTGTGTTGCAATTTAATTTGGAGTTAAATCTGGATATTGCTGAGCAGGAAGTACAAGCGGCGATTAATGCGGCAAACAACTTTCTACCCAAAGATTTACCAATGCCGCCGATTTATAGCAAGGTCAACCCAGCCGACGCGCCTATTTTAACACTGGCAGTACGCTCAAAAACCCTGCCGCTAACCAAAGTAGAAGATTTAGTCGATACCCGTTTGGCACAAAAATTATCGCAATTAACGGGCGTTGGTTTAGTGAGTATCAGCGGTGGACAACGCCCAGCAGTACGCATTCAAGCCAATCCAACCGCACTGGCGGCTTACGGGTTGAGTCTGGAAGATTTACGCACCGCGATTGCTAGTGCCAACGTTAATCAACCCAAAGGAATGTTTGATGGTGAAACTCGCGCCGCCATTATTGATGCGAACGATCAACTGCGTTCTGCCGCTGAATATCAAGCCTTGACTATCGCTTACCGTAACGGACGACCTGTGCAATTAGCCGATATTGCCAATGCCACTGATGCCGCAGAAAATGTGCGTTTAGCGGCGTGGGCAAATGGTGAAGCGGCGGTGATCGTCAATATTCAACGTCAACCAAACACTAATGTCATCGAAGTAGTTGATCGTATTAAAGCACTATTACCGCAACTGCAAGAATCCTTGCCTAGCGATATTGAAGTCGAAGTATTAAGCGACCGTACCACTACCATACGCGCCTCGGTTGCTGATGTGCAGGCAGAATTATTGCTCGCGCTGGTGTTGGTGGTCGTGGTGATTTTTCTATTTTTGCGTAATATTTCTGCTACCTCCATTCCTGCCGTTGTTGTGCCACTGTCATTAATCGGTACATTTTCGATTATGTACTTGGCAGATTTTAGTATTAACAATTTAACCCTAATGGCGTTAACCATCGCCGCTGGCTTTGTGGTGGATGATGCCATTGTGGTAATTGAAAATATCAGTCGTTATATCGAAGAAGGAGAAACACCGTTACAAGCAGCATTGAAAGGCTCAGAACAAATTGCCTTTACCATTATCTCACTGACATTTTCACTGGTGGCGGTATTGATTCCGCTGTTGTTTATGGGCGATGTGGTCGGGCGATTATTTCGAGAATTTGCCATTACCTTAGCAGTAGCGATTTTAATTTCCGCGATGATTTCACTCACGCTCACGCCCATGATGTGCGCTAAATTATTGCGTCCCGTCGCTGAGCAGAAAAATGGTTGGTTTTATCAACGCAGTGGGCAGTTTTTACAGAACCTAACTGACGGCTATGCTAAAACATTGATGTGGGTGTTAAATTATCAAGGCATCACCTTATTGATAGCGGTAGCAACTCTGGCACTCACGGTATTTTTATACACCATTGTGCCGAAAGGTTTTTTTCCTGTGCAAGATACTGGCGTTATTCAAGGCATTTCTGACGCGCCACAAGCGATTTCATTTGTGGCAATGGCAGAGCGACAACAAGCTCTTGCGCGAGTGGTGCAGGATGATCCAGCAGTTGCCACCGTGTCTTCCTTCATCGGTGTTGATGGAATAAATGCGACCTTAAACACAGGGCGATTATTGATAACCCTTAAACCGCTAGAAGTCAGAAAAATTAGCGCAACCGCCGTTATTCAACGTCTAAAATCCAAGCTCGATGCAGTCGAAGGTATTACCTTATATATGCAGCCCGCTCAAGATTTGACTATTGAAAACCGTGTCAGTCGCACACAATACCAATTCACCCTAGAATCAGTTTCTGCAACTGACATAACACTATGGGCGGATAAGCTGGTCACTGAACTATCAAAACTGCCACAGCTAACCGATGTTGTCAGTGATGTACAAGATCGTGGATTACAAGTCTTTATCAATGTAGACCGTAACGCGGCAACGCGCATGGGTGTGTCAATGGCGGCGATTGATAACACGCTTTACGATGCCTATGGGCAACGCTTGATTTCTACCTTATTCACCCAATCCAATCAATACCGCGTGGTGTTGGAAGTTAAACCTGAGTTTCGTAATAGCCCAGCGTCACTCAATGAATTGCGGGTAATGTCCTCTAACGGCGCAGCGATTCCTTTATTGTCAATTGCCACGATTAGCGAGCGACACGCGCCGTTAGTCGTCAACCATATCGGACAATTTCCAGCGGCAACAATTTCGTTTAATTTAGCCCCCGATGCCTTTTTGGGTGACGCAATAGACGCGATTGAAAAAGTCAAACAAGAGAGTGGCTTGCCCGTCAGTGTACAAGCCCATTATCAAGGCGCGACTTTAGCCTTTAGCGCGTCGCTGTCTAATACCTTATGGCTGATTATTGCCGCCATTGTCACCGTGTACATTGTGCTAGGCGTGTTGTACGAAAGTTATATTCATCCTGTCACCATTTTGTCTACACTACCCTCGGCAGGTGTCGGCGCATTATTGGCATTAATGCTGTCGGATACCGATTTAAGCATAATCGCCATTATCGGCATTATTCTACTCATCGGTATCGTCAAGAAAAACGCCATTATGATGATTGATTTTGCCTTAGAAGCAGAACGCAAAGAGGGAAAATCAGCGCGGGATGCGATTTATCAAGCCTGCTTACTGCGTTTTAGACCTATTATGATGACCACGTTTGCCGCCTTACTCAGTGCCTTACCGTTAATGCTAGGCTCAGGTGTCGGTTCAGAATTACGCCATCCCCTAGGTATCACGATGGTAGGTGGTTTGATTGTCAGCCAAATGTTGACACTGTTCACTACGCCCGTGATTTACTTAGCATTTGATAGGCTGAGTCGGCGATTGTGGGTTAAGGATGAGTCTTGATAGAGAAAATTTCTCGTTCCCACGCGCTGCGTGGGAATGCAGTAACGGTGCGCCGCGCCGACCATCATCACTGAGGAGCAAATAAATGGGACGTAGCCGCTACACCATCCGCGAGACCGAAGCCCCTCATTTTTTAACCTGCACCGTCATCAACTGGATGCCGTTATTCACGCGCCCAGAAACTGTAGACATTATTCTCAATGCCTTACAGCACCGACAACAACACAACGGCTGGAAAATTTACGGTTATGTCATCCTAGAAAATCACCTACATTTAGTCGTGCAGTCGGAAGATTTACTCGCTGAATTGCCGCTGTTTAAATCTTACACCGCGAGACAGTTGATTGACCACTTGAAAGAATGCCACGCTGAACGGTTGTTAAAACAAATGGCGTTTTTTTGTAAGTCACACAAGCATGATAGAGAATATCAATGCTGGGAAGAAGGCTCGCATCCTCAGCTTATTCAAAACGAAGAAATGTTACGGCAAAAGCTGGACTACATTCACTTTAATCCTGTGAAACGCGGTTATGTGGATAAGCCTGAACATTGGCGGTATTCTAGTGCTAGAAATTACGCGGGTATGGAAGGGTTGATGCCTGTTGATATGGATTGGTAGTATGATGGATGGGCGGATGTGTGGCGTAGCACGCCGAAACTACATTCCCACGCGGCGCGTGGGAACGAGAAAATACGATGAAATTGTCGGGTTACGATACACTAATCCGACTTATAAACTACACATAAACTAGGCGGAAAGATGGCAACAACAATGATTGAGTGCGAAGCGTGTCATGTGCAAATTTCAAAACAGGCTGAAAAATGTCCGCAGTGTGGGCATCCGAATAAAAAATTTAAAAAACCAGTGGGGTGCTTGAAAATCATTGGCTACACTTTTCTGGCATTTATCCTGATTATTGCAATCATTGTAGCGAATCAAACCCCAGAAGAAAGGGCGGCGAGTGCAGCAGCACATCAACAAAAACAAGTAAATAATCAGGCTACAAAAGAGGCTCAAAAAGAACAGAAAGCGACTGCCCCTGAAATATTAAAAGAAACAAGTCTGCTTGAAAAAGCAGAATCTGCTATGGCTGACGTTGGAATGAGTGGTGCTTATACCAAAGTAATTAACGATAGTATCGATCAGTACAACATAACTAAACGCGGAGATAATAAGATTGAGGTTTGCGTTCATGCGGGGATGGTTAGCGCAGCTTTTTTACAAGCTAAAGACGAAGCAGGCTATAAAAAATGGAAAGCGATAGAGAAAAATGACTGTAAAAAAGCAGGTATGCCTGAATTATAAAGTATACCGAGTTCACTCGTTCCCACGCGCCGCGTGGGAATGCAGTAACGGTGCGCCGCGCCGACCCTCACACAATGCCAAAAAAAATAACGTCCACCACACGCCATAAAAAATTCGCCATATTCGGCTACACAACGCGGCGCGTTGACACTGCATTCCCACGCGGCGTGTGGGAACGAGAAAAAATGTTTCATTCGACTTCTGTAAATTGCATCGTTCCCACAACTTAAGCTATCGTTTTCCATGCAGCCAACTTTTATACACCTCAGACTACACAGCGAATTTTCTCTCGTAGACGGTATCGTTAAAATCAAACCCTTGGTTAAGCGATTGCTGGAATTGAATATGCCAGCGATTGCCATCACTGAGCATAGCAATTTATTTTCGCTGGTTAAATTTTATAAAACCACCACGGGGCAAGGTGTTAAGCCAATTGCTGGCGCGGATGTGTTGATTGTTAATCCTGACGACCTCGCTACACCTTATCATTTAACCTTGCTGGTCAATAATAATGTTGGCTATGTGACGCTGACAGAATTGATTTCTAAGGCGTATCAAGAGGGGCAGCATCAAGGTGTGCCGATGGTTAAGCTGGAATGGTTAGTAGAAAATCATGACGGTTTGATTGCTTTGTCTGGGGCAATGGCGGGAGATATTGGCAAAGCATTATTAGCTAATAATTTTGATGTTGCAAAACGGCAAGCGGCATTTTGGGCGGCGTTATTTCCCGATAGTTTTTATTTGGAATTACAGCGGGTCGGTAAAACTGACGAAGAGCGTTATATTGCCGCCGCGTTAGATTTGGCTGTGGAATTAGATTTGCCTGTGGTTGCCACTAATGATGTGCGCTTTTTACATAGCAAAGATTTTGCCGCCCATGAAGTACGGGTGTGTATTAATCAATCGCGGGTATTGGATGATCCGCGCCGCCCTAAAGACTATACCGATCAGCAATATCTACGTTCTGCGGAAGAAATGGCTGAGTTGTTTGTGGATATTCCCGAAGCTTTAGCCAATACGGTCGCCATTGCTCAACGCTGTAATATATCGCTGACTTTAGGTAAAAACTTTTTGCCAGATACCCCTGTACCTGAAGGCATGACGCAAAGCGAAGTCATGAGCCGAGATGCGTTAAAAGGCTTGGAAGAACGCTTGCAACATTCGCCCGCTGTCGGTAAAGGCACGGATACAGAAAATCGCCAAGTGTATTATGACCGCCTCGATTTTGAGTTAAAAATGATTACTCTTATGGGGTTTTCGGGTTATTTTTTAATTGTTGCGGATTTTATTCAGTGGGCAAAAAACCAACTCATTCCCGTCGGGCCTGGACGTGGTTCAGGTGCAGGTTCATTGGTGGCTTACGCACTGAAAATCACAGACTTAGACCCAATAGAATTTGATTTACTGTTTGAACGATTTTTAAATCCAGAACGGGTATCCATGCCTGACTTTGATATAGATTTTTGCATGGATAGACGTGATGAAGTCATTCAATATGTGGCGGAACATTATGGACGCGACCACGTTGCGCAGATTATCACTTACGGTTCGATGGCGGCAAAAGCAGTAATTCGAGATGTCGGACGGGTGTCGGGTTTGGGTTATGGTTTTGTCGATAGCCTTGCCAAATTAGTGCCGTTTGAAATTGGCATGACACTGACTAAAGCCTTAAAGGCTAGCCCCGACCTTAAACAGCGTTATGACAATGAAGAAGATGTTAAAACGCTGATTGATATGGCGTTGTCGCTGGAAGGTACGGTAAGAAACGCAGGTAAACACGCAGGTGGCGTGGTGATTTCACCGACTAAATTAACCGATTTCACCGCGCTGTATTGTGATGAAGAAGGCAATAATTTAGTCACCCAATTTGATAAAGACGATGTGGAAGCAGTCGGCTTGGTGAAGTTCGACTTTTTGGGTTTGCGCACCCTGACCATTATTGATTGGGCGTTGCAAGATATTAACGCCAAACTGCAAGCCCAAGGCAAGCCGCTGGTTGATATTACCCTGATTCCCAGAGACGATGCCGCGTCTTACGCACTGTTAAAAAATGGCGATACCACCGCTGTGTTCCAGTTGGAATCACGCGGTATGAAAGAGTTGATTAAAAAACTTAGACCTGACTGCTTTGATGACATTATTGCTTTGGTAGCGTTGTTCCGCCCTGGTCCGTTGGAATCAGGCATGGTAGATGATTATGTCAACGTCAAACACAAACGCCAAAAAGCCGAATACGCCCATCCGTTATTAGAGCCAATACTAAAACCTACCAATGGCGTTATTTTGTATCAGGAACAGGTGATGCAAATTGCGCGGGAAATGGCTCTTTATACCTTGGGTGGCGCGGATATGCTGCGTCGCGCAATGGGTAAGAAAAAGCCCGAAGAAATGGCAAAAGAACGCGATAAATTTACCAAAGGCGCGACCGAAAATAACGTTGATGAGAAAGTTTCGACGTATGTGTTTGACTTGATGGAAAAATTCGCGGGTTATGGTTTTAATAAATCCCATTCTGCTGCCTATGCCCTAGTTGCCTATCAAACCGCGTGGTTAAAAGCCCATTATCAAGCTGAATTTATGGCTGCTGTGTTATCAGCGGATATGGATAACACCGATAAAGTAGTTATTTTGATTGAAGAATGTCAGCACATGAAGCTGAAAATTCTGCCGCCCAGCATTAATGTCTCTAAGTATAAATTCACCGTGAACACGGATGGACAAATCGTTTATGGTTTAGGCGCGTTGAAAGGTGCGGGTGAAGCGGCGATTGAAGAAATGGTCAAAGAGCGCGATGACAATGGCTTGTTTTCAGGACTTTATGATTTATGTAAACGCATGGATTTGCGTAAATTTAATAAGCGTGTATTGGAGGCGTTGATTCGTGCGGGGGCGTTTGATGAATTTGATGATAACCGCGCCGCCCACTTAGCCGAATTGCCTACTGCACTGAGAATTGCTGAACAACACGGCAAAATGGCGGCGGCAGGTCAAAATGATTTATTTGGTTTGGCTGTCAGTGATGATGCGGCGGTCGATGAGTCGCAAACTTATAGTACGGCAGTTATTCCTTGGTCATCTAAAGAACGCTTGGATGCAGAAAAAACTGTGTTGGGTTTATATTTGACGGGGCATCCGATTGATTATTACGCGCCAGAATTAAAGGATTTAGGTATTAAGACTATCGGTGTGTTATTGACGGAGTTGGAACGGTCTCGTGGTGGTATGAAGGTGCGTGTGGCAGGGTTAGCGATAGATATTGGCATACGGCAAAACAAACAAGGCAAAAGTCGTGGTACAGCGATATTGGATGATAATACAGGACGGTTGGAAATATCGGCCTATGCCGAAGCATTCGATAGCTATCAGGGCATTTTTGCCCGCGATCATAAAGATGCGTTATTGATTGCTGAAGGTGTATTGACGATTGATGAATATTTGAACGCTCCTCGGTTAAAAATGGAAAAGCTATATAACATGGATCAGGCCAGAGAGGTTTATGCCAAAAATATTAGCTTACTATGGACAGCAAAACAGCCAGAGACTCATTTAATTGCCGAATTGAAGACCACGCTTACGCCTTTTAAAGGTGGGCGGTGTGCGGTGATGATTGAATATAGTTCAAAAACCAACCGCGCCATTCTCCAGTTAGGTGAAGCGTGGCGGGTGCGACCAACTAATGATTTACTAACGCAGTTAAGAGCGTTGTTTGCAAAGGTAGACATTAGATATAAATGAAACCATCAAAAATAGGGAGTACAAACCTCGGTTTGTACTCCTATGGCCACGGTTCAAAACCGTTCGCACTGAGCCTGTCGAAGCCTGTCATGAGCTTGTCGAATGGTGTGAATGTGATTCCGACTGTTCGACTAGCTCACAGCTCACCACGAACGGTATCATTTTATTGTACGTTGGCTATCGTGTGTTATTGGGTCATATCCGCTATTTCTTGTGCTAACTCTTGGGTTCTTGGATCAGTCATCGCAGCCATGCAACGCAGTTTAATAACTTCCAGTAGCTTGGCATTCGGTTCTTTGCTTGCAGCTTCAAGACTGCAATCATCTTCACGTTTTTTTAACCATTGGCGTTGTTCTGGCAATAGCGTGTCTCTGATTTCTTTGGTGGTCGCATTCCAAACCACATTAATACGTTTGTTGGCTTCATCAAGTTCAGCTTGAGCGGCATTTCTTGCAGTATCGCTATCGACAGATATATCAATGCTATTGGCTATGCGTGGGGCTTCTGTAGGTTGCTCAATGTTGCTACTGACTGGCGCGGTCATCGCCGCTATTTTTTGTTTTAACTCTTCAACTCTAGGATCGCTCATTATTGCCATACAACGTAATTTAACCGCAGCTTGCTTATTGACATTGGGTTCTTCGGTAGCAGCTTCAAGTGCGCAATCATTGTCACGTTTTTTAATCCATTGGCGTTGTTCTAGCGATAGCTCATCCCTAATTGCTTTGGTGGTTGCATTCCAAACCACATCAATCCGTTTGTTGGCTTCGTCAAGTTCGCTTTGAGCTGCCTTTTTATCGGCGATTAATTCGGCAGATGGTGCAGTGTTATCAGGTGTTTCCGTGCTGTTGCTAATTGCTGGAGAAGGAGTAGGTGTTGTTGGCGTAACGTCAGTTGGCGGTGTAGTAACAACAGGCTCTGGGAGTTTAGGTGTATTGGCAACCGTGGCATTTGGAGCATTAGCCACGGTAGAATCAACAGCATTGGTGATAGTAATCGGCGGAATGACATTTTTCAAATACAAACCCAGCACAAGGAACAGTACACTGCCTATAAAGCACATATATCTTGGTACGCCTTTAATTTCAGGTATCTTCACTTCTTTTATATCAATGCCACCGCCGATAATGCCGATGATAAATAATAAAATCCCTGTATAAAACGATACTTCTCCGATACTCATTTTTACCTCTGCTTGAATGTGTTAATAGATAGCGTTAGTGGGGGTTATCTGGACATTGACACAGTACCCAAGTCACATCAGTATTGTACCATCCACGATTATCAAGCGAATAAAGATAAGTCGGAGTACAAACCTAGGTTTACACTCCTGTAGCTTCGATGTGGTGAAACGGAATTGAGGGAATTTGTGCTGATAGCCTTCGATTTCACGTCATTACATCGAGGCTGCTCGCTTGTTTCATTCAGGGTTAGTAACAGGTTTACACACTGTTTGAGTATCAGCTATTTCCCTCGCACCTTCATTAGTTTTGTGGCTTCCTGCATAGCAAAATCGACCATTGTCATGGCGAAAAACAAATAAATCCGAAACTTCTTTTGATGGGTCACTTTTGTCCTGAGAACCAACACGAACTATCAGTCCAATCAGTTTTTTTGCGTTATCGTAACGCCACTCCAAAACTTTACTGTCTATAGTGGCAAAGTTACCTGTAGCGTGCATTGAAATATCAGTTTGACTGTCATAAATTGGACGTTTATTTTTCAAAATAATAAGCCAGCTTCTTGCATCACCACCAACAATCTGAATTTGGTAGCCATCGTGACTAGGACAGGATGAGATAAAGCCCCCCGCCTCGTTGTCATGTGACTCCAGTATTTTGCAGGATTTTTCCTCCAAAGATGTGTAGGCAGATTCCATTGCCCATACCTTGAAAGAAACACTGAATAGCATAAAGGCGAGTAGTCTAAAAATATTTTTCATGGTTTTGTGTGTTTTGTAGTGGGATTGATGGATGGCTGGAGTACAAAACTGGATTTATACTCCTGTAGCCTCGATGTGGTGAAACGTAAGAGACTGTGAAATTATGAATACTTTCAAGCAAACTGCGTTATTAGACGCAACAATATTCAAATCCGTCATTCTGGCAGGGATGCCAGAATCCAGTGCCACGGATGGTAACTGCATGATTATAAATAATTATTGTGCAGTACCCAGTTTCAAAACCCTCGCTACGCTCTCCCTGTGACTGGATTCCAGCATTCATGCTGGAATGACGGTATTTTTAGCCATTTGGTCGCTGTAACTGAATACTTTCACGGTCTCGTAATCGAGGGAATTTGTGCTGATAGCTCTCAATTTAACCACGTTACATCGAGGCTACTTGCTAAGTTTTACAGCGACATCACTACGTTACATATTCATATTGAGAAAGTAATTTTTTAATGAAATCACTGTATTCATCTTTCATTTGGGTAATGGACAGGGCTATAAATATGTCGTGCTACTACTCAAACTTTTTCGGCAAATTATCAAAAAGAGTCGAGTTTGGTATTTTTCC
>JBAXNR010000045.1:0-29876 GCA_037133675.1 Methylococcales bacterium
ATTCGTAACCAATTGAGGTTCTCTTAATCACTCACTGTTTATGACTACCAAAATTAGTAGGTAAAACAGATAACAACCCTTTAAAGGATTAAGGGTTATTATCTGTAACGACTTAAATAATACGGGTACTATTTTTTTGCTCGAATGACTTTATAGGGGCGCATCATTTCATTGTCTTCGTGATCAATGATATGGCAATGCCAAACATAACCTGGCCCTTTTGAGGGATCAAACGGAAATTGAGCGTTAAGCATATTAGCAGGCGTTTCCGTCGGCGCAAAGCGCACAGCGATTCGAGTCACTTCACCAGGGTTCATTCTAAGAGTATCCTTCCAGCCATTTTCATTCTCATCGGGTTGTATTACAGGGTAAGTGAAACCCGATTCGTCAGTGAAAATATCCGCAGTGAGTTCTGGATTGAATGTGACAGGAGCTGGAAGCTTTGGATTCGCAGAATCATACCTATCCTGATATAACTTTTTGTCAATTTTTTGCCGATTGAGCAATTGAAAAGGTACTAAATGCAGGTGCATTGGATGTTTATCGACGGTTAGATTAACGATTTGCCAAATTTCAGTCGTCCCTTCTTTTGGGGTTTCAGTGACCTTCGCGTCAAATCGCTTACCATCTACCAAGACCTCCAGTGGTCCATCCTTGCCTTGTACTTCGTTAAGCGTCATGGTTCTGGTGATTACAGGGGCTACCTTGGCTAAGCGAACAATGGGGTTTTTAGCTCGTAAAGAGGGGGTTGGTACTCTGGCAGGGTTAAACGTGTTATCCGCTTTGGTTACACTTTTCCCCACACGAAATTGCATAACCTGCCTTGTTGGATCATCGAGAGTAACCGTACCATCGGCATTAACAGTATCATTTGGAATGGGTATAAGACTGTCATTTGATAGAATGAGATCAGTGCCTTTCTTGCTGGAAAAATCCACAATTACGTCAGCGCGTTCACCAGGAGCCAATGTTAGATTGGAAACATTGACTGGTTTGTCCAGTAGACCCGCATCGGTGCTGATCTGCCAGAAAGTCAGTCCGTTTTTGAAGCTCAAGGTATAGAAACGGGCATTCGAGCCGTTTAGCAGACGTAAACGGTAGCGACGAGGTTCGACATCAAGATAGGGCCATGTTTTACCGTTGACTACGAGTATATCACCATAAAACTCTGGCACCCAAGACGGGTGATCATTTTTGTTGACACCCTCACTCGGAAACACTAATTGCCCAAATTTATCGAATAATCTATCCTGAATAACGATTTCCCGTTCATATTTCTTATCGTCTTTTTCAACATTACCAGGTAGCTGAAGTTCTTTTTCAAAATCATCGCGCAATAGATAAAATCCCGCCAAACCCGCATACACATTGAGCCGCGTCACACCCATAGTGTGATCATGATACCAAAGCGTCGCTGCCTCTTGATCGTTAAGATACAGATATTTCTGTGAGTCATTGGGAAGAAACCACTTATCAGGATTACCATCAACGTTAGATGAAACCATGCCACCGTGCAGGTGAGTGACTATCGGAACGGGACCGTTATAAGGCAGGTCAAGTGACACTTTCGGAAGCGGGTTAGCCCAGTTTAACGTCTTATCGACCACAAGAACATCTCTGTAAAGCGTGGCATTGCTCAGCTTATTAACCCAGTTAATGGTTGTAGTGTCTTGTCGTTTTATGTCAATTGTAGGACCTGGATAAGTGCCATCGTATCCCCACACTACGGTTTTTTTGAAGCCTGTTGGGACATTGTTTGAGTCTGTGGTGGGTAGAACTTGCTGCTCAAATTCTGATGCAGTAATTGTCAGCTTACCTCCCGTCAGTTTTTTAGGCATCGGCAGTGGATCGACGTATTTCGGTATATCAATCGGATCAAGAGGATCAAAAAGTGAGGCAGCTTGCACGCCTCCCACCGCAGCTAGCAAGCAAATACTTGCTATTATGTTGATGTTTGATTTAGTTTTCATAGTGTTCACGACCTCACTTTTAAACACTTTGGGTCACATGGTCAAAGGTTTTATTAGTTTAAGTCAGTGGCAAATCAAATGTAGTTTGCCTAGACTAGAATAGAAGACGGACGGAGTGCTTCTCACTGAAAAACCAATGAGTTGTAGCTATTGTCTTTAAATAGTTCAGTCAATAACCGATCTAGATTGTAGCAATAGTTACGATATGACCACAATAGAAAGATCATACACTTTTGACTTTTTTTGATTGGAAATATATTTTTTAACTGATTGAAATATAAGTAAAAATATAAAAATTATTTTCTTTGTGGAATTTGTATATTTAAAAATAGAAAATATACCTAAACACGATAAGCGTGAAAGATGGGTTTCACTTCGTTCTACCCATCCTACATTTCATATTTTAAATTAATTATTCTAAATCAAGGCTATCCGTTCCCGCCCAATCGGCTGGCAATATCCCTAATCGCACATAACGATGAAATGATGAAAACTGCCAATCCGCTGCTTGCTTTACATAACCATGTTTGACGGGATTGATATGGATGTAATCAACGTGGCGATTAAAATCTTCCTCATCACGAATGGCGTGTTCCCAAAAACGCCGTTGCCATACGCCACGTTCTTGTTTGCGTAAACGGCTGTTTGAAATTCGCTCGTGTTTTTCTATGGTTCTGAAAAAGGCTGATTTTATCTGTCGCCAACGCAAACCAAAATCGGCATCACCCAGTGGTAAGTCCAGATTGTATGCAGGTGGTCTGGCAAAACAACCATTGCATCAATCACGAACGGATGAGCATTTTTAACTTCTCGAAAAGCTTCTCGCAAGCTATCAACGCGCTCTGTCAATAAGCTACGTTGACGCTCTGCCAAGTTAACGGTAAAAAAATAGCATCCACCACCAATACGGTAACGACGATAATTGGTCATTTGATGCGATGGCTCATTCAAATAAAATCGGGTAGGGTGGGCAAGCAAAAAGACGCTTGCCCACCCTACGAAACTGTCATTGTGATGATACGTTCAGTTTTTGGTTTTGCTGAAGCTTCATTACCTGATATTTTTGTTGGGATTTTTACTGACATGATATTCTTCCTCTTAGTTCCTGAGCAAAATGAGGATAAAATTAAAAAAATTAATACGGTATCGTTCAAGATAACAGCCGCGAATTTTTACTATTCCTAAAAATCAGCGGTTTTTCATTTTCCGCTAACGCACTATTTCTAGCCGAAGCAATCGCTTCGTCAATAACGTGATGATTCGGCGATTTGCTACATACGGGATCAGTGGCATACATATCGCCTGCTAATAAATATGCCTGACAACGACAACCGCCTTTATCTTTTTCTTTTTCATCACATGAACGACAGGGTTCTTGCATCCAGTCATCGCCACGGAAAAAATTAAACGCTTTCGAGTCATTCCAAATGTCTGAGATGCTGTAATCGTTGACATTGGGACAATCTAAGTTAGGTAATTCACGCGCAGAATGACACGGCAAAGCCACACCATCAGGAGCGATGGTTAAAAACGTTGTTCCCCAGCCGTTCATACAGGCTTTAGGGCGATCTTCGTGAAAATCAGGGACGACGTAGTAAATTTTCATTTTACCTGCCACCGTTTCTTTGAAAGCTTGGGCGATTTTTTCCGCTTCTTCAAACTGTTCTTTGGTGGGCAGTAATAAATCACGGTTGGCGTGCGCCCATCCGTAGTATTGGGTATTAGCTAATTCCAAATAATCCGCGCCTAAGTCTTCTGCCATTGCCAAAATATCCGCCATTTGGTGAATATTTTCGCGATGAATCACCACGCATAACACCATCGGGTAGCCGTGTTTTTTGACTAAATGGGCAACTTGTTTTTTATGTTCAAAAGACGTTGTACCTGCGATATGGTCGTTCAATTCTTGGCTACTGGCTTGAATACTGACTTGAATATGGTCTAATCCAGCGTCTTTAAGTTCGATGATTTTTTCTTCGGTTAAGCCATAACCTGAGGTAATAAGGTTGGAGTAATAACCAAGGTCGCGTGCGTGCTTGACCAATTCGGCTAAGTCTTTGCGGGTTAAAGGTTCGCCGCCCGAAAAACCCAGTTGTACCGCGCCCATTTTTCGCGCTTGCGTCAATACGCGCTTCCAATCGTCAGTGCTGATTTCGCTGTCGTGTTTAGCGTAATCAATGGGATTGGCACAATACGGGCATTGCAACGGACAGGCGTAAGTCAATTCTGCCAATAACCAGCGCGGAGGGGTAATATTAGTTTTGGTGTATCCAGCCATTTTGTAAAGCTACCTCTAAAAATGCGTTAATGTCGTTATATAAACCCTGAGTGGCAAATTTTTCTTCTAAATCGCTGACGATTTGCGCGAGAGTGCGTGTGCCATCACAGAGTTTTAAAATTTCAGCAGAGCTTTCGTTGAGTTCAACCATGCCTTCTGGATATAAAATCACGTTTTTTTGTTGTGCCTCTTCCCATTGTAAACGGTGAGTGCGAGAAAATTGTATCGGTAAATCGGTGTTTAGGGTCACTGGTTTTCCTCCTAGTTTATTGTATTAGTTTGATGTTAGGGACGTTGTAGTTTGTCAGGGTACGCGCTTACTTAATAGTTTGAATACAATCACCCACGCATTCTGTTACACGTTATGCGGGTTATTAATCGTGATAGGTTATCCTATCTATTTTCAGAATACAGCACTGTCGTATGTCTGACAAAAACAGTAGCGGCAACTATCAGTTTTTTATTAAAGCATGGCAAATAATTGCCGCTAAAATAGCTAAAAATGCTACTCTTACCAAATATTTTACTCTCTCTGGTGCATTCATGGGTCCTCATTATCTAAATCGTTTTTTTACTCCAAAATCTGTTGCTATCGTGGGTGCGTCTGAACGCCCAGAAAGCGTTGGTTATCGGCTACTACTCAATATGCAGGAAGCAGGTTTTACAGGTGGGCTTTATCCTGTAAATCACAAGCGCGAAGAAATTTTAGGCTTAAAAGCTTATCCAGATTTAAACAGCGTTCCCGAAGACTTAGACTTAGTCGTTATTTCCACTCCAGCCCCGTCTGTTCCCAACATCGTGCGTCAATGTGGTGAAAAAGGTGTAACTTCGGTGATTATTATCACCGCAGGGTTTGGTGAATTGGGCGATGAAGGCAAACGCTTACAACAAGAAGTATTAGATATTGCACACCGTTATGGTATTCGCTTGATAGGGCCGAACTGTTTGGGAGTGATTCGTCCGAGCGGTCAACTCAATGCCACCTTTGGTGATGGCACAGTCAAAGATGGTTCGTTGGCGTTGTTGTCACAATCAGGCGCGGTGTGTACCGCTATTTTAGACTGGGCAAAATCGCAGGATATTGGTTTTTCTACTGTAGTGTCTATGGGTGGTGCGGCGGATATTGATTTTGGTGAAGTGCTGGATTATCTGGCGACTGACAGCCAAACCACGGGTATTTTGATGTATGTCGAAGGTATCCGTGATGCGCGACGATTTTTAAGTGGGCTGAAAGCAGCGGCACGATTAAAACCTGTCATTTTAATTAAATCAGGTCGTCATGAAGCAGGTTGCAAAGCC
The DNA here is from genome assembly GCA_037133675.1 of Methylococcales bacterium. GTDB lineage: Bacteria > Pseudomonadota > Gammaproteobacteria > Methylococcales > Methylomonadaceae > UBA4132. The sequence continues at coordinate 5,548 of JBAXNR010000045.1, forward strand.
GCGATGTCTCATACAGGGGCGATGGTTGGCGGTGATAATGTATTTGATGCAGCGATTGCTAGAGCGGGTGTGGTTCGAGCGTATAGCATTACCGAATTATTTTCCGCCGCTCGCGTATTAGCCAATAACTACATCGTCAAAGAAGACCGTTTAGCTATTATCACCAATGCAGGTGGCCCAGGTGTGATGAGTACCGATAGAGCCGAAGATGTCGGTATCAAAATGGCAGTACTAAGCGAAGATAGTATTGACGCGCTTAACGCAGTATTACCTGTGCATTGGTCTCATGACAATCCGATTGATATTTTGGGTGATGCCACCTCAGAACGTTATCAGCAATCGCTTGAAATTTGCCTTAAAGATGACAGCATCGACGGTGTGTTAGTGATTTTAACCCCCCAAGCTATGACCAATCCGACTCAAGTGGCAGAATGTATTATCGAAGTCGCAAAAGACAGTAAAAAACCTGTATTAGCGGCGTGGACAGGCGGCGCACGCGTGCAAAAAGGGCGTGATTTATTTGCCAACAGTAACATTGCTCACTTTACTACCCCTGAAGTCGCAGTCGATGCGTTTGCTTTTTTAGCCAATTACGCACAAAACCAAATCCTACTCAAACAAATTCCATCGCCCAGTGATGAACTTGCCGCACCCGATGTAGAAGGCGCGAGACTGATTATCGAGCGTATTTTGTCCGAAGGTAGACAAGTGTTGACTGCTCAAGAATCAAAAGCGATTCTTGCCGCATTTCATATTCCCGTCAATCAAACTATCAAAGTCACTAGCGCGAAAGATGCCATGATTGCCGCGCAAACCATGGGCTTCCCCGTGGTATTAAAAGTCAATATGTCTGAATTTAGCCATAAATCCGATATTGGCGGTGTACGTTTAAACATTAACACTGCGCAAGAAGTGTCACGCAACTTCCTTGAAATGGAAATGGCGATTAAACAAAAACACCCAGAAATCACCGAAGTGGGCATGACAGTTGAGACCATGTTTCGCTCACACAGCGGACGGGAATTAATGGTGGGCGTGGTACGTGATCCCGTATTTGGCCCTGCGATTAGTTTCGGTTTAGGCGGTACGATGGTGGAAATTCTCAAAGATAATGCCATCGCCCTGCCACCGCTAAATGCCTACATGGTTGAACAAATGATTGCCAAAACCAAAGCGGCAAAATACTTAAAAGCGTTTCGGCAATTACCACCCGCCAATGAAAATGCTTTGATTGATGTGTTACTGAATATATCGACAATGGTCAGTGAATTGCCTGAGATTTTAGAGCTGGATATTAACCCACTGATAGTCGATGAACACGGTGCGATTGCTGTGGATGCAAGGATTAAAGTACAGACCTCACACCAAATGACTCGCTACGCACACATGGCGATTCATCCCTATCCACATGAATTAAGCCAGCATTATCAACTGAGCAATGGCATAAATATCACCATCCGTCCAATTCGCCCAGAAGATGCGGTCATGGAAGAGCATTTTGTCAGTCGATTATCAGAACGCACTAAATATTTCCGTTACAAACAAGCATTACAAGAACTCACCCCTGAAATGATAGTGCGTTTTACCCAAATCGATTATGACCGTGAAATGGCATTTGTCGCTGTCACTGAAGATAAAGATATGCCCAATGAATTAGGCGTTGGGCGTTACACCATGAACCCAGATGGTCGCTCGGTTGAATTCGCCCTCGTGGTTGCCGATGATTGTCAACGTTTAGGCATCGGTTCACGGCTGTTAAAAACCCTGATGCAAACTGCTAAAGATAAAGGCATCGCCTTTTTTGAAGCAGAAGTGCTAATTGCCAATGTATCGATGTTAGCCCTGATTAAAAAACTGGGTTTTAGCATTGAAACACTAGCAGATAATGCTGAGATCGTGCGGGTGGTTAAAGATTTAAGACAATAAAGTGAACATGACTGCCAGTCCTTTAAAAAGACTGGCAGTTTAAAAGTAAAATTCATGCCACTCACCTGCTTACTATTGTTAGTCAACCCAATAAAAGAGAAAGCATTAATGAAAATTATTGTAATATTTCCCATAATCGCCGCTTTGTTTGCAACAAATGTTTACGCAAAATGTGAAGGCAAAACGTTATTTTCTTGCGCAACCACTAAAGGTAAGCAAATAGAAGTGTGCGACTCAGGAAAAACCATCGACTATTCATTTGGCAAACCACAGGGAAAACTAGAAATAGCCATTAAAGTGCCGCGTGACCAAGTTTCAACTTCTCAATGGGCAGGAGTAGGAAGAGCAGAGTCTTATGCGGTTGATATTCCTAATGACAAAGCGACTTACAATGTTTTTTGGAGTGTTGATCGACTTACCGATGCTCATGCTATCGAAGCGGGGGTTAATGTGTTTATCGATAAAGCATTGGTAACAACCGTTAATTGTTCTGGCAAAGATGTCGTAAGCAATCTTGAGGGCGTTAAACTGAAACCAACCGAGTGACATTGCGCGTTGGAACATCATCATTGCTCTCATTCGTTGATCAAGTTGAAAACAAAGAAAATCCTCAATGTTAGTATTGATAAACAGGGCGATTTTTTACCCAGCAGCAAATTTTTAACTTCCAATAACATACCGTTCACAAAATTAAGGGTACAATGCCCAAATTTTATTTGTTGGTAGGATTTGTTTTGGCTAAAAAAATTATTCGTATCGCAACACGGCAAAGTCCTTTGGCGTTGTGGCAAGCTGAACACGTTGCTGCACGTTTGGAACAGCATTTTCCTGATGTGCAAACCGAACTGGTTAAAATGGTGACACGCGGCGATAAGATTCTTGATGCACCTTTGGCTAAAATCGGTGGTAAGGGATTGTTTGTTAAGGAATTAGAACAAGGTATGCTGGAAGGTGTGGCGGATATTGCTGTGCATTCCATGAAAGATGTGCCAGTCGAATTTCCAGAAGGTTTGCATTTAGCCGCGATTTTAACCCGCGAAGATCCCAGTGATGCGTTTGTTTCCAATCACTATGCGTCATTTGCCGATTTACCAGTCAATGCTAGAATTGGCACTTCAAGTTTACGCCGCCAATGCCAAATTAAAGAACTTTATCCAGATGCGGAAATTATTTCTTTGCGGGGTAATGTCAATACGCGCTTAGCTAAGTTAGATGCTGGGGATTATGATGCCATTATTTTGGCTTCTGCTGGCTTGAAACGCTTGGGTATGGGAAATCGTATCACTCAATCTCTAGCGGCTTCAGTAAGTTTGCCTGCTTGTGGACAAGGTGCTATCGGTATTGAATGCCGCGTGGATGATGTGGAAACGAATGAATTATTAAGCATACTGCACGATAATGAAACAGGCTTATGCGTTCGTGCCGAACGTGCCATGAATGCACGCTTGAATGGTGGTTGCCAAGTGCCTATCGCTGGTTTTGCCGAGTTAGACAATAACCAATTAATTATGCGCGGTTTGGTCGGTAGTCCCGATGGTAGTGTGTTATATCGTAGTGAGCGTTCAAGTACCTTAGAACAAGCGGATGAATTAGGGCGATTAATTGCCGAAGATTTATTGGCACAAGGTGCAGATAAAATTCTGCAAGCGTTGTTTGCTGAATGACAGGATTAAACGGAGCGCGGATTTTAGTCACGCGACCTGCGCATCAGGCTGATAATCTTAGTCGTTTAATAGAACAACGCGGCGGTATTGCAGTGCGCTTCCCTACATTGGCAATTGTTGAAAGTGCTGATTTAGTAGCTATACAAAAAACATTGGCTAATTTGGATGAATTTCAGTGGCTAATTTTTGTTAGTAGCAATGCAGTAAATTTTGCACTCAAGGCGAATGGTGGCAAAATAGCCCAGCCAAAAAAGCTACGACTGGGGGCAATCGGCAAAGCAACGGCAAACGCTTTAGCAATGGCAGGGTTATCCATCGATTTAATACCTGAGCAAGATTATAACAGCGAAGCCTTGTTAGCTCTGCCAGATATGCAGAACATACGAGAGCAACGGGTTTTAATTGTGCGTGGTGAAGGTGGACGTGAAGAATTGGCAAATACTTTGCGTAGTAGAGGTGCGGACGTTCATTATTTGAATGTTTATAAAAGAAGTGTACCCAGCATAAATAACACTGAGGTTATTTCATTGCTGGAGCAACAAAAGCTGGATATTATCACCGCAACCAGTGGTGAAGCCTTGCAAAACTTATTAATCATGTTGGATGCAGCACATCATCGGCAGTTGTTTACCTTACCGCTAGTTGTTGTTAGTGATAGAATCAAACAGTTAGCTGCCGAGTTGGGATTTAAACGAATTGCCGTGGCGAGTAGCCCTTCAGATGAAGCAATTCTTGAAACAGTAAACCAGAATAACAGGGGAATAGCGTGGCCGAATTGAACGAACAACAAGCACAAGACCTAGGGGATAGTACAAAAACGCACAGGTCACGGAGTGGATTTTGGTTTGGCATTATTATTCTACTTATTGTTATTGGCTTAGCAGGGGTTGGTTTTTATTTCTTGCAAGGCTTGCGTGATAAGCAAAAAGATTTAGGCGGCGAAGTTAAAGATCAAGTATCCAAGCAAATCAGTGACAATCAAGCGCAAATTACCGCAATTCGGGCGCAGATTGACCGAGTATCCGACAAAATAGACAGTAAAGACGAACATTTCACTAAAGCGATTGAAGATGTTAGTGCATTACACAAAGAACAATTAACTAGCACTCGCAAAGAACTAACCGACTCTATTGAAAAAATACAACGCCAATTGGGTAAAACACGCGGCGATTGGTTAATTGCGGATGCAGAATATTTGTTGAGTGTCGCTAACGAACGCCTGCAATTAATCGGTGATGTTCATACCACCTTGGAAGCGTTGGAAGCCGCAGATCAACGTTTGAAAGAAAGCGGTGATACAGGCGTTTTTAAGATTCGAGAAAAAATTGCCGAGGAAATCAGCCTAATTAAAAATATCACTGTTATTGATGCAGTGGGTATTTATGTCGCTATTCAGACACAACAAGAACAGGTCGATCAATTGACTTTGTTATTACCATTTGCAAGTAAAACCGTAGTTGCACCCGACAACACAAGCGAACAAAAAGACAGTACTAAAGATAAGAGTTTGCTAGATGTCATCGGTGTTAAATATTCGCAGCAGCCCATTGAGGAAATATTAACGCCCGAAGAAGCTAGGTTTATTCGTGAACAACTGCGGGTAAAGTTAGAAATAGTGAAAATCGCACTGGTTCAACATAATGAAAAAATCTATCAATCTGCACTAGTCGATGCTAAAACATGGTTAAAGAAGAATTTTGCTGAAAATGATGTTAGCCATAATTTTTCTGAAGCATTAGATAAGTTTAGTGCCGTTGAAATTCATAGCCAGTTTCCCGATATTAGTTTGTCATTAAAAATGCTCAGAGATATTAGCAAACTGCGTATAGAAACAGATAAAGCAAATGAAACCACACCTAAACAGCCTGTAGAACAAGTAAAACCAGTTGAAAAAACTGAGCCTCAAAAACCACCTATCGAAGATGTAAAACCAACGGAAAAAACTGAGCTTAGTACACCTGTTGACAGTGTGAAAACACCCGAAAAAACTGAGCTTAAAAAGCCTGTTGAAGATGTAAAGCCAACCCAACCAGCTCCTGCTATTAAAAAGAAATAAGTTAAGAAAATATAATGAAAAAATTACTTTATTTTTTGCTGCCTTTTGTTGGCGTAATGGCAATCGCTGGTTTTGCTTATTGGTGGTTGCGTAACTTAGGTGATCCTGGTCATGTCTTTATCAGTATCAGTCACTGGTCTTTGGAAAAGACGCTAGTTGATTTTGTAGTCGGTCTGAGTATTGGATTTTTTATCCTGTATATCGTTTTTAGATTGCTAGGTTGGCTGTATCGCATACCCAGTCAATTAAAACACCGTGGTATCAATATCAAATTTAATCGCTCTCAAGAAGCCTTAATTGCTGGCTTAGTCGATAGTGCGGAAGGTAATTTTGAAAGAGCGGAAACTGTGTTAATTAAACACGCTCCTCATAGCGGCGCACCGTTAATTCATTATTTAACTGCCGCAAGAGCCGCACAATCACGCGGCGCGTTGGATAAAAGAGATCAATATTTAAAACAAGCCGCCGACCAAGCCCCTGATTCCAGCGTCACTATTGGATTCACTCAGGCAGAGCTGTATTTATCTAGCAAAGAATTTGACCACGCACTGCAAACGCTCACCGAATTGCAATCTATCGATCCTGCCCATGCTAATGTTTTAAAATTATTGCACCAAACCTATCAGCATCTAGGCGACTGGGAAAACTTGCAAAAACTCATTCCATCTTTGCATAAAAATAAAGTGCTGATGGAAGTTGAAGTAAAATTGCTGGAGGCCAAAACTTTCTGTGAATTATTAAAGCAAGCAGCTAGTCAAGGCGATCTCGAAAAAATCGAGTTGTTATGGTCAGAAATGCCCAATTACATAAAAACCATGCACACCGTGTCAGCGGTTTATTTTACTGTCATGATTGACGTGGGTGCGAGCGCAAAAATCGAAGGGGCTTTAACAAAAGCCTTATCGCAAAATTGGGATGAAAACTTGCTGATATTGTTTGGTAATATTGTTTCCAACGATGTTGAAAAACAACTAAAAATGGCAGAATTATGGCTACCATTTCATGTAGATAGCGCATTACTGTTAATGGTGTTAGGTAAACTGAGTGTTAAATGCAACGATAGTGACAAAGCTAAATCCTATTTAACCCGCAGTATCACTGCCTCCCCTAGCGTTGAGGCTTATCAATTGTTAGGGAATTTGATGTTTGCACAAGGCGATAAAGACAGTGCCAGTCAATGTTATAAACAGGGCTTAGAACTGTCTTTGACCGCAGAATAAGCGAGGCTAATAAACCCCACTATAATCCGCTCAACCCCTCCGCGCTAGTTACCGTGATGTTCTAACAGGAGGGGGTGGTGTATAAATATTATCTAAATTTTTATCCATATTGGATGCAAATGTTTCAACCGCTTTTAGCGTTAATTTTTTATCCCCTCCTTTTGTTTCCACCACATAATTTTCTATCAATCCACCGTTATCAGTCTTAACTAAATGCCCCATTAGATAAGCAAATAAAAAACTGGGTTTATGTAGCCTGCCAACTAATACATAATCAGCTTCTGCTTTCTTACCTAATTCTGCGGCAACATCGTTATGTTCAAAAAGATACCCAAAACCGCTGTTAGCTTCGTGTTGCTGCTTTAAGTCAATAGCAATGATTTTATAGCCCGCTCTTTTTAATTCACCTTCTAGCATAGCCTTTATACTTGCCGTTCTTTCAATTTCAGCAGGAATTCGAGGTGCCATTGTTACATCACTTAATTCAAAGTCCAGTATAGCAATACTGGTTTCAGCAAATACGCCCACATTAAAAAAACATAAAAAAAGTACATAACCTAATGTGTGCAGTCCTAATTTTTTTTTACTCATTTTAAAATACCTCTGTATTGATTAATACGCGTAACTTAATGCGAAGCCACACTCGCACACTTAACACACATATTAGAATACGGAATAACCTTCAAGCGTTCGATATTGATAGGTTCACCGCACACTTGACACACTCCATATTCACCACTCTCTATACGAGACAGGGCTTGTTTTATCATTCCTATTTCTGTTCTGGCAGAATTACCCAAATAATCTTGAACTTCATTATTTTCATTTTGGGTAGCCTGTTCAGAAAAATCTTTCTCGACAGGTTCATCCGTGTGCCTCACATCATCGGTAATTTTAGCCAGTCTATCATCCAGCTCTTCCAGCATTTCACACAGTACCAACTTAACTTCTTCAAAGTTACTCATCATCCATTCCTATAGTTACTAATAACAAGGCGTTTGTTTTATACTATCGCCCATACAACATCGATGTCTTTATAAACCCAGCATCCTACCATCACCTCATGCAAAAATATACACACCAACTACTCGATTCAGCCAATCAGATTATTCTGGGTAAAGAACATAAAATTCGTCTGGCATTTTGCTGTTTGCTTGCGCGTGGGCATTTACTGATTGAAGATATTCCTGGAGTAGGAAAAACCACGTTAGCGCATACTTTAGCAAAATTATTGGGTTTACATTATCAACGCATTCAATTTACTAGCGACATACTTCCTGCTGATATTTTAGGTGCATCCGTTTTTGATGGTAAAAGCCACGAATTTACTTTTCATCCAGGTCCTATCTTTAATCAAATGGTGTTAGCCGATGAAATTAATCGCGCCACGCCTAAAGCACAAAGCGCGTTATTGGAAGCGATGGAAGAAGGTCAGGTAACGATTGAAAATAAAACCTATCCATTACCTAAACCATTTTTTGTTATTGCCACCCAAAACCCGTCTCATCAAATCGGCACGTTTCCATTACCCGAATCACAGCTAGATCGGTTTTTAATGCGTATAGAGCTAGGTTATCCTGACCCAAAAGCAGAACGCGCATTACTGACAGGACAAAGCCGCCATACTTTAATTGAATCTTTGTCTGTGCAGTTACCGCCCGAACAGCTTCACCAAATGCAGGATTTAGTCACTAAAGTACACACGTCCGATGCCTTACTGGATTATTGTCAGGCGATTATTAACTTTACGCGTGAATCATCAGAATACCATTGTGGTCTGTCACCCAGAGCAGGTTTAGCACTATTGAGTGCAGCAAAGGCATGGGCTTTTTTAGAATTGCGTGATGCAGTGATTCCCGAAGATATACAAGCTGTACTAGCGGCTGTTGCGGGACACCGTTTGCGGTCAGGAAGCAGCGATTCAGAGGCGATTGTCGCCCCTATATTATCTAAAGTAGCAGTGTTTTGAGTCGTCTGCCTTTTAAACTACGCTGGAAAGTACCGAATTTTTACACCAGCAAACCATTAAATTCTGAGTCAATTACCCTGACTGTTAGGCGAATAGGCATTGTGCCGTCCAAACGTGGTTTCGGTTTTGTGTTACTGATGATTTTGTTAGTGCTGATTGCCTTTGTTTATAACAATAACCTTGCTTATTTACTGACGTTTTTATTGGCAAGTGTATTTTTTATTACCATTTTACATACTTATAATTCTTTAGCGGGTCTGGTATTAAAAGAGGGGCAATGCAAAAATGTTTTTTTAGGAGAGGCCGCAGGCTTTGATATACACATTCATAACCCAACAGCGGTTGAGCGTTTTAATTTACGCATTCAATTGGAAAAATCTGAAAATTTTACCTTAGCCGCACACAGTAAAATTGCGATAACACTGTATGAAATCGCTCAAAAAAGAGGTTGGCAAACCATTGGTAAAGTAACGATTTCCACAAGCTATCCGCTTGGATTATTTTATGCGTGGTCGCCTATTCGTTTTGACAGCAAAGCTCTGATTTATCCAAAACCCGCTACCATAGAAATTCCTTTTCCAGAAACGCCCTTAGCCGATGCCGAACAAGGGGTCAATCAAAAAAAAGGTGCGGATGATTTTTACGGCTTACACGAATATCAAGCAGGCGATTCCATCAAACATATACACTGGAAAGCCTTTGCCAAAGGACAAGGGCTATACAGCAAACAATACAGTGGTGCGAACAACGCAACCGAAGTGTGGCTACATTACGACTATGCCGCAGGCTATGATACTGAACAACGCTTAAGCCAATTATGTCGCTGGGTGATTGATGCAGAACGCGCCGATATTCGTTATGGGTTGGTGTTGCCAAATTTAAAAATTATGCCAGATCGGGGTTCAACACATTACCGCCACTGTTTGGAAGCTCTTGCCCTGTTATGAATTCACCCCATTTTAAAAAAATCCTCATTTTTTTACTGTCGTCTATCGGACTGATTGTCGCGCCACATATTGCCAATATTCCCATCGCACTGTTTGGTTTTTTTTGCTTGATGTTAGGCTGGCGTTTTGCCGCTGTTTGGCAACCCCAGTATTTACCACGTTCGCGGGTGCTGCTTTTCCTCACCCTGTTTGCGCTAACATTGCTACTCAGTCAGCATAAACACCTACTTGGACGTGATGCAGGTACTAACTTATTCATACTCGCACTGGGCTTAAAGCTGCTGGAAATCAAAACCGAGCGTGATATTTACCTAGTCACTTATTTGGCGTTTATTGTCGCCGCCTCATTATTTTTATATCAACAAAGCTTGTTCATGGCGGCGTATATTCTGGCAGTTTGCTGTGTGCTGTTTGCCACCTTGGTTGCAATTAACAGTATTGAAATTAAAACCCGCGTGGCATTAAAAACCGCTACCCTAATTATTCTGCAAGCCATACCGATAGCGGTCGTTATTTTCATTCTGTTTCCCCGCGTAGAAGCTCCACGCTGGATGATCTTTGAAGAAAAAAATAAGGCTAAAATTGGCTTAAGCGATAGCATGGAACCAGGGTCTATTAGCGATTTAGGCACATCGGAAGAACTGGTGTTTCGGGTTAAATTTACTGGGTCTATGCCGCCACCTAAACAGCGTTATTGGCGTGGTCCAGTGTTAGCACATACCGATGGCAAACGCTGGTCACAGTTCAGTACGCAAATAGTCAAAGGACTAACACTCACTAAACCTATCTACACAGGTACAGCCTATCAATACACACTGCTAATGGAGGCACAAGAAAAAAATTGGGTGTTTGGATTGGATATGCCTGAACAATTTTCCGCACCGTTAGTACTCACAGGCTATTACCAATTAGTTACCCAAGAAAATTCAAATAAACGCGCAGAATACAAAATCACCTCCTATCCGCAATACAATACGGGCAATCTGACTCAAGTTGAATACCAAGATGCGACCCAACTACCGCGTGAACCGTCCGACAAAATTAAACAATTCGTCACTCAACTGCACGGTTTTGATAGCAAGCCAGAAGAGTTTATTGCCCAGTTACTTAATCATTTTAGAAAAGAAGATTTTCACTACACGCTCACGCCACCGTTAATGGAAGAAAATCCGATAGAAAGCTTTTTATTTACCACCAAGCGCGGTTTTTGCAGTCATTACGCCTCCGCATTTGTCTACTTAATGCGCGTTGCTCACATTCCAGCGCGAGTCGTGACGGGTTATCAAGGCGGTGAATTTAATGGCGTTGGTAATTTCTTAGAAGTCCGTCAAGCCAATGCCCATGCGTGGGCAGAAGTGTGGATAGAAAATCAAGGCTGGGCGCGGGTTGATCCAACTGCCGCTGTTGCACCAGAGCGCATTGAACAACAACTGAATCTCGATTTATTAGAACTTGGTGGTGAAATTCGCTTTGATCCAAACATGATTAATCAGCAACAAAATTGGCTAAAACAAATGAATCAGCTTTGGAATAGTGCCGATTACCAGTGGCAACGCTGGGTAGTCAACTACGACAGCGATAATCAAGCCAATTTTCTGTCTACGTTTGGCATTCACGACTTCAAAGCTATGATGAAATGGTTAATGATCTTGGTTGCCTTAATTACCATCCTATTAAGCGCATTTTTATTGCGTAAAAAACAAAAAGCCATAGCCCCCATTTTGCGTCTTTATAATCGGTTTTGTGCAAAGTTAAAACCAGCAGGATTAATCAGAACCAACCGAGAAGGCGCACACGATTTTGCCCAACGCGCCAAAATAGCATTACCAGAACAAGCAGACGCTATCGAACAAATTACCGCTGATTTTATTCAACTACAGTATGGCAGGGTTTCAACACGCGAAGATTTTGTCAGATTTGCTAAAGCTGTGGCTAAGTTTAAACTGACTGTCCATCGGTAAGCATAAATGCAGGTTGGGTAGAGCAGCGATAGAATCAACGCCCCCACACGACAACCTTTGTCAAACCTCTTTATCGAAAGAAGTTTTAATGCCTTTGGTAAATTCGGCATATTTTTCTTTAAGATGCGTCACGGCATCTTCTCTTTCAATGTTGTAATCAAGCTGACTTCTAATAAACTCCAGTCGATGTTTATTTTCACGAATAACCTCTGACCACGTTTTTACCCATATCATTAATCCATCCGTTTTATAAAGCAGTCCACTTTCATTCTTATGTTGTTTTAATTCTTCTTGCGCAAAATCATCTATATCATTAGAAATAATCCAAAAATTCCAGCGAGTATTAATGTTTCTGAAACGCTCATCTTTTGCAACAGCAAAGGCATATTTCTTTATTTGTCTTATTTCATCGTCCCCTATATTAACCTTTGGGGCTTTAAGCTCAACAACCAAATGCTCTAATTCTTCTTTGTGATTACGAGGAATTGATTTGGAAAGCATTAAATCAACTATTCCGCGTGAACCATCAATTAATGTCACGGGGCTATCAATAACAATATCTTGATTTATTAATTCACTGTGTTTTTTTAATACTGTAGTTAATGATTTATCACTTACTGATAAACTAAATTCATCACCAAATATCCAAGTATTTTCAGCTAGAATTTTGTGCAATTGGCTTCTTTCTTTGAAGTGCTTTTTAGCCTCAGTATCAAATATCAGCTCCTCTAAACCTGCTATAAATTTAAGTCTGTCAGAAACTAAGGCTGATGCACTAATAATGGAAGTTAATGAGGTTTCTTTTAATAACAGCGCGAACTCGTTGCGCTTGCTATCGGTTAGCTGCAAAACTTCTTCAATAATGGTTTGTAGCTCTTCTGGGTTTTTCTCTATGGCTTGTTTCAACATTCTAAGTTGAAACTTTTTACCTTTTTTATCATTTTTATCAAAACTGGGTAAATTACGCTTGATATTCACTGCGACAATATCAAACACTTTTCTTTCCGCTTCTTCTACTGGATTAAGTGCTTCATTCTCATAAGGGTATATTTTTTCTTCCTTCCATTTTTCCAGCTCTGCTTGACAGTCCGCGAGTCTTCTATCAAAAAAATAAGTTTGCAAGGTCGATAGTGTATTGTCTATCAGTGGCTTTAAAGGCTCTAATTCAGGAAATGCCAGTAAGTTATCAGTTTGCAAATCTTCAATAAGTGAAGATTTCAAAAAAGCAGAAAATGAAAAATCGCCGCCAACTTTAAATTGTCGTCCTCGATAGTTTTCTAAAACAAACCCTTTGGAATCACAAAACAATAACTCTTTATTGTCTATTTGTGAATTATTCCATTCTAATATTCTTAATTCAACTGCGTGATTAACATCATTATATTCAATATTATTAAGAGGCATTATATTATCATTTTTAATAAAATCTTTTAATTCTATTTTTTCACCATTCAAAAAAATTATTACGGGTGAATATCTAATTAAATATAAAGCAAAAATAGATACCAGTTTTTTAAAGTTCGAGTCAGTTAGGTGTCCTGATTTTTTATAGATTTCAGAAATAGAAACCTCAACACCAGAATAATTTTTATCTGATTCAATTTCCTCTGAAACTATAAAATAATCCAGCTTATCTGCAAAGCATTCTATTTGATATTCATAAAAAATATTATCTTTTTTATAAATAACTTTCCAAACAACTACTCTTCCGATTGCAAATGCTTTAAATCTACCTTGACCCTTTTTACCATGTAAAAAACGTCCACTTTCTGTTTTTTCTTTGTGACCTTTCCACGATCCACCTAAAGAACCAAACAGTTTCTCGACTTTAGCGTATTCAATACCAGAGCCGTTATCTTTAACAATAACGCTTGTTTGTCCTTGATCGTTCTCATTAAAAAATACCTCAACTTTATTGGCATCAGCATCTAACGCATTCCAAATTAGCTCAGACAACGCAACAACAGGCGTTGCTTTTGCTAAGTTAGAAATATGGTCTTTTTGTACGGTAAGTTTGAAATTTTTTGACATTGGAATAATGGCTTGTAAATTTTAGCGCATGGGCAATTTTACACGAACGGCAAGGTTAACACCATGCGACTAACTTAGAGAGTAATGCGATGAGGTACGAACGCGCTTGTCCGAGTTGACGCGAATGGTAGTCCCTACAAATTGATGCAGATGAGCCATATTGTAGGAATTGTGTTTTCCAATCTGCATTGTTTTGTAGGGACTACCCGCGAGGGCGTGGCACATTGTGTAGCGGAAGTTATGTAGGGATTGTTAAAAGTCCGTTAGACGCACTAGCTGTTCAACCCAAACCAGTCAACGGAATGTTGGACGGAATTAACGGGTTTCACTGTCGCATTCTGAAAAAAATCCTCTAGGACATATTCCAAGCCATAAAAGCTACCGTTGTCAAATCCTTGGCAAAAAACATCAAAATTATTATCAAGATTAACATCGGGTGTTTTGTTTTGATTTATTGTTTTCATTTTTATCACCACCTATTTTTTTATCAATTATTGCTGAACGTTGGTCGAATGTTAATGGGTAGTTGCTGAATGTAGTATGAACGGACGAAATAACTTGGTAGTGGTAAAGTAATTTCAATCTAAGTTATAGCTAAAGCACAATAAAATGATGCCGTTCGTGGTGAGCTGTGAGCTTGTCGAACAGTCGAACCACATTCACACTTCGACAAGCTCAGTGCGAACGGTTTTTTAATCAGTTAAAACTGCTTTAGCTATAGTTACTGGATATAGACCTTTCAGGTTTTTAAAACCTGAAAGGTCATGAGTAAAACCACTGTAAGTTGAAGGTCTACACTTTATTCATCAGTGGGCATATTTTTGAGAAAAATATGGGCATAAAAAATAGCTACACCAAAAAAACTCGTGAGGATAATATCTAATATCATGGGAATACTACTCCTAGAAATGTAAGTTAACGATTTACCAATTATTTCATGTGATAAATTTCACATGAGCTTATACGCTATAAAGCTATTTTCATGCCATAAATTATTATTACCAATAAAGTGAATAAAATTAATTGGTTAACAGAAAGCTAACATGAATGTAAAAAGACTAAGGGTTGAAAAAAACCGTTTGCTATGGTTTTTTTCAACCACTGATATGAATTCGGAATAGAGGTGATTAAATCTGTGTGAGCATGACAGCCAGTTCTTTAAAGGACTGACTGTCATTAATATCGCTATAATCAGGTTTAACCCACTATCAATGAGACGTGTTGATTGAAAGTTCAAAAATCCATGAAAGCCGTTGATGATATTGCTATCATGACGCACTACAACACTTTAACCCACACAGAGAAGACCGTGCAGAATCCAGAATTAATGAATAAGTTAAAAAATAGCGTGCAAGACATCTTGGACGAAGCTAAACGCCAAGGTGCGAGCGCGGCACAAGCGGGGCTAAGTCTGCAAGACGGTTTGTCAGTGACCGCAAGGCTAGGTGAAGTAGAAACCATTGAGCATGATTGCAGTCAGAACTTGGGTGTCACCGTGTATTTTGGGCAATGCAAAGGCTCAGCCAGTAGTACCGATTTATCGCCTGAATCTATAAAAGAAACCGTGAGTGCGGCGTGTAGTATTGCCCGCTATACCAGTGCCGATGAATACGCAGGATTGCCAGACAAAGAATTATTAGCCACTGAATTTCCCGATTTAGATCTATATCATCCGTGGGGAATTAGTGCGGATGAAGCCATTGCTTTAGCCATTGAATGCGAAAATGCGGCGCGGTTTTATGATGCTGAAATCAGCAATTCTGAAGGCGCGAGCGTCAGTAGTCATCAAGGCATTAGTGTATTTGGTAATAGCTTGGATTTTTTACAAGGACGCTTATCGACTCGCCATTCCTTAAGCTGTTCAGTATTAGGGCAACGCGGCGACAGTATGCAGCGTGATTATTGGTACAGCGTGGCAAGAAACGCGCTGGGATTAGAACCAGCAATTGAAGTCGGTAAAAAAGCCGCAGAACGCACCTTGCAACGCTTAGGCGCAAGATCACTAACAACGCGTGTCTGTCCCGTGCTGTATTGTGCTGAAACAGCATCTGGTTTATTGAGTGCTTTAATTAGTGCGATAAGTGGCGGTAGTTTGTATCGCAAATCATCGTTTTTATTGGATGCTATAGACACGCAAATTTTTCCTGACTTTATTCATATTTACGAACAACCGCATTTACTGGGCGCGTTAGGTAGCTCGGTATTCGATAACGAAGGTGTCACTACACAAGCGCGTGACATAGTTAAAGACGGTATTTTACGCGGCTATGTACTAAGTACTTATTCAGCGCGTAAGTTAGGCTTACAAACCACAGGTAATGCAGGTGGCGTGCATAATTTAACCATCACCCCCAGTGAGTTAGATTTTGAAGCCCTGTTAAGACAAATGAACACAGGTCTGTTAGTCACTGAATTAATGGGGCAGGGGATTAATATGGTGACGGGTGATTATTCACGCGGCGCGTCAGGTTTTTGGGTAGAAAATGGCGTGATTCAATACCCCGTCGAAGAAATTACCATCGCAGGTAATTTAAAAACCATGTTTAAAAATATCGTTGCCATCGGTAATGATGTGGACTATCGCGGCAACGTTCGCACAGGGTCAATATTGGTTGAACAGATGTCGATTGCGGGGCAGTAAATCATATTGTTCACGAAAAATATAAGGTATCAATCCGTTCGTATTTTTTGTGGACAAACCACTTTTTTTATATTGACCATGCGTAATATCAGGAGTAATTTGAATCCGTAATTATAATTGAGAAAAAAAAGGAGGGGGGGTATGAAATATAAACTAGGTGTAGGAATGGGGCTTTTGCTGACTGTTTTTTCTGCTTATAGTGCCGATGATATTGCTATTCATGGTTCTGAACTATTAAACCAATCAGGTGGTCTTAGACCCAGTGCCAAACCATTATTAATACCTAAGCCCATACCAAAATCACCAAGCATCGACGTTCCGCCAGAACAACAAGAAAAATCTTCTGTGCGGAAAGAGAAAAATTCAAAAGAAATTGTATTAGATACTATTAAGTTTGAAGGCTATAGCGTGTTTTCAATCGATGAACTTGATGAACTAGCTAAACCCTATTTACATAAGCCAGTAAGTGTCGATGAATTGGATGAATTACGTCGCTTGGTGACGCACTATTATATCGATAAAGGCTATATAACCTCTGGCGCAACCTTTCCAGTCAATCCGATTGAGGGAAAAACCTTACGGATTAAAATCGTCGAAGGACGAGTAGGTGACGTTGATATTAAAGGGACGGGGTGGTTGCGGGACGGCTATGTCAAAAAGCGTTTGCTTCCCGATGAAGACGCGCCATTGAATATGAACGAACTTCAAGATCGCTTTCGGCTGTTATTAACAGATCCTCTATTTGACCATCTCAATGGTCGATTATTACCAGGAGCTGACCGAGGGCTAAGTGTGTTGGATTTGGACGTAGTCCGCGCTCGTCCTTATCAGTTTTCGGCAATCATGGATAACTATCGCTCCCCATCAATCGGAGCTGAAGCAATTGGTGCTAACGCTTGGGTTCGTAACTTGACAGGTCAAGGTGATGTCATTGATTTAACGTTTCTTACCAGCAATCCTTTGGGCGGCAAAGGTTTGCAATATTTTGGTAACTGGCTGATGCCGTTGGGCGATTACGGTACTAAAGCCTATTTCTCCTTTAATAATTCAAATACCTCAATCATCGAAGAACCATTGACGGCACTTAACATTAACAGCAAGACATTTTCAGTTGAAGGCGGACTTAACCAAATTCTAATCGATAGTCTTCAGCGGCGGTTAACCTTTGGCGTTGGGGTCGGCTTTAAGCAAAATGAAACAACTTTATTAGGACATTCGTTTTCTTTTATTCCTGGACTGCTCACAGGGAAAAATCAAGTTTCATTTGTTCGTATCAACCAAGAATATATCGAACGCTGGGAGAAAGTGGTGGTGGCGTTACGCTCTACGTTTAGCGTTGGCTTGAATTCATTTGGTGCGTCTACCAATAGCAATTCTCTGTATCCAGATAGCCAATTCTTTGCGTGGTTAGGGCAGACACAAGGTATTTGGCATTTGCCTTATGTGAAAAGTGACTTGATATTAAGAGGCACTATGCAGTTAAGTAATAATCCATTAATGCCACTTGAGCGCATGGCGGTTGGTGGACGTTACACCGTACGCGGCTACCGTGAAAATCAACTGGTTAGAGATAATGGCTACACGGGTAGCGCAGAAGTACACATACCTCTATTGGGTGATAGTCAAGCCGAGTACAGCCTTAAATTAGTGCCTTTTATAGATTATGGGGCAGCATGGAACAATGTCGATATAACACTGGTCAAACCGATCACGCAATATCTTTATTCGACAGGAGTGGGTGTTCAGTTTCAAGCACCTCATATCAGCGGTGAATTTTTTTTGGCGCATCGTTTGGAAAACAAAACTATCCAACAACATGGAAACTTACAAGACGATGGTATCCACTTTCAAGTACGTTTAGATGCTTTCTAGGAGAGTCAATAATGAACCGTGTCCTAAATATATTTCTGTTATTGGTATTATTGACAATAGCCTTTAACCAGCAAGTGACAGCTGACGATAAAGAGATGGACGCTTTGCTAAAAGCGAATAGCTCTCTTGAAAAAGGAGATTACCAAATTGCTTTGGAAGAGGCGAATTCAGCTCTACAACACGCTACGACAAAGCCCGAACAAAACCGCGCAAACGGTGTGATTGGCAATAGTCTATTAGCCATGAATAAATTTGAGCGAGCGGAACAACCGTTACTTGACGCTTACAATTCAGCCGAAAAACCACAAGATAAAGCCAGTTATGCCAATAGTTTAGGCGTTTTATATCATGGTCTTGGCAATACCGTACAACAACAGAGATTCTTCAAATTGGCGCAACAGCAAGTAGGGGATAACAAGTTGTTAGCATTGAAAATAGATTTGAACTGGATGAGATTTCAGCCAGAAACCGACGGATTGCCGAAAACAGATAAGATATTAACGAATATTGCAACCGTTGACTCGCCTAATGAACGGAGTCGTCTCCTTGTGAATTTAGCAGAAATCGCTAAATCTAGGGGAGAGCAACAAGTTGCGAAACTCGCGCTCGAAAAAGCCTATGCGGATAATGACAAGATAACTGATGTTCGATTGTCGATGGAATTATTGGATAGTCTGGCGGACATTTATGAAAGTAACGGAAAATATGAGCAAGCTCTGGCGTTGAGTGAGCAAGCAAGCACGATGGTCGATCAAATGGACTTGGAGTATCTGTTAATTAATTTGGAGTGGCGAAAAGCCAGACTATATGAACGTCAAGGGCGTAATGATTACGCGCTAGCCGCTTTTGGTAGGGCGGTGGATAATATTCAAGCGGTGCGTATGGACATTCCTGTGGAATACCATGATGGAAAATCATCGTTTCGTGAAACTTTGGAGCCCGTCTATCTAGGTTATGCCTATCATTTGCTCAAGAAAGCAGGTAATCAGGATGGCGAAGCCAAGCAGCGGACGTTATTACTGGCTCGCAAGACTGTCGAACAAATCAAACAGACGGAAATGGAAGATTTTCTTGGCGGACGCTGCTTAATCGAAGGTTTGCAACGTAGCGAATTGGAAACTATCGATACTAATGCAGCGATTTTGTATCCGATTATTTTGCCAGACAGGCTTGAAATATTGATGAGTATCGGTAAAAGTATTCATCAATATACCGTTTCAGTATCACAGGACAGCATCCGTGAAGCGGCGGTCAAGTTGTCCAATGCTTTGCGTAAAGGCTTGAAAAAGTCTTACCGAAAGCCTTCTGAAAACCTCTATCAGTGGATAATCGCGCCGATTGAAAAAGACCTAGAGAACGCAGGAATCAAAACCTTGGTGATCGTTCCTGATGGCGTATTGCGCTTGATACCCTTTTCGGCTTTATCCGATGGACAGCATTATGTGCTGGAAAAATATGCAGTCTCTGTGTCGCCAGGAATGAGTTTAATGAGTGGCGGCGAAAACATAAAATCACGTGCCTATCTATCGCTGCTAGCGGGGCTTAGCAAACCTGGTTCCGTGGTTGAAAAACTGCCATCGCCAGCAATAAGCGGGATATTAGAGCCAGATTCAGGTGCAGGAGAAACTGCTGAACGCGAATTACTAGGAACAAGAGCTGTGATGAGCAGATCTATCAGTGACACAAAAAAACGCGAGCTTGATCGAAGTGTTGAAAGAATGCTTAGGCAACCTGGAGCGGTGCAAAAACTGCAAAAAGCATTAAGTTTGCCAGGTGTCGAAAACGAATTGGATAACATAAAAAAGAATTTAAAGAACAATGTATTGCTTAATGAAAACTTCACCATAGAAAATTTTCGCCAGCAAGTCACCAGCGAACAACCCTACGAAATAATTCATATCGCCTCGCACGGAATTTTTTCCTCGGATGCCAATAACAGTTTTCTGATGGCTTATGACAATATCCTTAAATTGGATGATCTTGAAGCACTACTACGCGGAAACAAAGGCTCACTTGAATTATTAACCTTTAGTGCGTGCGAAACTGCCGAAGGTGACGATCGTGCGCCGATGGGCTTCGCTGGTGCTGCCTTAAGAGCCAAGGCTAAAAGTGCGTTGGGTTCGTTATGGCCGATCTCGGATGAAGCGGCATCGCAACTAATGACGAGTTTTTACCGTAACCTGACGCAAGGGCAAGGCAAAGCGGAAGCACTACGGCAAGCGCAGTTGGAGTTGCTGCACACTAATACTATGAATCATCCTTATTTTTGGTCACCCTTTATCCTAGTTGGGAACTGGTTATGAAAAATTGTATTTACTTTTTGGCAATTGTTGCCATTACGATATTCCATTTTAGTATGGCGCAAGCAGTTACTACTGCCATAAATGTTGATAGCACATTAGGTGCAAACCAAACTATAAATAATGCGGGTGGTGTTTATGCGATTACAGAAGCCAATGGTAAACCAGATGCACAGAGCGGAAATACTAATCTGTTTTTTAGTTTTTCCACGTTTAATGTCGGGGCAGGAAATACCGCTTCTTTTGATTTAACCAATAGTTGGAGTAATGTAGTAACAAGGGTGACGGGTGGGGCGGCATCGACTATTGATGGAACATTAAAAGTCAATACAGCCCTAGGTGGTTGGGCTGATAACTTCTTTTTCATTAATCCGTCTGGTATTACTTTTGGTCCTGGATCGGTAGTGGATGTGCCTGGTTCTTTTTATGCCAGCACTGCAAGTATACTAAATTTCAAGGATGGCACTTCTTTCCGAGCCGATGGAACTCAACCTAGTGGTCTTTCAGCGGCTGACCCCGTTTCTTTCGGTTTTCTTGGCAACGAAACAGGTGCATTAAATTTGAACAATACTCGCATACAACTGTTCGATGATACCCGTTTAGAACTGGTTGGACATGATATCAATATTAATACCAGTACTCTTGGTCAAGTTAATCTCGTTGCTAACGGTTATAGTCCATACCATATTGATGGTATACAAATGCTATTACTGGCAACACACAGTCAAACGGCTGGAACGGTTGACCTAGATGGGCAAAAAGCCACTATTCCACTCAATGGAGATATTAATATCGCTAATACAACTCTTCTTAATGCTGGGGGAGACGCTGAAGAAATCCAGTTTGTAAGAGGGGGAAATATCAGTTTAAGTAACGCGCATATTATTTCTGATAATTATGGAGACGATTGCGGTGGTTTTTGTTCTAGTAGTGATCCTTTAAATATCCCTCTTAGCGGTATCGATATAACAGCAACTGGCAAATTAACACTAGATAACGTTTCAAGTATAGAATCTGAAACTTCGTTCAATCCAGTGGGTAATATTAATATTCAAGCTCAGTCACTGCTGCTCGATAACAACTCCAAAATCACAACCAGTTCAATAAATTCCACTCATATCAATTATCTTCCAGCAGGCACTATACCCGTTCCTAATCCCATTAACCCGCTGGCTGGCAATATTAATATCATGGTTGCTAATGACTTTGTGGCTAAAGGAGGTTCATCGATATTAAGTAGTACAGAAACTTTTGGTAATGCGGGGCATATCAATATTACAGCGGGTTCGGTGGCATTGGATAATGCCAGCATAAAATCAGAAAGTACCTCAAATAGTAATAGTCTTCTTGGTTATAACACGGATTCCAATGGCAATATCTTATATACTGCGAACACTTTGGATTTTACTAACCTTTATTCCAGTTCCAATCAATTGGTAACTGCTACACACAATGTAGGTGACGCTGGTCAGATTACGTTAAACACAACAAGCTCCATTGCCTTGGTAAACAACAGTTTAATTAGCACTAATATTCAAAGTGGTACTCAGGCTTCAGAACTGGGCAAGATTGCCCTGAATGCCCAAGCAGGGGCAATCACCCTAGATGGCTCAACTGTATCATCCACCACTAGCGGTGATGCCAATGCGGGCGATATTGTCCTGACTGCCAGTGATCCATTACAACTGAGCAATAACGCTAAAATCACGACCGACTCTTCGGGTGCTAAACTCGGTAATAGCGGTGCAATCGCCGTGACCGCAAAAGCCCTCACGATGAACACGGGAGTGATAAGTTCCTCCAGCAAAAGTTTAGGCAGTGCTGGGCAGATTACTGTCAATACCCCTGATGGGATTGCCTTAAGCAATAGTTCAATCAGTACCGATGTTCAGAATGGCACTCAAAGTTCACAAACAGGCAAGATTGCCCTGAATGCCCAAGCAGGGGCAATCACCCTAGATGGTTCAACCGTCTCATCCACCACCAGTGGTGATGCTAATGCAGGGGATATTAACCTTGTTGCAAGCGGTCTGTTACAAATGAGTAATGGCTCGAAAATTACCACCGACAGTCTTGGTGACAGTTCTAAACTCGGCAATAGCGGGGTAATTTCAATTGCCTCGAAAGATTTAACCATGAACACTGGCTCTCTGATAAGTTCTTCAACCAATAGTTTAGGCAATGCTGGCACAGTCACCATAAATACTGGACTCCTGAATATTCAGGGACTGGGTGCTATTCCTATCAGCCAGTTAGGACATTACGTTGAACCAAATTTTACAGGTATCCGTAGCACAGCTAACGCGGGTTCGGGTGGACAAACTGGCTTTATTGATATTCTGGCTCGTAACAATATGATGCTTACCAATGGTGCGCAAATAAGTATTTCCAATAAAGCAAATGTTACCAACCCCAGTTCTTTAGTACCAACCCATATTAATATTGTGACACCTAGTCTGACTATGACAAATAGTCAAATTGTTGCAGATTCTAGCGGTAATGTAGATGCTGGTGATATTAATATAACCTTTACTGATACCTTATACATGGATCCCTCTGCTATCAGCACACTGGCGAATAATGGTAATGGTGGAAATATCGTTATAAATGGCGGCAATATGTTTTGGTTACAGGATTCAGCGATCACAACATCTGTTCTTGGTTTGCAAGGGAACGGCGGTAATATTGATATAAAATCGGATTACTTAATAATGGATAGTGGTTTTATTCAAGCCAATACAGCGGCACAAGGAGCAAGTGGCGGAACCGTTAATATTAATGTGAACACACTAATACCAAGCGGCAGTCTTTTATTTGTGGGAGGTAATTCACCTTTTCGATTCCAACCTTACTCTGGTATCAACGTGATTCAAGCCGCCGCACCCAATGGCGTGAAAGGACAGATAAACTCCACCTCACCACAATTGAATTTAAGTGGAACTTTGGCGAATTTAATTCTTCAATCGTTCGATCAAAATGTGCTAAGTCGTGATTTATGTGCCATTGGTGATAGTAGCTCCTTGTCGCAATCAGGTAAAGGTGGTTTGCGCAGACGCGCTAAGGATCCGTTATTATCGAATGCTTTTTAATGACAGGTCTCATGCAAAAGCAAGTTGGTTGAAAGCTTAAAAATTCATGAAAGCTACTGATGGGCTTACAAACCACTGGTAATGCAGGTGGCGTGCATAATTTAACCATCACTCCCAGTGAATTAGATTTTGAAGCCCTGTTAAGACAAATGAACACAGGCTTATTAGTAACTGAATTAATGGGGCAAGGCATTAATCGAGTAACAGGCGATTATTCACGCGGCGCGTCAGGTTTTTGGGTAGAAAACGGCGTAATTCAATACCCTGTTGAAGAAATTACCATCGCGGGTAATTTAAAAACCATGTTTAAAAATATTGTCGCTAATGATGTGGACTATCGCGGTAATATTCGCACAGGGTCAATATTGGTTGAACAGATGTCGATTACGGGGCAGTAAGTGCATAAAAGTGGGCGTGATTTCAATCGCGCCTACTTTTTTAACGATAAGGACGGAAAACCTTTTGGTTTAGTTGTTCAAAAATACTTGACCATCACTTTGATTCACTGAATCAGGTTACACTGTTTGTGAATTACCCCAGACATAGCAAAGTATGTACCATAAAATCTAACACGCTATATTTATTGATTTTATTAATATATAGCTAACAGCCAATAAAATGATTAAAAAACCGTTCGCGCTGATCCTGTCGAA
>JBAXNR010000046.1:0-29481 GCA_037133675.1 Methylococcales bacterium
GTATCTAAAAATGAATATTTTTCTTGGAGTGATTAATACTTTCACAGTCTCTAAAACGATTGGACTCCTGAGCTATCCTGCGAATACTACATCAAACCGTTGCATAAATTCGCCTATCTGTTGTCGTTGTAAGGCTTGTACGGGTAAACACAAAGCGTTTAAAGTTAAACCACGCTGTTGTAAGGATTCGGTTTCAATGTATAAATCAGTCACGTCATAAAGAGCTAACGAATGAAACATAGCGGCAGTATCTTTCATACCCAGCACCTCAGGCTGTTGCTGGTTTTTTAATTGAAACACTGCATCATCCAGCCACAAAATACTAACCGATTGATCGAATGCCGCCGTGGTTAAAATAATATCCAGCATTTCCTGAACATAAATGCCGTTGTGGGCAGGTTTTCGTAACACAAATAAATAACTTTTCATCAGCTTAAGCAAAGACAATAAAACGATCAGCAAGTAAGGTGGCTTCAACCAACTGCCCCAATCCTGAAATCC
This sequence comes from Methylococcales bacterium, assembly GCA_037133675.1. GTDB lineage: Bacteria > Pseudomonadota > Gammaproteobacteria > Methylococcales > Methylomonadaceae > UBA4132. The sequence continues at coordinate 502 of JBAXNR010000046.1, forward strand.
GAAAACCTGCGGCAACATCATTATCATGTTTACCTTGCTGTTGTGCTTCATCAGAATGCAATAAACCACGGCGTTGCGCGGCTGAAATACACACCACCAAATCAATTTGATAATCGCGGGCGAGTTCACTCCATCGCGTGACTTGTGATATTTCATCATCGGGTGGCGTGGCATATTGAAAGGCATGATAAACGCCCTCATGATAGAAAAACACCCGCACGATTTCGTGCTGTTCGTCCAATGCCGCACGAATAAACTGATAAGCAGTTAGCCCTGCATTGGAATGGTAGGGGCTAGTATTAACTTGAATGGCAAATTTCATTAGTAGTTTTAAGTTTGCTAACACAAGAGCCGACAGGTTTTAAAAACCTGTTAGCTCTAACTATTGTTATAATCGATACTTGTTATTCTAACATTCATTCTGACCTGATTTTAGTTGAGCCGTTATGTTTAAACCTTCTGCTATTGCACTCGCTTTAAGCCTCGCCCTGTTTCCTGCATTGCCGCAGGCGGTTGAAGTGAATAAACTTGAATTACCAGAAATGGGCGATTCCTCTGGTTCTTTACTGACTATTGCCGAAGAAAAAGAATTAGGCATAGAGTTTTTTAGATATTTACACAGTGAATTAACGATTGGTCAGGATGCTGAAATTCAAGAATATATTCAAACCATTGGTAATAAACTTGCCATTAATAGTGACACACCTGGTTATCCGTTCCATTTTTTTGTGGTAATGGAAAATGACATCAATGCCTTTGCAGGCCCTGGCGGATATATTGGTGTGAATTCTGGGTTAATTTTAATGACTGAAGCAGAAAGTGAATTAGCGTCTGTTATGGCACACGAAATTGCCCACGTCACCCAACGGCATTTATACCGTAGCGTTGAAGCTCAACAACGGCTATCAATTCCAACAATGGCGGCAACCCTTGCTGCCATTGCCTTAAGTACAAAATCACCACAAATGGGGCAAGCGGCGTTAATGGCGATTCAGGCGGGCAATGTACAATTTCAAATCGATTTTACTCGCGCCCACGAAGAAGAAGCGGATCGCGTTGGCATGGAAACACTGGAAAAATCGCAGTACGATCCGCGCAGTATGCCCACCTTTTTTGAACGCTTACAGCAATCTAGCCGCTATTCTGGTCAAAATACTCCCGAATTTTTACGCACTCACCCTGTGACTGCTTCGCGTATTTCTGATACACGCGGTCGTGCAGAAAATTACCCCTATAAACAATACCCAGATTCCTTAGCCTACCAACTCACCAAAGCAAAAATTAAGGTCTTGACTGACACTAACTCCGCTGATGTACTGAAATATTTTCAACTAAAATTGAAACAAGGAACTAGCGAACAACGCACTGTTGCTCAATATGGTTTGGGCTTAGTTGCACTCAATACTCTAAAATATCAAGACGCAGAAAGTATTTTTCAAGCCTTAGTACAAGCCTATCCCAATCAAGAACAATACGGCACAGCGTTAGCGCGTACTGCATTAGAATCGAGAAATTTTCCAATCGCCCTAGATAGGTACAAAAAATTGATGGGCAAATATCCTAATAACGATGCGATTAAACTGGAATATACCAGTCTGTTATTAAAAACAGACAGCCCAGAACAAGCACGAAAAATGTTATTCACCTTGAATACCAATACCCAACAGCTACCTGTTTATACTCAGCTTTTAGCACAAGTTTACGGTAACTTACATCAAGTTTCCGAATCACATCGTTATTTAGCTGAATACTACTACCAGATAGGCAGAACTCAAGAAGCGATTTTACAAGTTCGGTTGGCTAAAAATTCCAGAGATTTAACGCCTCAGTTAGATGCCATACTCAGTGAGCGGCTTAGATTTTTCATGAGCAGAGAAAGAGACGCTGCTAAACAATAACGCCCTTAATAAGAACCTATTATGTTTACCATTACCAAAGAAGTTTATTTTTGTTACGGACATCGTTTGATGAATCATGCGGGTAAATGCCGTCATTTGCACGGGCATAGTGTCAAAGCCGCTATTTCCATACAACAAGCACAGCTTAACGAGCAAGGCATGGTGTGTGATTTTGCTGATATTAGAGAGTGCGTAGAAGCTTATATTGACGAACAACTGGATCACAATTTTTTACTACACAAAGATGATCCAATTATTCCCATGTTGATTGCCAATAATGAGCGGTTTTTAGCATTGGACGAACATCCAACTGCCGAAGTATTAAGCAAAATGCTGTATCAACATATCAAGCAAGCAGGTTTTAACGTAGTCGAAGTCGCATTATGGGAAACAGCAAGTGCGTATGCGCGTTATCGAGAAGACAACGTTTGAATGTGTTGATTCAAGGTTTTTCTTTAATAGTTAATACGCTGTTCACAGTCCCCGTGTAGAACACCATGATTTTTACAGGGACTGACCCAGTATTGCGACCATTGTGTGCGGTATCAACAACTTCAACTAAGGGATCGCCTGCTTTTAGGTGATTAACTGAACCATCTTTTAACGCAACATCCAATGTGCCTTCGACAATCATTGCAAAGGAAGGCACAGGATGTCGATGCCAGCCTGTTTCACCATTGACAGGAATTTCTATCATCAGCGCGGTTACTTGGGCTTTTTCACCAGTGGGATAAGTAATGGCTTTGCCGTCCCAAGTAGTTGTGGTTTTGAGTAATTGGGTGCTGGTAATTGGCGCGATTTTATCGCTGTGTGTCGTTGCACACGCACTTAATGCAAAACATAAAACGCTGGTAAGTAGTTGTTTATTCATCATGAGTAGCTTTTTTAAATAATAAAGATTAGCGGCGGCAGCGGTTAAAAATATCCAGTTCTGCATCATATTCGCCTGTTTGTATGTCTAACATTCCAAGCACTGAATGGAATAAATTGTCATGCGAATAGGCTTCGTTGCTGTGTTGTTTCAAGCAAGCAGTGTCTATATTAAAATTACTGGCAAATTCAGGCGATAGCCACATTATAAACGGGATATGGATTTGTGTATCGGGGGCAATTTTATACGGTAGACCGTGTAAATAAATGCCATTTTCGCCCAAAGATTCACCATGATCTGACATATACAACAGCACAGTATTATACTGGCTGGAATTTTTTTGCAGAAAATGAATCACTTGGCTTAGAAAGTAATCGGTGTACAGAATGCTGTTGTCGTAGGCATTAATAATTTGCTCACGCGGACAATCCTGTACTTGATTGGTCGCACATTCAGGCACGAATTTTTTAAAGTTTTCTGGGTAACGTTGATAATACGCAGGGCCATGACTGCCTTTTTGGTGTAGTACGATAACGCCATCATTAGTAAATCTGGCAATTTTCTCTTGCAAACCCTGCAATAAAATCTCATCAAAACATTCTTGCTCATTGCAAAACGCAGGCAGGGTTAATTTTTCCATACTTTCGTTTGCTACACGGTCACACACACCTTTACACCCTGAATTATTATCGCGCCACAATACATTGATACCAGCGTGAGTCAACACATCCAATAAATTTTGATAGTGCTTGGCTTTACTATCGCTGTAATCGCTACGCCCAAAATCAGAAAACATACAGGGTACGGATTCAGCGGTTGCCGTGCCGCATGAATGGGTGTCTGGAAAATTAATAATGTTTTCTTGGCTTAACTGTGGATTGGTATTTTTCGCATAACCGTTGAGCGAAAAATTTTGGGCGCGGGCAGTTTCACCTACTACTATCACGACGATGGATTTTTTACCGCGTGATTTCCAAGAGCTGAGTTGTTGTGCGTCTTTGCCAATTTCGGTAACAACGGTCGTTTCAGGATTTAAGGAGCGATTGATATATTTACTCAGTGCGTAAATTGGATAATTGGGATTCACAAAGTAACGTAATGAGCGATTGTTTCTATCAATGAGGGAAAAATCTTTGTAATAAGTAAAAATAATCCCCCCCAGTGCTGAACTGATTAGCAGCATAACGATTAAGCGTGTACCGAGTTCCTTAAAAAAAGACTGATACTGAATATCTATGCGGGATAAACACAAGGCGGGCAATAAGCCGACGAGCATAATATGCCAAACTAAATTTGAACTCAGTAGTTCCAAGGCTTCTTTGCTGTCAGTTTCAACAATGTTTTGTATCATCGACACATCGACAATGACACCGTAATTATCCATAAAAAAGCTGATTACCGATGCAACTATTAATATCACTATAACAATCGGTTTAAAGACATATTTGCTGGCAAAAAATGACAATAGCAAACTAAACAGCGCAAATAGGGCGATAAAAACTACGATTTTAAAGTCACTACTGGCTAATCCAGACTTATCGACGATTTTAAAAACCGCTGTTAAAAATGCCTGATTATCAACGGAGGCAAGAAATAATGCGATTAAGAAAATGACAAAAGTAAGACTAAGTTTAGGCGATAGCCATTTTGCAAGAGCGGACATGATGAGGAATTTAGAAAAGGAGAGCAGAAACTAAAGAACCGACGTTAGTGCAGTAACGTCGGCATGAACGAGTTAATTACTTTTCTTTTTGAATAATATTGCCTTTACGATCCAAAGAAATATGCCAAATCTCACCCGAAGCATTAACCACTAGATCAAATTCTTCGCCCGCGCCATTAGGATTAACCACTAAAATAGCTTCTTTAATCTCGTAATTAGTAAAAGCCGCCTTCAAGTTTTCATAACTTGCAGGTGGCATTTCAATCGAGTTTTTAGAGGTGTCAATTTCATCACCGTTGACATAAAAATGCCCATTAACTCGATAATAAACAATGGCACGCTCGTCTGCTTCTTTGGCTTCTTTAAAAGCAATCAAGTACAACTCTTGACCAAAATGTGTTTTTTGTTCAGCACTCACGCTAATAGCATTCGGGTGTTTTTTGTTAAACTCAGCCAGTATTTTTTCAGGAATTGATTCTTTGGGTATAACTGCTTCCGCGAATGCTGAAACTGAAAATAGTGTTAAAACAACACAACTGAACGTTGAAAAATAATTACGCATGAACTTAAGTTACCTGTAAATAGAGTTAAGAAAAGCGGGCGGTAATAAATACACACCCTAAATAACCGCGAGGTGCGGCTTGTTTTAGTTTACTTTTTTAATGAATTATCATTGAAAAACAAAAATACCCATAAGGCAGTATAACCAGCCAGTGGTTATTGGCAAGTCACCACTTACATATCCATGAACATCATCGGAATTCCGTAAGTTAAAATAAAATAGCTAAACGCTAATATAACGCTATGACTCATTTTAGTTTCAAGTGTTTGGCGCAGAATATAACTGACAATCGCTAAATACCAACTGACTAACATCGTGGCTAAGGATATATCCACATATTCTCGGTAATGGAAGTGGTTTATGGTCATCAAAAAATTCAAGGATTCCGCGACAATTGCCAAGGTCATAATGAAGTTTTCACAGATAAAAACAGCAATGAACAACTGTCTAAAATACTGCCATTTTTTAGTGATGAGCAAAAAACTTATGATGGTAGAAAATGCCATAAAGGTTCGGAATAAAACTTCTATTATGCCCTCAACATCAGCAATTAAAAATTCAACAATCATCCCTGAAACCAGATAAAACGCCACTGTTTTCCACATAAACGAAGTGGACGGATGCAAATTAGCAGGATTATTGCGAAACCAACAAAGCGCGAGATAATTTATTAATAAGGACATAGCAAAACGATAGATCAGTAAAGTTGAATAAGTTAGGAGTGATTATTATAGAGTCGTGGCTTTTACAAAGACAGAGTATCTTACCTGTCCACAGTTAACTTTCCAACTTTTACCACACAGTTTGCTGTTTCATAAAATTGTCATAGATAGTTAAAGGTTAAAACCGTAGCTTCTGTGTTATTCTCATAGTTTAACGTTGTAGTTGAGAAAAGCAGTGTTTTTTATGCCAAATTCAGATTAAAAAATCTATTTAATGACCTGTCCACACCTCCCATCTTACGGTTTTCGTTCTTTATTCACGCAACGCAATTTTCAATCTAACATCAACAATCTCAGTATCGCCATCATCCGCCTGTTGAAAGCCTGACATTCGGTCATTGCTAAACTGGATACTTGCCACTTCCGCTACCAGCAATTTACCCGCATCCATCAAACGCGCCAATACGGGGTTACGGAATTTGGGAACATAACCCAATTTTTGCTTGCTTAGCGTGAATACCTCAATCGCCAGTTCATCGTGGCTGTTAGTTGGTTCGCGGCATAGTTGTAATATATCAGTGACTTTTAATAGTTCGTGCAGGTTTTTAATGTCGTAATAGTGCAGACCAGCAACATGAGTTTCCAACAAAAAAATATCTTGCGCAAACGGTAAGGCGATAGCGGTTTTTTGCAAAGTACGCTGCATAAGTTGCTGGGTCAATGTTGTCATCGGTAGCAATTCAGTCATATCAATTCTCTGGTTGGATACGGGTAACAAGGTCAGCATGACGACTAATCAAGATTGCCCACTGTTCATGTTCTTTGACAATCGCCATTTCTAAAGCGGTTTGCTGGAGCTTTAACCATTTTTCATCATGCAGTTTCTCCACCCAGCAAAAAGGAGCTTCATTTCTCAATTGCACCAGTCGCTCACCTTGCTTAGCAACCATCATTTTAAGACGTGCAATAATTTCTGCTGTATTTTCACCGCTGTTTTGCTGTTGCGCGGCAGCGGTTTCCACCGTATGCAGCAAGGCTTCCAATAAATCCGCATCAAAACTGCGATACGCATTCTGCACGCTAGACCAATAATGCTCAAATAAAGTTTGATGCTCTGGACTAACATCAGGATGCAACAAACGCGACAGCCGACGGTAAGCTTGTTTGACGCGCTGCACGATATTCGTATCAACCACTATCAAATCTTGCAGATAAGCAACACCTGCGGACAACACTTGTGCCTGCTCACTAAGTTGTGTGCGCCATTTCAGCAAATCCTGTATGACCTGTTGCTCGATAGCTTGCAGTTTCTGTTCCGTCAGGCACTCGCCACGGTTAAGATAAACCATTGCCAATTGAATGCGTTGCTGTAAAGCGCGGCACTCAACCTGCATGGTCAATAACTTATATTCCAGCTCGCCCAGATTGGCTTGATACAGTGCCAATAGATAAGGCTTTTCGCGCTGCTGCATTTGTTCAAGATTTTCCAGAATCGCGGCAAGCTGTTGAGACAAACTATCTACAGTATCGATTATTAGCGGTTGAGTGTGCATGATTGTTTAACCTGAGTTGCGCGGTTTTGTCATTCTAACGCTGGGGTGTTAAAACGATACAAGGATTTTATATTTTGACATTATCTCGTTCCAACGCTCCAGCGTTGGAATGCAACGGTTGACGCTCCAGCGTCTTCATACACAGAATAACAACGCTGGAGCGTTATCAAGCGCATTCCAACGCAGAGCGTTGGAACGAGAAATTCTACCGTAATTAAGCGCGTAAAAAGCCCAGTTCAAATACTTGCGGTTGCAGTTTTTCGCTCAGGGTTTTGTAGGCGGTTTCAAAGGCTGAAAAATCAACGGGTATAAAATCGCCGCTGTTGTTACGCGCTTTGAGGGCGTTGCGAATTTGATACCAGCCGACATCGGGGCGGTTTAATTTTAATTCTTCACGCACCTTATAGACATCAGTTTGAGAAAAATACGCTTGCCAGAGTCCGCGTCCTGCGTTTAATACTGTTTCGGCTTCTTTTGACAGTTTTTTGTCGGCTAAATACTTCACCATAAAATCCGATTCAAAACGGTCGGGGGCGTTGACTTCGGTTTCGGTGTAGGGGATAAAGTGATTGACGATTGCCCACAATTGACCGTTCCATTCGAGATTGTTGGCACTGGCGGTTCTTTGACTGCGATTAAATAGCATCCAAATCAAACAATCGTTTTTGAACTCATCGGATAACGGTGCGGTGGGTTGTAAAAATTGGTCACGGTCGTTTAACCAAGTGGGTGCAACCAAACGACGAACTGAAAATATGATGGCAGCTTGCCAAAGATTTTCTGGTGTAAGGTAAAAACCATGTCCATCGCTAAAACTTGATGAAAATAAAGCTGTATGTTGTTCGGCGTGTTGTAAGTCATTTACTGAACAGCGCATATATCCGATAGCTCCATCTGACCACGTTTTAACGCTGGGTTTTGAAGTTGCTGGTGAAACTCCATTTTTTAGAGGTATAACCTCTGTTTGGTTAGATTTTGGACGCTTTAGCCAGACATTCAAAAAGGAACTATTCGGGAAATTGTAAAATATTTTTTCACCTATAGCGCGTACGTTTTTGTCCAATACATCAACAGATATTTCAGTGATAGGTGTTTTTTTAATAGCGTTTTGATTAGTTTCCCATACTAAAAAACCAATAGGAAATTTCCCGCTAAGTCCATCAAACGCTTGATTATGAACCACGAAGCCCCCCAAGTATTGAGCATTCCATAATTTTCTGAATTGTTCAAAATTTGGCGCATTTACATATTTCAACGTACTAAACATTGCGATTGTGGCATTTGGTATTTCTTGTGAAATACGCGCTAAGAATTGAACAAATAATTCATTGCTAGCTTTGCCGTAATCAAACATTGCAGTAGCAGAAAACTTTGTTTTTGCCACACCAGTTTTAGTTTTAGCATCCAAACCGAGTGATGTATTTTCACGATTAGCCGCCTCCGCATAAGGCGGATTAATCAACACCAAAATCTTCTTCCTTTCCGCAATGGCTTTGCGTAAACCTTCGGGGACTTTGTTGGTTAGGGTGTAATCAATTAACCCTGCTGTATTTTCCCCCATCCTAAATCCTTCCCCCGCAGGGGGAAGGACTTGATTTTGCTCGGTTAAAAGCTCCCTCTCCCTATGGGAGAGGGTTGGGGTGAGGGTAACAATATCATCATTCAAATAATCGTATTGAAACCGCTGCGCCGCAACACAGGTTTTAGTGGCTTTCATCACATCGACATCGGCTTGATCCAAGGTACTCATGTAAACAGTGCGCGGGTTGCTGTGTTTGACTTCCAGATTGCCCACGCCGCAACACATATCCCAGACAATGTAATTTTTTTGCCAGTTTTTACCCAGCGTTTGTTCTAGTTTGTCGTAGGCTTTATCGACTACTGCCAGCGGGGTGTAATACGCGCCTTTAAAACTGCGTTCATCGAGGGGAATCAGGCTGTCGCGGCGTTCGAGTAAATAATCGCGGTATTCCGATTTAGGCGGTTTGTGATAAATCGCCCAAAATTGGCGATAACCTTCTTTGTTGCCTAATTCGTAGTTTTTTCCGCCCAAGCTGAATACAGGGGCGTTGTTTTTGTGCAGTAATTCTGCGGGTAAGTTGTCATGCGTGGACACTGTGCCGTCGTGCATAATGTCGGCAAAAAATAACAGTGCGTAATTTTCCTCACTTACGCCGTTGATTTCGCGTCCTATCATCGTCACCCATTTATCAAACACCTGCTTTAAGTTATCGGGCGTTATCTGAGTGCGAATAATATCGCCTGATTTTATCGCGGCTTTAACGGTGCTGATAAATTCGTCTTCATGGGTGGCAATTCTGAACGATACAAAATGTGTTCCGATATGTGCGGACACCTCGTCTAAAGCTTCTTTTGGATATTGGCTTGCCGATTTTCCCCACTTGACAGTTTTTTTAGCGAGGAACGGCAACACATCAGCGGTTTTCATAATCGCGGCTTTTTCAGTGTCAATGACGGCTAAAAATGGCGGTAGCGTTTCACCTTTATTCAGCCCGTCTTGAACGTAATGCAGTAATTGGGTGAACATGGCATAGCTGGAATGCTTGCCTGTGTCTTTGGCTTCAAACCAGATTTCATCGGTGCGTATATCTATCAAGCCTTTAGTGTAACTTTTCAGCCCTAACGCTTTGATATAAATGTCTTTAACGTCTTCTTCGCTGTTGGCTTGTTTAAGTTTGCTGTAGAGAGTGGCTGTGGTCATTATGGTTGGCTCATAGATTAGCAAATAGCCCAGATGGCGCGTAGCGGAATCTGGGGAAATTCACAAAAACAACGTTTCACTCGAACAATTTAGCGTGTGTCTTAGCACACTACCAATCATTTGGTGAATTCCTTGGTGTTGGTAAAGTCTCGCTGCGGGTTGGTGCGCTTACTCTTTACCGACTTTTTCGAGATAGTAACCCCAACAAAAACAATCATCTATACGCAAATATTGGGGGTCGGCACTCATTCAAACCTTACCTGTTTACAGTTAACTTTCCAGCTTTTACCACGCAGTTTGCTGTTTCATGAAATTGTCATAGATAGTTAAAGGTTAAAACCGTAGCTTCTGTGTTATTCTCATAGTTTACCGTTGTAGCTGAGAAAGGCAGTGTTTTTTATGCCAAACTCAGATTAAATAATCTATTTAATGATAATTGGAGCAAGAAATGAAATCAGAAGAATTAATTAAAGTCTGGGATTTGCCATTGCGCATTTTTCATTGGTTATTGGTGACGGCATTTTTTGTCGCTTATTTTACTGAAGATGACTTATTAACTGTTCATGTTTGGGCTGGGTATTTAGTGGCGGGGTTACTGGTGTTTCGTATTGTGTGGGGCTTTATTGGCAATGAGTATGCACGCTTTAGTCAATTTCTATGTAGCCCAATGTTGTCTATTGCTTATCTGAAAGACCTCATGCAAGCTAAAGCCAAACGCTATATCGGTCATAATCCAGCGGGCGCGGCAATGATAGTGCTGTTACTGCTTAGTTTATTGATGACAGTTGTTACAGGTTTAGCGGTTTATGGTGCGGATAAAGGAGCTGGGATTTTAGCGTTTATCGGTAACAGTCATGAACACTTCTGGGAAGAAATCCATGAGTTGTTCGCTAATTTTACGATAGTATTAGTGATTGTTCATGTTATTGGTGTCGTCGTTGAAAGTATTATTCACCGCGAAAATCTAGCCAGAGCGATGTTTAATGGTAACAAAAAGAGACCTTAATCTATGATAACCAAAGCCGAGTTAAAAATAGAAAATAGCATTGCCCTGTTAAGTTTGCTGGGTATAGGCACTTATTTAGTGTTGCGCTATTGGCTGGATACAGGCTATGAAGTCTATCACTGGTCATTTAACAGCACACTAAGCACAGCCATCGAAACACTTTGGCAGGGACAAAGTGTATTTTCCCTGCAACAAGTGCAACTGCCATTAATAGCGGTATTAATACTGGGCGGATTGCCGTTGCTCTATCAATTATTAGCGAAATTAATACACGGTGATTTTGGCGCGGATTTGTTGGCAGGTTTATCCATCGTTACCGCTATCTGTTTACATGAATATCTAGCGGGTAGCTTAGTGGTATTAATGCTTTCAGGCGGCGCGGCATTAGAAACCTATGCGATACGCAAAGCCTCCTCCGTGTTAGAAGCCTTATCCAAACGTATGCCCTCGGTTGCGCATCGCAAAGAAGGTGAAAAGCTGGTCGATATTAGCACCGACAAGGTTAACATCGGTGATAGTTTACTTATTTTGCCGCATGAACTTTGTCCTGTGGATGGTACGGTGTTAGAAGGTTCAAGCACGATGGATGAATCTTATCTCACAGGCGAACCTTATTTAATGTCCAAAACCAGCGGCTCTACTGTGATGTCGGGGGCTGTCAATGGTGACAACGCCTTAACCATTCGCGCAGATAAACTCGCTGTCGATTCACGGTATTCCAAAATCATGGAAGTGATGAAAGCATCGGAACAAAATCGCCCCAACTTACGCCGTTTAGGCGATCAACTAGGCGCGTGGTACACACCTATCGCGGTTGTTATCGCCTTGCTGGCGTGGTTTATTAGCGGTGATGTGATTCGTTTTTTAGCCGTGTTAGTGATTGCCACGCCCTGCCCATTGCTAATTGGCATTCCTGTCACTATCATTAGTTCGATTTCATTGGCAGCACGGCGAGAAATCATTATTAAAAATCCTGCCATTTTAGAAACCATCGGCACTTGCCGCACCGCGATTTTTGATAAAACGGGTACGCTGACTTATGGTCGTCCTTCATTAACCGCATTGCTTACTAGCGCGAACCACACCGAACCTGAAGTGTTGGCACTGATTGCCAGTTTAGAACGTTATTCCAAACACCCATTATCCAGTGCCATTGTTAAAGCAGGTGAAAAAGCCAATCTAACCTTATTACCTGTCAGTCATATCACCGAATTATCAGGCGAAGGGTTAAAAGGCATTGTCGCAGACAAACAAATACAAATTACCAGCCGCAAATTTTTTGAAGCCAATCATGCCGCTGATATTGCTCAACTCCCCGAAACTAGCGGTGGCTTAGAATGCGTGGTATTGATTGATGATGCTTACGCGGCAACCTTGCAATTCAGAGATGAAGTGCGTACCGATAGCTCCTCATTCATCAACCACCTGCAACCCAATCACCTATTTGATAGAGTCATGTTAGTATCAGGCGATAGAGAATCCGAAGTCTGCTATCTTGCTGAAAAAGTCGGCATAGAACACGTTTTTTTCAGCCAAAGCCCAGAACAAAAACTGGCAATCGTGCGCGAAGAAACCCGCAAAGCTAAAACCGTTTTTCTAGGCGATGGAATCAACGATGCTCCTGCGTTAACCGCCGCCACTATTGGCATAGCCTTCGGTCAAAACAGCGACATTACAGGCGAAGCGGCCGATGCAGTTATTATGGACAGCTCGTTATTAAAAGTAGATGAACTACTACACATCGGCGAACGTATGCGCAAAATCGCCCTACAAAGTGCAATAGGTGGCATGATACTCAGCGTCATCGGCATGGTGTTTGCGGGCTTAGGTTATTTATCCCCTGTCGCAGGTGCGATTGCTCAAGAATTGATTGATGTATTAGCCGTGTTGAATGCGTTAAGAGCGGCGATACCACCTAAGACTTTATCGGATTTTTGAAGTGATTTGATGTGAAAGTCGAACCTTAATATTTACAAAACCCCCACCGCTCGCCGTAAATGTAAACGAGCTAATGCGACATCAAACTGCGCATTGCTGAAATTATCGTGGCTGGTTAAACGTAAGTTTTCAGCGGCCAATACTTCGGTGTGAATCGTTAAGCCTTGTTGATAGCGGTCGGTGGCGACTTTTAGATTTTCATCGGCTTGGGCGATGGTTTTTTCAGCGGTTTGTAGACGTTTTTTGGTTTCTTCAATTTCTAACCATGCTTGCCTGACTTCCAATGCCATAAGGCTGGTTAAATCATCGCGCTGTTCTTTGAGGGCAATGGCTTGGCTTTTTAGGGCATCGGTTTTGTGTCCTGTGCTGCCGTCAAATAGTTTCCAGTCCATGTTGATACCTGCTACCCATAATCCTTCGTGGGCTTGATAGCGGTTTTGTTGATATTGATAGCCGCCGTTGACATTGACTTGTGGCAAGCGATTGGCGTTGACGCTTTCCGCTTGTTGTTGCAGTGCGTCAATTTGCGCATTTAATACCGTTAATTCTGGGCGTTGTTTGAGGGCGTTTTGGGTTAGTTCGTCTAATGTGCCAGCGGGTAGCTCAGGTAAACGGTTATCCAGATTCACTTCTGCGGTTAAACTGCGATCCAGTAGGCGATTATAAGTGGTTTTGGCATTGTCGAGTTGATGAGCAACTTTAATTAGCTGTTGTTCGGCATTGGCAAGTTCAACACTGGCAGCTAATACGTCATTATTAGCAACGATGCCTTGTTCAAAGCGGTCGTTAACATCTTTGCTATCAGCAGTCAGGCTTTCGACATGACTACGCACAACTTTTACCGCACTTTCTGCGCGTAATACATTGATGTATGCTTCTGCTACCTGCATTTTAAGATTAAGTTCAGTGGTTTCTTCTTGGTGCTGTGCGGCTTGCAAGCTAGATTCTGCCGCGCCTATATTATTGCTGATGCGTCCACTGGTGTATACAGGTACGCTAACCATTGCTTGCGCTTTGGCACTGCCTGATTGAGAAACTGCAAATTGTGAAGTATCGCCATTAAAAGTAGCTTTGGCGGTAGGCACTGCACTCAATTGGGTGTAGCCCGTACTGACATTGAGTTCTGGCAGGCGTTGCCCTTGTGCGGATTGTAATTGTTGTTCTGATGCTGATGTATTCGCCTGAGACGATTTAATCTGGTGATTATTGTCCAGTGCGATTGTCCAAGCCGTTTCTAGGGTTTCCGCATGACTTGTAGTCGAGATAAAAACTATTGCCATGCCCAGCGCGGCGATTAGCTTACGATTGTCCAGCATACATAATTCCCCGCAAATAAAAGCGTGTGACTGATTCGATTAAGCGTACTTTTTCGGCTTCGGTTGGAGCAGCTTGTATGCCTAATAAACACCGAAAATGTAAATCGCCTTTTAATAAACTAAAAAACGCATCGGCACTAAAGTAAGTATCGGGGATGTTGAAGCAACCGCTGGTTTGCAACTGGCGCAAATAGCTTTCTAATTGATTTAATGCCAAGCGTGGCCCGTTGTCATAAACCACCTGTCCTAATTCAGGAAATGCGTGGATTTCAGCAATCACCAATCGATAAATGGCTAAACCGTCAGGCGAATACATCAATTCGACCGCAGAGGCGGCAATTTTTTGTAAGGTTTGCTCGGCATCATCGTCTTCCGATAATGTTTGGGTCATGGTTTGTAATAACGAAGTACACAGCTCACTGACAACTGCTGCCAGTAATTGCGGCTTGCCTGTGAAGTGGTTATATAACGTGGCTTTGGAAACAGGCGCGGCAGCGGCAATTTTCTCCATGCTGACGCTACGATAATTATGGGTTAAAAATAAGCGCGTAGCCGCTTGGACAATGGCTTGCCGTTTGGCACTAGGACTTTCAATCGATTCAGTCATTTTTGAAACAACACTTGCTAACAGGGAAGAATGGTTTAGAATAAACTAAACAGTTTAGTTTATCAAGGTCATTATGAAGCGTTTTTTTACAGGATTTTTCGTCTTACTTATTGTCGGTGGAGCGGCATTTTTTTTGTTTCGTTGGATAATGGAACGGCAAAATTATGAAAGCACCGATAATGCGTATTTAAAAAGTAATAGCGTGTTAATTACTCCGCAAGTAGATGGGCGTATTACTCAATTACTGATTGAGGATAATCAAGCGGTCAAACAAGGCGAATTATTAGCCGTGATTGATGACCGCGATTATCAAGCTAAACTTGCGGAGGCAGAAGCGAAAGTCGCTGAATCACTCGCTCATATTCAACAGCTACGCGCCAATAAAAACACCCAAAAATCTCATATTGCCAGTGCAGGCGCGGCAGTATCAGCCGTTGAAGCGAAACGCCAGCAAATTAATCAAGATTTAAAACGATTTAATACCCTGATTGAACGTGGTTCTGCACCGCGTCAATCCTTGGATAAAATACAATCAGAATCCAAACAAGCCGAAGCCGAATTACGCGGTTCACAAGCGGCGGCTAGTGCGCAACAAAACCAATTAAGCAGTTTCGACAGTGAAATTGCCGAAACCGAAGCCCAAGTTAAACAAGCACAAGCACAAGTCGAATTGGCAAAACTCGATGTAGAACACACGAAAATTGTCGCACCATTTGATGGAGTGATTGGACATCGTGGCGTGCAAATCGGTTCTCATGTTCAGACGGGTATGGCACTCGCGTATTTACTGGAAACCAAAAAAATCTGGGTGGAAGCCAATTTTAAAGAAACCCAATTGCAGCACATGAGCATCGGTCAGCCTGTTGAAATTCATATCGATGCTTATCCTGATAAAATCTTTACGGGCAAAATTGCCAGTTTTTCCCCTGCCAGTGGTTCAGAATTTAGTATTTTACCGCCTGAAAATGCCACAGGTAACTTCACCAAAATCGTGCGCCGTGTGCCTGTGAAAATCGTTTTTGATGACAATACCGATATTGCATTATTAAAATCTGGCTTGTCCGTCACTCTCAAAGTGCGTGTTAAAAGTTCATGACACAGACACAAGAAACAGGTGAAAGAATCCTAACCACTGGGCAATGGATAGGTTTTTTTAGCATGGCAGTGGGTGTATTCATGGCGGTGTTGGATATTCAAATTGTCGCCAGTTCTTTGCAAGAAATTCAAGCGGGATTATCTGCCACTCAAGATGAAATTGCGTGGGTGCAAACTTCGTATTTAATTGCCGAAGTCATTGTTATTCCTTTGTCGGGTTGGTTAGGGCGGGTATTTTCCACCCGCTATTTATACGTTATCTCAGCGGGAGGTTTTACGCTGGCGAGTTTAGCGTGTGCGTTTGCGTGGAATTTACCATCGATGATCGTGTTTCGTTGTATTCAAGGCTTTATGGGTGGTGCGATGATTCCCATGACTTTCACGATTATTTTCATTTTATTTCCGCCACGTTTGCAACCGACGATGGGCATAGTGTTAGGCTTAATTGTCACCATGGCACCGACTATCGGCCCTGTGTTAGGCGGCTATTTAACTGATTCTTATAGCTGGCATTTATTATTTTTAATCAATTTTGTACCAGGAATGTTGGTATGCTTTTTTGTGTGGAAATTTCTCGACATCGACAAACCCGATTGGGCATTACTACAAAAAATTGATTTTATCGGTATTGGATTGATTGCCATTTTTTTGGGCTGTATGCAATTTGTCCTTGAAGAAGGCGCGAAAGACCAATGGCTTGAAGATAATTTAATATTGTCTTTAACCGTTGTCGCAATTATTAGTGGCGTAACTATGTTGTGGTGGGAATTAAAAACCCCCCATCCGATTATTGATTTATACGCTTTTAAAAATCTAAATTTTGCCGTTGGTTGCGGTTATAGTTTTGTGTTAGGCGTAGGTTTATACACCATTATTTATTTAACCCCTGTGTATTTAGCCAGTGTTAAAGGTTTAAACAGCTTGCAAATTGGGCAATACTTGATGGTCGTCGGATTATTTCAACTGCTATCCGCTTTTGTTGCAGGTGGTTTAGAAAAGAAACTCGATTTGCGCGTCATGTTAGGGCTAGGCATGGGATTATTTGCCTTAGGATCATGGTTAAACGGACAACTCACCGCCGAATCAGGCTATTGGGAGTTTTTTCTACCCCAAGCGATACGCGGCGGTGCGTTAATGCTGTGTTTTTTACCGATTAATACCCTGACATTAGGATTACTGCCCGTTGAGGAAGTCAAAAACGCCAGTGGCTTATACAATTTAATGCGTAATCTAGGTGGCGCGATTGGTTTAGCCGTTGCAAACACGACAATGTTATCTCTCAACAAAACCCATTATGCCACGCTACGCGAATCAGTGACTGCCACCGATGCACCCGTACAAGAATTATTAATGGGCTTAAGGCACACCATGACTAATGCCTTAATTGCCGACCCCACGACTGCCGCTTTAAAACAACTCAACGCCTTAGCGTGGCGCGAAGCAGAAGTAATGACCTTTAATAATTTATTTCAAACCATCTCATTTATCTTTTTAGCCGCCTTATGTGTTGCGCCGTTTTTGAAAAAAGTCGATGCTAAAAAAGCCGCTGAGTTACCGTTGGATTAAGTAGGTGCGAATGAATTCGCACCTACACAACGAGAAGAGATTACTGCAATTTAGCGGACATCGTGACGCTCATGATCTTCATGATCGTGCTGATGATGTTGGTTTTTACATTGCCCAAACGGACGACTAACCTTGCCCGCATTAATTGAGGCATTGCGGGCATCAACCCCTGTATCGGCAAAATCTGTGAACAAACCGTCCACACCAAAATCAAAATAATAGGTCATTTCTTGTTTAGGGTCGCTGAAACCATAACCACTGGCATCGTTGCGGAAAGTCCATGTGTGAACTAGCAAGCCTTTGTCATGTGCTGTTTCTAACACCCCCGTGCTACCGTCAACACGACGGTCATTGATAGTAAGTTTGCCGTCACCGTTACGGTCAACGCCATCGTCTACAGTTTTTACCAGATAAGGTTTCCAAGGACCTACTGCATCGGCGTAGGATTTAACAAACTCCAAACCTTCTTCGGTCAGTAAGTCTGCGAAAGTGCGGGTATCGCCAGCAACTACCAAGTCGTAAGGTTGTTTGTACGGAGCGACTAATGACATTGATCCGTCAGCATTAACATCATCCGCATCAATCAATTGCACCAGTTGAATGTCGGTCTTACCACTCAAATACTTCAGATTACTGACTTCAAATGACTGAATAAATACAGGGGCGCAAGCCGTGTTTCCATAAGCGTCATGCAGTTTTTTCAGCAATTTATTTTCAAAAAAATTCAGCCCAAACAATGGCTTATTGTTAGCGTCTTCTACGGTAGCGTGATAAGTGGAGTGCTTGATTTCAGGATAAATACCGATAGTGCGTCCAGTTTGTTTGCTTTTGCTTTTGGCTAAAGAAATCACTTCATCCAGAGTCGGGATTTCAAAAAGACCATTATATTGTTGATCGCGCTTGGCATTAGATTGAATTGCGTGCAACGTTTTGATTTCTTTTAGGGTGAAATCAGTGGCGAACCAATCGTTGTATTCAACACCATCGACCATGCGTTTAGTTTTGCGGCTTGCAAATTCTGGGTGATTAGCTACGTCAGTCGTTCCGCCTATCATCGGCTCGTGACGAGCAATCATATAACCGTCTTTAGTCAACACTAAATCGGGTTCGATAAAATCAACACCCAATTCAATAGCCAAGGTATAACCTTGAATAGTGTGTTCAGGGCGATAACCAGCCGTACCACGATGACCGATAACGATGGGATGCGTATTCGCGTGTTCACTATAAGATGCTGCCTGTACAGCGTTTTGTACACCGAGAATAGCAAACGTCGCCGCTGCCAAGACGGTTAATTTGCAAACTTTATTTAACATGATACGTCCTCAAAATATTTAAGTGGTTGTTTTTTATTGTGAGTGGAAGTTGCCAGACGGCAGACACCGTTTGGCAGCATCTATTAATCGCGCTCGTGTTCGTGTTCTGATTCAGCGGGTAGTGTTTTGCTGAACACGCTAGCACCGTTGATGTCTTTCATATCGACGGTCAAGGCACGACTTTTTTTATCGATATTGACTTCACCGAAGAATTGCAAGCCAGCGTAAGGTGACAGATTGACCTGTCCTGCGGGTGGTGCTTTGCTAAATACCACTTGTGGACCAAAAGTAGCGTCAGTGGTGTTGGGACCGAATGAACCTGCGTTTAAAGGGCCAGCTACGAACTCCCAAAACGGTGCGAAGTCTTTGGTTTGAGCTTTGGCAGGATCATAATAGTGGGCTGCTGCGTAATGCACATCGGCGGTCAACCAAACGAGATTATCGATATGCTCATGCTTGATGAATTTCAGCAATTTGGCAATTTCCAGTTCACGACCAACAGCAACACCGTTATCACCATTGGCAACCGCTTCCCACCGCGCCTTACCTTGAGCATCAGTGCCATCACCAATATTCAGTCCGATAGGCATATCAGCAGAAATTACTTTCCACGTTGCATCAGAATTTTTCAACTCATTCTGTAACCAAGCCAATTGCGTTTCACCAAGAAATGCAGTTTCAGCACTTTCCTGTGTTTGCAGATTGGCGGTATTAGGACCGCGATAGCTACGCATATCCAGTACAAACACATCCAGTAACTTGCCATAAGATATTTTCCGATACACACGTTCAGATTCCTCTGCATCGTGTGGGCGTAGCGGTGCGTATTCATGAAATGCCTTGGTGGCGTGGGCGATTAATAGTGGTATATCTTTAACCGTGTAGCGACTGTCTTTACTCAAATCTTTAGAATCCGACCAGTTATTGACCACTTCATGATCGTCCCATTGCCAGATTTGCGGTACTTCAGCATTGAAGCGGCGTAGATTTTTGTCGAGTAGATTGTATTTGTAGCGACCACGAAACTCGTTTAAGGTTTCAGCAACTTTACTGACTTCTGGCGTAACCAGATTCGTCCAGATTTGACCATTCTCAGCGGTTACTGTTGGTAAAATAGGGCCGTCAGAATAAACATTGTCGCCGCTTTGAATAAAAAATTGTGGTTCAACTTTACGCATGGATTCATAGATTTTCATACCCCCGAAAGCTTCGTTGATACCCCAACCTTGACCAGCGGTATCACCACCCCAAACGAAGCGAATGTCATCATGTTTTCCTACCGTGCGAAAATGTCCAGTGACAGGGTCGCTTTTGCCGCGAGCATTAGTGAGACCCTCAAACCAAACTTTAAGGTAAACGTCTTTACCTTCGGGAAGATCAACTAAATCTTGACGGGCAGTAAAGTCGGTTTCTGCCATTGCGTAAGTGCCGCGAATCGTGCGGGCATCAGTAAACTGCTCGTTGAAAGCATATTCCACCATCATGCGAGAAGGACGGTCAGCACGACTCCAGATAACAGCACGTCCCTTTGCCATATCACCGATTTGAATACCTTGTTCCATTAGTGGTACGTCACTCGCTTGGGTGGCATTCATTGAAAACAATAGCGGTAATATAGCGACTGCCACCGTTAGAGCAGTGGGGCGCGAAAAATAGCGTGGTTTTTTACAGTACATGGCAATAACTCCTAGGCTAAGTTGACGAGGCTTGGATTATAGACAAGGGTAGATGACAGTATTATTAAGTTGCTGGGATTTTCTCTAACAATCTAATACACGTTTACTCGATGAAATTTGAATCAAACAAAACAACTTGCTTCAGTTACGCTAAAATACCGCCCTATTAGTGGCTTAATGCTTAAGAGACTGTGAAACTATTATAATTTCAAGCAAACATTCCTTGTCTTATGCAACAATCTTCAAACCCGTCATTCCAGCATCCATGCTGGAATGACGATGTTTTTTATACTTTCACAGTCTCTTAAGCGTAGGCAACACAGGAATATCGAATGACCATATTAGCGTTATATAGTATTAAAGGCGGTGTTGGTAAAACGGCAAGCGCAGTTAATTTAGCCTTTATTGCTGCGCGTAATGGTTATAAAACGTTGATATGGGATTTAGACCCGCAAGGTGCGAGCAGTTATTATTTTCGTATTAAGCCTAAAATTAAAGGCGGTAGTAAGGATTTAATTGCAGGCAAACAACCACTAGATGGACTGATTAAAGGCACTGATTTTGATAATCTGGATTTGCTACCCGCAGATTTTTCTCTTCGTAATTTGGATTTGCTATTAGATGAGAAGAAAAAACCGACTAGGCAACTTAAAAAATTGCTAAAACCACTGATGGCAGACTACGATTTTATTTTTTTGGATTGTCCGCCCAATATTTCTTTATTATCGGAAGCGGTTTTTGAAGCATCTGATGTGCTGTTGTCGCCCATTATTCCTACCACCTTGTCGGTAAGAACCTTAAATCAATTACAAACTGTTCTGGTCGAAAAGCAACTAGACCAGCTGACTTTGCTGCCGTTTTTTTCTATGGTGGATAAGCGAAAAAAAATGCACCTTGATATTATCGCGCATCTTAACGAAACTTACCCCGACACGCTAAGCACGGCTATTCCTTATGCTAGTGAGGTTGAGCGTATGGGCTTGGAACTCAATCCGCTGGGTGTTTATAGTCATAAAAGCCCTGCTATAAAGGCTTATAACGCGCTATGGCAAGAAATTTTAACGCGCACTACCACCCGCTAAGTTAAAAATATGACGCAATCATCCGTTGGCAAGCTCCATCCTGAGCTGTTTTTACAACAGCAACTGCAAGAAGTCATCACCTTACTGGAAAAGCAGCAACTGGAAAAGTCGCTGGTTCAGAGAGATGTGACGACCACGGATTTGATTGAAACGGTACTGCATAAACAACAGCAAACTCGGCTGCAAGATAAATTTTCTCAGTTACATCCAGCGGATATTGCCGCTATTCTGGAATCTTTACCACTAGATCAACGACAAATCGCATGGGAGGCAATTAAAACTGACCACGAAGGACAGGTGTTATTAGAGGTATCCGACGCAGTTCGGCAAACCTTGATTTCAGGCATGGAGGCAGAAGAACTTGCCAGCGTTGCCAGTCAACTTAATACCGATGAAATTGCAGATATTGCGGCGGATATTCCTAAAAGAGCGATGTTAAAAATTCTGCGTTCTTTAAACGGTAAGGAGCGTAGCGATTTAAACGCTATTTTGGCGTACTCAGAAAATCAAATTGGTTCGCTGATGGATTTTGGCATGATTACTATACGCAATGATCTTAATTTAAAAGCCGTCATTGTTTATATTCGTAAATTAGGTAAATTACCTAGCCATACCGATAAATTATTTGTTGTCGATCAAAACAATGTTGTTCAAGGCGTTTTGCCTTTGCAACGCTTATTGACCCATCGTCCTGCTTTACAAGTAGCGGATGTGATGGTGACGGATTTTGTGCGTTTTCAAGGCTATCAAGAAACTGCCGAAGTGGCGCGTGCCTTTGAACGCTACGATTTGATTTCCGCACCCATCGTCGATGATGACGGCAAGCTACAAGGACGGTTATGTATCGATAGCATTTTGGATTTTATCCGTGAAAAATCCGATGAAGATTTATTGAGTCAAGCGGGTGTCGATGAAGAGGAAGATTTATTTTCCAGTGTCTGGAAGAGTGCCAGAAACCGTTGGGGCTGGTTATTGGTTAATGTGGTCACTGCGTTTGCCTCCACGCGCATTATTGGCGTATTTGAAGACGTTATTTTGCAATTAGTCGCGTTGGCTTCTCTCATGCCTATTATTGCCGCAATGGGAGGTAATACGGGGAATCAAACCAGTATGTTGATTATTCGCTCCTTGGCATTAGGGCAAATCACGCCTACTAATGTTTGGCGACTAATTAAAAAAGAACTGACCTTGGCGATCATTAATGGCACGTTCATTGGGCTGATTATGGGCTTAGTGAGTTTTTTGCTTTATCAGGATGTGGCATTATCAGGCGTTATGGCAAGCGCGATGTTTATTAATTTATTAGTCGCTGTGCTGGTGGGATTGGCAATTCCTTTAGTACGGCATAAATTTGGCTACGACCCAGCAGTGGGAACCAGCGTCATACTCACCGCCATCACCGATTCAATGGGTTTTTTTATTTTTTTGGCGTTGGCAAAAGTGTTTTTAATCAAATAGTCATTCTATACATATACAATAACCTTTTTGCCTTTTTTATAGTAATGGACTTTATGTTTTTGGATAGAACCTCTTTATTGCTTTACCTGCTGTGTTTTTTCATATTCGCTAACAGCTATTCCGCTGAATCAATAGCTGATGAAGTTCCCTTCTCTTTTATGAACGCACTGGCTAAAGAGGGTCTACACGATCTTAAAGACGAACGTTGGAATGCTTACGGACAGCTAACTTACATTGAGAGTTGGAAAGGCACTGTTCGTGGGGCTTACAGCAACTTAAACGGTACGCCTAACTCGCTTGTACCACACAGTGAAAATGGCTTTACGGGGACAGCGACTTTTTATTTTGGACTTAAAACATGGCAAGGCGGCGAGCTTTACGTTGTTCCTGAAGTGATTTCTGAAAAAGCATTTTCTGATTTAAAAGGCTTGGGTGGGTTGATTCAAAACTTTGAGCTACAAAAAAGCGGTACTGTTACACCTATTTTGTATCGTTCACGGTTCTTTTTTAAACAAACAATTGATTTAGGTGGTGACAGCATTCACCTCGATTCCGCGCCTATGCAATTAGGGACAACGGTAGCCAACAATCGTTTAGTATTTAGAATCGGTAATTTCAGTATTTTGGATTTTTTTGACCAAAACACGTTTGCAGGCAATTTACGCCGTCAGTTTAACAATATGGCATTTATGACCCATGCCGCTTATGACTTTGCCGCTGATGCACGCGGTTACACGGATGGTATTACTGCTGAATATTATCATGATGACTGGACTTTTCGCTTTGCCCATATAGCTGGGCCAAAAGAACCAAATCAACTACCGATCGATTTAAGAATATTTAAGTATTACGGCGATCAAGTCGAACTTGAACATCGCCACATTTTATATCAACAAGCTGGCGCGGTACGCTTATTGGCTTATCGCAATCGTGAAAACATGGGTAGTTGGACGGATGCCTTAGCCGCATGGCAAGCTGATCCCAATAAAAATGCCACTACTTGTACAGGCTTTAACTATGATTCAGCTAATGCCTCCGCTCCTGATTTATGTTGGGCGCGAAAACCAAACATCAAAATGGGCATTGGCATAAACTTAGAACAACAAGTTGCTGATGACATAGGTTTGTTCTTTAGAGGGATGTATTCAGACGGTAAAACGGAAGTATATTCCTACACGTCAACAGATCGTTCTATCTCGCTGGGTGGTTTAGTTAAAGGTACAAGCTGGGATAGACGTAAAGACACATTGGGTATCGGCTATGCACAAAACTGGATTTCCAAACAACACGCCGCCTATCTTAACGCAGGCGGCGTAGATGGTTTTATTGGTGATGGCAAGCTTAACTGGAAAGCAGAAAAAGGTATTGAGATTTTTTACAGCATAAATTTAATTGGTCCAACATGGCTAACCGCTGATTATCAACGTATTATCAACCCTGCTTTTAACGGTGATCGTGGCCCTGTCAATGTGTATGGTGTTAAAGCACACGTTGAATTTTAATCTCGCTGAAGGTTGCGACTAAGAATTTTGGTCGCTAACATCTGGTTTTTTTGGTTTGCGATTTTCAAAGAATTTCAAACCAACAAAAGTCAACCAACCGACAAAGATTAAACCTATTGAGAAGCAGGAATAAGCGATTTGCCATGGAATTCCTTGCGTCATCATCGAAAACTCCGACATCCCCCCCATTCCTGCTAATACATTGAGTGGCATAAAAATAACACTGATAATTGTCAGCCGCTTAATGTCTTTATTCTGGTTGATATTGATAAAACCGACCGTAGCATCCATTTGAAAATTAATTTTATTAAATAAAAACGCTGTATGTCCATCTAGCGATTCAATGTCACGCAAAATTTCGCGTACATCCTCATGCTGGGCTTTTGATAAAAAACGTCCACGCATTAGAAACGACAAAGCACGGCGCGTATCGAGAACATTACGTCGTATGCGTCCATTAAGGTCTTCTTCTTCCGCGATAGCAGCAAGAATCCTTCCTGCTTCTTCGTCTGTCATTTGTGACTTGAACACTTGCCGTCCAACTTCTTCTAACTCACTATAAACATCTTCCAGCGCGTTAGCCGAATATTCTACCTCAGCCGCATAAAGATCAAGTAACACGTCTTTTGCTTCTGACACATAGCCTGATAGAGCGCGGGCGCGTAAGCGTTGCAAACGAAACACGGGCAATTCTTTGCTTCTTACTGAGAATAACGTCTCCTTATTAAGCACAAAAGCAACCGCGACATTGCGTGATTCATCCTTAAGATCAAGCAGAAAATCAGAATGTAGATGAATGTCGCCATTATCTTCTACATAAAACCGCGCACTGGTTTCTAGGTCTGTTAAATCACGCGGATTAGGAAGTTCCACGCCGAAAATATCTTCTGCCCACGCCAATTGCTCTTCTTCAGGCATGACTAAATCAACCCAGATGGGTTGGGTATTGGTTAAATCTTCTTTGGTTTCGATTGGAATTTGCCGCAAGCGTCCCTCGTGAAGATCAAACGCACGAATGACGGCGTTGCGATTTCGATGCTTCACCTCAGTAAATAGTTCTGTGCGTACTTTCGAGGACATAACTAAACGAATATCTTCTTTACGATCCTCCTTAATTAACAACCAGATAATTTGGCGATCATCGGCGGAAAACACCTCCAAAATGCAAGAAATTGCCTCTGCATCAAGTTGCTCAAGTAATCGTTGTAACTCAACTAAGTTCTGTTTATGGACTAAGGTTTCTACTAATTTGTGTCTAGCGAGTAGATTTTTTATTTCCAGCAGATTATTTTGAAAGTTTTCGGGTTCATCCATTTTTTTTACCTTATGTGCAGAAGTTTAGCCATTAATAACTTGAATCCAAGAATTGAATTTTTAACCCTTAGCCGCACGTTGCCGTCTCGCTTCTTTGGGATCATTATGTAATAGGCGATAAATCTCTACTCTATCGCCTGCTTTCAAGACTTGATTTAGTTCACACACTTTGCCAAAAATACCCACCGCATTGACAGATAGATGAATGTCAGTAAAACGTGTCAATAACCCAGAAGCCAAAATAGCCGTTTCCACTGTCTCACCCTCATCCACATTTAACGCAATAATAAGCTGTTGTTCAGGCGTGGCGTAGGCGACTTCAATAGCAAGCAACTCAGACATATACTTCTTTAGCGCGAGTGGTAAAAGAGCCCACCATAGTATTGCAAATTTGGTTGAACACCGCGCCAAATGCCAAGCTCGCTAATAGTCCTGGCATTTCAAATTCTAAATCCAAGGAAATTTTGCAGGCATCTTCGCGTAGCGGCATAAAATTCCACACGCCCTCTAAGCGCGAAAAAGGTCCATTGAGTAACGATATAGTCATTTTTCCGCCTTGATCTATGCAATTGCGGGTAGAAAATGTTTTATGAAAACCCGCTTTAGCAATTAATAATTCGGCTTCAAAAAAATCAGCTTCGCGTTTTAGAATCTTCGCTCCTCCACACCACGGTAAAAATTTCGGATAAGCTTCAACATCATTTACTAAATCAAACATTTGTTGTGCAGAATATTTTACCAACGCACTTTTTTGAATAACCGTGGTCATTACAGCACTCCTAGCACATGAAGAAAAATAACAAATACAGCCGCTGGAGCGACATAGCTGATTAATACTTTCCAGATTTTGTATTGCATAGTGGGCAAAGCTAGCTCTTGTTCGGTGTGTTGCTGTTTCATCATCCAACCTGCAAAAATGGCAATCGCAAAGCCGCCCGCAGGCAACATAATATTAGCAGTCAAACCATCAATTAATTCAAACAGCGTTTGCCCGAAAAAATGCACATCCGCCCAGCGATTAAAGGAAAACACGGTCACAAAGCCCAATGCCCACGCCACTAAACCCGCTCTAACGCAGGCTTGATCACGAGTCATCTCTTTGCTTTCTATCAACCACGCCACCGCAGGTTCTATCAATGCAATCGAAGAAGTCAACGCCGCCACCACTAACATGACAAAAAACAATACCCCAAACAACCAGCCGCCCGTCATATTGCCAAAGGCAATCGGCAAAGTTTCAAACACCAAACCAGGCCCTGAATCGGGCTGTAAGCCATTGGCAAACACAATAGGGAAAATCGCTATCCCTGCTAATAAGGCAACAATGGTATCCGCACTAGCCACAATAATAGTCGATTTAGCAATCGACACATTTTTCGGCAAATACGCACCATAAATCATCATCGTTCCCATGCCTAAACCCAAACTAAAAAACGCTTGCCCTATCGCAGTCAACACCACTTTGCCCGTGATTTTACTGAAATCTGGACTGAATAAAAAATGTAAACCTTGTGAATAACCGCTAGTGGTCATTGCATAACCGACCAACAAAAACATCATGACAAACAACACAGGCATTAACATCTGCACCGCTTTCTCTAAGCCATTACGAATACCTTTAGAAACGATAATCATGGTTGCCAGCATAAAAAATGAATGCCAAAAAATCAACCGTATCGGACTACTGATAAACTCAGAAAACATCACGCTGGTTTTTTGTGCATCACTGCCAAAAAAATCACCCATCACCGCTTTCAGAGTATAAGCCGAAGCCCATCCCGCAATCACACTGTAATACGATAAAATCAAAAAACCCGCAACCATGCCCATCCAAGCCAAATACTGCCAACGAGAATCCGCCCCTGCTTCCTGCGTCAACGTTCGCATGGTATCGACTGGATTTTTTTTAGCACGCCGTCCCAGCATGGTTTCCGCCATCATGATAGGAATGCCCATTAACACCACACACACCACATACACCATCACAAACGCACTACCGCCATTTTCCCCAGCAATATAAGGAAACTTCCAAATATTTCCCAGCCCCACCGCTGAACCAGTAGCCGCTAAAATAAACGCGAAACGGGATGACCATTCGCCGTGTAGTGATTGTTTGTCTATCATGAGGATGCCTTTTAAAACTAACAGGGTTAATAATACTGCGTAAAATAACAAAAATAATCGCTTTCGTCAGTTTTAAACGTTAAGTTGAGGATTGACAATAGAACTTCTGCATAAAATGATTAGTCATCGTGAACGGATTAGCAGTAGCCTAGCCCACAATTACACTTCGCACCACTTTCAACATAATCGTGAAAGGAGCATTGAGAGTTGGCAATGCTATACGAACGCAGAGCTTATGTAAGACTAATCCGTTTATTCGGGGCAGCTGTTGGCGTTGAAGCGTTTAGACTTGGATTCAAGCTACTTATTAACGTGTGCTGGCAGACACTAAAAAGGATGATCTGAATACATCAGATCACCCTGAGGTAACACACAGCAACGCCTACATAAAAAAATAAAGCGAGTCTTTAATGTAGGCAAAAAAAATCAAAAATGCAGCAAAGAATGAATTTCGTAACCCTTTAGTTTTTCCCTGCCTTGAAGAAAATCCAACTCTACCACGAATGCACACGCTTCTACGGTAGCTCCCAGCTTTTCAATTAATTCACAGCTTGCTTTAGCTGTGCCGCCTGTTGCCAATAAATCATCAATTAATAACACGCGATCATTATTATCAAATGCGTCA
The DNA here is from genome assembly GCA_037133675.1 of Methylococcales bacterium. Lineage (GTDB taxonomy): Bacteria > Pseudomonadota > Gammaproteobacteria > Methylococcales > Methylomonadaceae > UBA4132. Next base: position 29,058 of record JBAXNR010000046.1, read on the forward strand.
ATATGGGCTTCTAGCACAGCAGAACCATATTCCAAATCGTAAGACACGCTTTGCACATCGTAAGGTAATTTTCCTGGTTTACGCAGGGGTACAAAAGGTAGTCCTAATTCCCAAGCGACTAACGATCCGAAAATAAAACCGCGTGCTTCCATGCCAGCAACAGCAGTAATGTCCCGCCCTAAAAACGGCTGAAGTAATGAATGCACTGCAAGTCTTAGCGTGGCGGGATCTTTAACCAACGGGGTAATGTCTTTAAAAATAATACCCTGTTTGGGAAAGTCAGGAATATCACGAATTTTATTTCTTAATCTATCCATTGTTTATCCTCTTGTTTACGCGTGAAACTGCTCAATTTGCGTTAAAATGCCCTGCACATCCAAGCCACACAAGGCGAGCAATTCTTCGCGTGTGCCTTGTTCGACAA